>CADAVB010000065.1 GCA_902791165.1 uncultured Bacteroidia bacterium
CAGTTCCGTTTCGGAATAGATGACCGCCTTCTCGATGCAGCCCTGCAACTCGCGGATGTTGCCGCTCCAACGGCAGCGCAGCAGCATTTTCTTGGCCTCATCGGAAAGGCCTTTCGCAATGCGGTGGTACTTCTCGGCGTACTGCATCACGAAATGCTCCGCCAAAGGCACGATTTCGTCGGGACGCTCGCGCAAGGGCGGCAGGTGAAACGCCACCGTGTTAATGCGGTACAACAAATCCTCGCGGAAACGCCCATCTTTGACCATCGCGGCGAGATCCATGTTGGTGGCACAAATCAGGCGGATATTGATGGGGATGGATTTCGTGTCGCCCACCTTGGTGATGCTGCGGTTTTGGATGACGCGAAGGAGTTTGGCCTGCTGTGCTAATGGCACATTGCCGATCTCGTCGAGAAACAGTGTTGTGCCATTGGCTTGCTCAAACTTACCAATGTGATTGGCATGGGCGTCAGTGAAGGCTCCTTTGACGTGGCCGAACATCTCGCTCTCAAACAGCGTCTCGGTGATGGCACCAATATCAACGCTCACCATCGGCTTCGTGGCGCGTGCCGATAGGCGGTGTATCTCGTTGGCCAACACATCCTTACCCGTTCCGTTTTCGCCCGTGATGAGCACCGTGGCATCAGTGGGAGCCACTTTCTCCACCATCGCGCGCAGTTGCTGCATCGCCTCGCTCTCACCCCAGCGCATTGTCGGCGTGGCATTCGTGTAGGGCGGACACATGCTTCAAGGATACCTAACAGTTTGGCGTTGTCCCAAGGCTTCACCACGAAGTCGAAGGCACCGCGTTTCATGCCTTCCACGGCGAGGGCAATGTCGGCGTAGGCAGTGAAGAGCACCACCTCCACATCGGGGAAGTCGCGCTTGAGTTCGGAGAGCCAAAAGAGGCCCTCGTTGCCCGTATTGATGTCGGTCTCGAAGTTCATGTCGAGCAAAACCACGTCGGGCTTGAAGGTTCGCATGGTTTCCATCAGCACCTTGGGCGAAGCGATGAGTTCCACCTCGGCGAAGCGCATGGGGAGCAAGATTTTCAGCGCCGAGCGGATGCCCGCGTTGTCATCGACTACTAAGATTTTGGATTTGAGTTTACTCATGGTCATTTTTTATTTAGGTAACTGCCAACCCAATCCGTCATGAAGATTGGCAAATTCAGCAAGTTACCGTCTTTCTTGATGTTGTTCATGGAGAAACGAATCCGCAAATCGGGATGGTATTTCTTGTCGTACTCGGCAAAGCTCTTTCCGCTGATGCGCCTGTCCGACTTGACTTCAATAGGGATGACTGTCAATCCTTTCGCTATAAGAAAATCCACTTCGGCCTTGTTGCCCTGCAAAGTCCAGTAGTTGGGCATGGCAAAACCTTGAGCCAACAAAGAAGTCAAGACGAAATTTTCGGCCACGGCGCCCTTGAACTCCGTAAACAATTGGGAGGCACTGACGAAAATCTCTGCGGGCAACTTAGACAGTTTCCGCAACAAACCTATGTCCAATAGATACACCTTGAATGCCGACGAGTTTTCATAGAAACTCAGAGGAAGTTCAGGCTTTTCGCACAGTTTCACTTGATAGATCATCCCCGCATCCACCAGCCATTGCAAAGCGTTTTCGTATTCCCTTGCCCTTGCACCCTCGCGCACAACACGATAGACAAACTTGTTGTTTTCGCGCGACAGTTGCTCTGGCGTTGATTTCCAAATGGCGTGAATCTTCGGAATATCAGTCTTCAAGGCGTGTTTGCTGAAATCAATCTCGTAGGCCATCAGATTCTCTTCCAGCACTTTCTCAACCGTCTCGATGCCCTTGCCCCAAATCATGGAACGCGCCGACAGCGGCAACCCGCCACAAACCTGATAGGCGTGATAGTATTCCTCTGCCCTGTTGAAAACGACCGTCGGAAGCGGCTCCTCACCACCAGCCAAACTGTCCAATTGTCGAAACAAAACGGCATCGGCGGCACGCAAATACTCCTTGAAACTGACCGGAAACATCTGCAAGAAATTCACCTTGCCCACGGGAAACGAGAAATTTCCCTCATTGATGGCCACACCTAATAACGAACCTGCCGCAATAATGTGATATTCAGGCGCATCCTCGCAAAAATATTTCAAAGCGTTCAAAGCCTCCTTACATTCTTGAATCTCATCGAAAAAGAGAAGCGTCTTTTCGGGCAGCAAGGGAACCTCAGTGAAAAAAGCCAATTCGTGGATGATGCGCGACGGTTCTTTGGTCTTCCCAAAAACCTCTGTCAATTCGCGTTTTCGGTCGAAGTTGAAAACCGCCAAATGCTCATAATACTGTTTGCCGAAGTCCTCCACTGCCCACGACTTCCCAATCTGACGCGCACCCCTGACAATCAAAGGTTTGCGATGCGAACTGTTTTTCCACGCCAACAATTGTTGTGTGACATCCCTTTCTATCGTTTCCATAGAGATCCCGATTTTATTTTTCGGCAAAAATACGACATTTTTTTCAAATAATCACACTTTATCGCATAAAAATGTGATTTTTCTCACACTTTTCGACGATAGAACGTGATATTATTCCTTCTGCGACACATCCACCGGATTGGTCTTGGCCGCCTTCAAGGTCTGCCAAAGCACCGAAAAAAAAGCCATCTCGAGGGAAAATGATTGAGGTTTTGCATTGTTTTGTGGGTTTTGTGATTAAAATTACTCACTCCGCAGCGACCTCACCGGATTCATCGTTGCCGCCCGCAGACTGCGCAAGGTGACCACCGCTATCGTTACACCCAAGACGGCCAACAGCGCGATAGCAAACACCCAAATATGCAGCGGCACCTGATAGGCAAAGCCTTCCAAATAACGCCGCATGATGACGATGCTCACGGGCACGGCGATGACGAAGCATACCAGCACAATCTTCACGAAGCGCGAGTTGAACATCGCCAGGATCTGCTGCACCGTGGCACCATGCACGCGTCGGATGCCGATTTCCTTGCGGCGGTGCTCCGTCTCGAACATCACCAAACCGAACACACCCATCAGCGAGATGACAATGGCCAGCACCGTGAACAGAGTGACCAACTTCGAGAGGTTTTGCTCCTTTTTGTATTGGTTCTCAATGGCTTGTTCAAACGGACTCATCCAAACCGAAAAACCGTCGCCTAATGTCGGGTCGAGGTCGTTGAGAGTTTTTATTGAGCGTTCCATCAAAGCTTGGGTATCAACGCCGGCTTCGGTACGGATGAACAGCCTCATGCACGGGCTCCATGGCTCCTTGCCATAGACATAGAATGCAAATGGACTAATCTCATCGCGCAAAGCAGAGAAGTTGAAGTCCTTGCAAATACCGGCAATCTCGGCAGGGGCATCTTTATGACCCCAGATTCTGTCTTCAGTGGTGATGCCGTACATTTTCTGAGCCGTCTCGTTGATGATATAGACTCCGTTTTCCGATTGCTCGTCGGCGGGAGTAAAGTCGCGGCCTTCCACAATGTCAATACCCATAAAACGCAGGAAGTTCCAAGAAACTGGATAGACCTGCCATGACAGACCCTCAGAATCACTTTTGAACTCGCGGCTCCACGCCATACGGCTGTTGGCCACAAACGGGCCGTCGCCCCATGCAATGTCCTTGATGTCAGCATCTGTTTTCAACTGATTCTCGACAGTTTCACGGTTGTTGGCGAGTTCCCATGTCACATGCGACTGAAGCAGGTTTTCTTGATTGAAACCCATGTCGTGACTCATCATGAAATCGCGTTGCTGATGAACAAAAATTGCACAGATAATCAGCACGATGCTCACGGTGAACTGCAAGCCTATCAAGCCGATGCGGAAAGCCTTGCCTTTCTGCGTGGTGCCGAGGGTGCCTTTCAAGGCAAAAGCGGGATTGAACGAGGTGGAGAACAAGGCCGGATAGAGGCTGGCCAACACCGAAATGAGCAAGGCGATACCGACGGTCAAAGCCGCAATACCCAAGTTTTGGCCGAAGTTCAACGGTGTGTCAATCAGCGCAGCCAAGGTGGATTGTCTGAACAGTGTAACCACCGCCACTGCCAGTCCAAGAGCGATAACTACCATCAGCACCGACTCGCCCACCGATGACATCACCAATTGGAAGCGGCTGCTGCCCAATATCTTGCGTGTGTTGATACTCCGCAGACGCAACGGCACCATCGCGAAGAAGAAGTTGATGTAGTTGATGAAAGCAATGAGCATCACGAAAATGGCGATGACAAGCAAGGTGATGGTCGTGGTGCGATTGCCCGACTTGCCCGGATGCCCGACATTATCGGCAAAATAATTGTCCGTCAACTTCATAAGATGAGGTGACATCATTTTTTTATATCCCTCAATATCCGCTGCTTTTTCTTCGGTCAAATTGCTTTCGTCAATGTCGAATTTTGTCTTAAAAAGGTCAAAAGCGACTTGGTGTGCAATTTCATCGAACTCTTTTGGGTCAGCGCCTTCAGCGAGTTTTATGAAATAATTCCAGCCCCATTGGGTCCAATCGCTCATACCCGCTTCGCCCAGATTCAGAATAAAGTCGATGGAGGAAAGGTCGCTGTTGACAGGCATATCCTTGTAGATGGCCGCTACCGTGACATCTGTCCAATTCCAAGAGCCATATTGGAAATGGTCGCCCACCTGCAAGCCCAAGCGTTTGGCCGCTGACTCGGACATAACCACATCCGTGTTGCTAATCCAATTATCCAAATTGCCGGCAACAAGTTCAAATCCAAACACTTCGATGGCGGGCTTGGAGAAACTGGTGACTCTCAATTCGACCGACGACTGTCCTTCGCCCAAGCGTACGGAAACTTCATTGCTCCCTAAATTGGCAGCGCAGCCGCCCGCCTCAACGCTAGGGACAGCAGCAATGACCGCTTCCGACATCTGACGATTGACGTATGTCGAATAAACATTGTTTGAAAACCGGTCAGGCATGGTAAGGACATAAATCCTTTCGCTGTCTTTGAGTGCCTTGTTGTAGGTGTGGTCGTGGTGCACCTGCACGAGGATGATGTAGAGCGCGGCGAAGGCTGCCGTCAAGCCCAAGATATTCAGGATGGAAGACACAAGGGAGGTCTTGCCTTTTTTATAGATTCGAGCCATGATTGTGTTGTTTTAATGTTTAACGAACAATTTGTTTTTCGATTTTACTGGTTTATGTTTTTTCTGCCTTTTAGCATGGCAATTGCCGTGCCAACTTTGTAAATAATTAAAAACCAATAAATTACAAAACAAGGTTTGAAAAAAGTGTAAAGTATATTTACAATGAGTGTAAAGAAACTTTACAGTGGTCAAGTTTCTGAAGAAAATATTTTGGGGCATTTTATTCAAAAATCGCGGAAATGTGTAATTTTGCCCCATTGAAAAATCTAGGAAAAGTGTATAAACACCCATTTGAAAAATCTAGGAAAGGTGATTTATGAGACGAAAAATCTATGATAAACTATTGAAATGGAAGCAAGAACGGAATGGCGACACCGCATTGCTTATCGAAGGTGCACGACGCATAGGGAAAAGCTATACCGCCGAGGAGTTTGCCCGCAACGAGTATGAATCCTACATCCTGATTGACTTCAGCAAAGCACCCGCCCGAGTCAAATCGTGGTTTGACGACTATCTGGAAGATGTGGACACGCTACTGCAAAACATCCAACTCCATTACAAGAAAACCCTCACGCAGCGCAAGTCGCTCATCATCTTCGACGAAGTGCAGAAATGCCCCCGCGCCCGCGAAGCCATCAAAACCTTAGTTGCCGACCACCGTTTCGACTACTTGGAAACCGGATCGCTCATTTCCATCAAGAAAAACGTCGAGGACATCGTCATTCCTTCCGAAGAAGAAGGCATCGACATGTATCCGATGGATTTCGAGGAATTCCTTTGGGCGATGGGAAACGAAGTGCTGATGCCATACATCCAAAAACAGTTTGAAAAGCAGCAACCTATGGGCGACTTCCACCGTGACGCGATGCACTATTTCCGCCAATACATGATTGTGGGCGGTATGCCGCAAGCCGTGGCAGAATATGCGCAAACGAAGGATTTCAACAAAGTGGATGCCATCAAACGACAGATTTTGCGCCTCTACAAAAACGACATCAAGAAATACGCAGGCTCAGCAACGGCCCGCGTAGAGGCCATTTACGATGCCATTCCCGGCCAGCTCCAAAAGCACGAGAAGAAATTCACCCTCGCGGCACTGAAGGACGAAGCCCGAATGCGCGAATACGACAGCGCTTTCTTCTGGCTTGACGATGCCCGAATCGCCAACATCTGCTACAACACCACCGCGCCCAGCATCGGCCTGCAACTCAACGAAGACCGCACCGCCCTCAAATGCTATTTCTGCGACACAGGTCTGCTCATCTCACTGGCTTTCAACGCCCGAGGCATCGTCAGCAACGAGATTTACCAGAAACTGATGTTCGACAAACTGGAAATCAACGAAGGGATGTTGGTGGAAAACATTGTAGCACAGATGCTTAAAGCAACGGATAAGAAACTTTATTTCTACAACAATTACGACAAGGAAGAAGCCGAAAACCGTATGGAGGTTGATTTCTTGATCCAAAAAGAAACCGTCACCTCGCGGCACAACATATCGCCCATCGAGGTCAAGAGCAGCACAAACTACACCTTGACCTCGATAAAAAAGTGCATCGAAAAGTACCGAAACTATCTTTCCACGCCATACGTCCTTCACTCCAAAGATGTTGAAGTCAAAGACGGGTTGGTATTTCTTCCGCTTTAT
Organism: uncultured Bacteroidia bacterium; assembly: GCA_902791165.1. Taxonomy (GTDB): domain Bacteria; phylum Bacteroidota; class Bacteroidia; order Bacteroidales; family F082; genus Limimorpha. The sequence continues at coordinate 6,747 of CADAVB010000065.1, forward strand.
ATGACGCCGCTGTTATAATAGACTATGGGACACGAGATAGACTATTTCGCCCCCTCGTGTCCCATGTCTTTTTACAGTTGCGACAACACATCCTCCACGATCTTACCATCGAAGAGGTTGATGATGCGGTCGGCAAAGCCAGCGTCGCGCTGCGAGTGGGTCACCATGACGATGGTGGTGCCTTCCTTGTGGAGGTCGGTGAGCAGGTCCATCACCTCGCGGCCGTTCTTCGAGTCGAGGTTGCCCGTAGGCTCGTCGGCGAGGATGAGTTTGGGGTTGGCGACGACGGCGCGGGCGATGGCCACCCTTTGCTGCTGGCCGCCCGACAGTTGCTGCGGGAAGTGGTCTTTGCGGTGCTTGATAGACATGCGCGTCATGATGTCGTCCACGCGCTGTTTGCGCTCGGCGGCGGGGATGTTCATGTAGCGCAGCGGCAGTTCGATGTTCTCGAACACGTTGAGTTCGTCGATGAGGTTGAAACTCTGGAACACGAAGCCGATGTTGCCCTTGCGGAACTGGGTGCGGTCCTTCTCCTTGAGGTTGCCGACCTGATGGCCGAGGAGTTCGTAACTGCCCTCAGTGGGGTTGTCCAACAGGCCGAGGATGTTGAGCAAAGTTGATTTGCCGCAGCCCGAAGGCCCCATGATGGCGACAAACTCGCCGTCGTTGATTTCGAACGAAACGCCGGCCAATGCTGTGGTTTCGACGGAGATGTCCTCGCTCACGAAGACTTTCTTCAGATTTTCTGCTTTGATCATAATGATGTTTTTTATTTGGTTAGTAAACGATGGTCTGAAGCATTTATTTCAATCGCAAAATGCCATAGCACCAACTATGCCAAAGTTTTAAAAATCTGACAATCAATATGCTATAAAAACGCGGCTTTCCTGACTGTAAAGTATTTTTACAGCTGTGTAAAGAAACTTTACAACGGCATCCTCTTTTTGGTCAGAATTTCTCATCCTGTTCCATCTGCCTCATTTCACAATGCATTCCCCAAACCCTTCCGTGGCAAAGGTTTCCAATGCGCCGTTTTCGTTCTGGAAAATATAATACGCTTCCACGCCGTCCATGCTTTCAATGAACGGTAAGGATTTTTCCATGCCCATCACCATGCAGATGGAAGCGAGGGCGTCGGCCCAAGCGGAGTTTTCGGCCAAGACGGTAACGCTGAGCACGTTATGCTCGACGGGATAGCCCGTCTTTGGGTCGATGCTGTGGGAATAGCGCTTGCCGTTGCGTTCTATGTATTTTCGGGTGCTGCCCGAGGTGACCAAGCCCTTGTCGCGCAATGCCACGCGGGTTTGCACGACGCGCTCCGAGTCCCAGTTGTCGGCGGGTTTCTCGATGCCCACAATCCAAGGCTTGCCGTCGGGCTTGCCGCCACGCGCCATGATTTCGCCGCCCGTATCGACCAAATAGTTTCGGATGCCCTTACTGTCCAAAAATGCCGCGATGAGGTCGGAGGTGTAGCCTTGAGCTATGGCGTTGAAATCCAGTGTGATGTTCGGGTCGTCCTTGACCACTTTCCCGTTATCGAGGCGCACCTTCCTGTAATCGACTATGGCACGAAGGCTGTCTATGCGCTGTGGCGTGAGGCTGTCGCCGCTTTTGTAGCTGAAGCCCCATGCGGCCACGATGGGGGCGATGGTGGGGTCGAAATAGCCGTCGGAAAGGCGGGCGGCCTCTTGCGCGAGGTTGAAGTTGTCAATAAAAATCTTGTCGAGCGCAACGTCTTCATTCCGATTGACTTTGGAGATGACGGAGCTATCCACCCAAAGATTGACGGACAGGTCGATGGCGTGGAAAATCGAGTCGATTTCACGCTGGAAATCACGGCCTTCGTCGTCGAAATAGGTGATGGCATAATACGAGCCTTGCGCCAAGCCTTGCAGGACGACCTTCTTCGGCTGTTTCACGCATGAAACCAGCACCACAAAACCCATTAAAATCAAAATCCTGTTTTTCATAACTATTAACTCATCACTCCAAACTCATCACTCCAAACTAAAAACTAAACGTAGCGCACCACTTAAACGCGAAATTGTCCCAGACTCGGTCGAAAGCGTAAGGGCCGTAGCGGTAGAACACGCCCGCGCCGATTTTGGTGTAAGGTGTGGCGAGCAGTCCATTGACCATAAAGCCGCTTTCAAAAAAGCCTTTTTCCATCGTCTTGAAGTTCTTTTCGTGACAGGCCTCGGCGCGTTTCATGTCGCCCCAGCCCAAGTGCGTCGCCAAGGTCAGTTCGGGCTTGAACCACGGCGACTGGGTTTTCCACAACATTCCGCTGAAATTGTGGCTCAAGTAGAGTGCCGCAAAACGGTCGCAGAAAAACTCGTCGAAGCGCATGGTGGCAAAGCTGGCGGGCGAATAGAGCCCAAAGCGGTCGTAGGTGCCCAAAATGTCGAAAGTTTCCACGACGGGACAGGTGGCCGAGGCATAACCGGCTTGCAACACCATCTTGCCGACGCCCATATAGGAGGTGTAGAAGTTTTTGGTGGCCTCAAACTTGAAGCGGTCGTATTCGAGCTGGCTGCCGAGGATGTTGGGGAAAGCGTGTTGGTACGACAGCCACACGATGGGATACGGGGTGCCCAACGACTGCAACCCGTCGAGGGTGGACAAAAACTTCTCCTTGTAGGCGAAGCGCAGTTTCAGCTCGACGGTGGACAATCGCGCATGCGTCAGCGAGTCGGAAGGGAAGAGCGAGAACTGGCGGAGGTATTTCTTGTCGCTGATGTTGAAGCGCACAAAACCCTTGAAATGCCGTGCAAATCGCGACGAAAACTCGGCTTCGGCGAAGTTGTTGCGCACATACATATTTTCATAGAACGTGTATTTGTATTGGTTTTCGGAGAAGGTCATCATCCTGTCGGCAAGGCCACCAAACTCACCCAAGGCCTCTGAACGGTTGCCCACGCGCAAGTCGAGCTGCATCTGCCGTTGCGGAAGGATGCGACAGCTGAGGCCGCCGCCATAGTCGAAAAAGCCGGGCTTGGGCCAATAGCTGAAATAGGCGTTGAGCCGGATGCGGCGCGACATGCGGTTGTTGGTGGAAAGTCCAAGGCCAAAGCCCCAGCCGCGACTGACGGAGTATCTGACGACACGGTCGAGTTCGAGATTAATCATACCAAATGGCAAGGCCGACTCTGTCATCAGCTGGTTCGTCACGCCCATCATGCGGTCGAGGATGTCGGTGCCTTCGGTCACCGAGTCGATGAGATGGTAAGTGGCTCTGATTCTTTCCGTAAGGGAGTCAATACGGTGGTCGTTCCAGAAGGTTTCGTCGCGAAAGCCCGCATCGGGATTGACGTTGATTTCGATGTCGGAGAAGCGTTGCTTGCCTAAGTCGGGGTTGATTTCAATGTCGGTGAGATAGCTCTTTCCGATGGCCACCATCGACAAGGCGTTGCCATCCACATCGGCCATGATGCCCGGAAACTTCAGGTTGGTGTTCAGTTGTTTGGGAAACCATTGTCCGTCCACCTTTTGATAAAGCTGTTGGATGGACGCGATGAACATCCCGTTTTGCTCGTTGGGAGCGGCTTTCACGCTTTGCAAGGCCCAGCCGTCGCTATTGACGGTCAAAGTGCCGCGCAGTCCGTTGAAGGTGCTGCCGCGCATGGGACGAAACGAAATCACATAAATCGAGTCGCCCTGCCCTATCGGACTGACCTGTTCCAGGTTGAAGAAATAATGCCGCTTGCTGCCCTCGCTGATGGGATTGACATAGTCCGTACCCGTGATATTGACGCGCTCGTCATAAAAACTGATGCTTTGCATGCTGTTCACCAAATAAACGAAAGTCGGGTTTCTCATGCCGGCGATCTTGGTTCCGAGCACGTTTTGAAGCTTGCGGTCGGGGGCCTTGAACAGCACCTCGGAGGCGGTTTCCATCACCATCAAGTCGCTGGTTTTCAGCATTTCGTCAAACATCTGCAAGGCCACAGACCATTTGGTCGTAGATCTTGTATTTGTAGGTGTCCAACGAATTGGGGTTGTTGGCTTTGCGGTAGGCCATCAGACTGTCGATGATGCGATGGGCGGGGTTTTCGCCCGCATCGACGGTAACTTCCCCCAATTCAAAGACGACAGGGGTCAAAGCGACGTTGAGCTTTTTCTCAACACCTTGCCAATCAACGATTTTGGTTTCATATCCAATGGATGAGAAGGCGACCTTTCGGATGGGTTCGGTCGCGACGATTTCATATTTTCCGTCGATGTCGGTCATGGTGCCGGCCAGGCCGTCATTGACGACCACATTGACGAATGCCAAAGCCTGTCGGTGTTGCTCATCTATCACGCGGCCGCCAAGGCTATGGTTTTGCGCCGAAAGGGGTTGCGCGACAATGGCAAACAGCAACAAAAGGAAGCCTCCTATACACCGAAGCAGCTTCATTCCTGGGTTTCAATTAGGAAAATAACCTCGTTGTCGCGTTTCATCATATAATGCTCGCGTGCCACTTTTTCCATCGTGGCGGTGTCGTTTTGCAGGCGGTCAAGCAGGTCTTTGCTCTCGGCGTTCTCTTGCTCGTAAAACTCAATCTGCCGCTTTTGATCGTCCAACTGCCGACGCAATCTGCGTTGTTCGAAGAGATTAAACGGATCGACGAAAAGAATCACCACCAAAAAAATCACCGTCGCATAAATGTAGCGGTTGTTGAGCTTACGGAGTACTTCTTTGAATGTCATGGCGCGTTAGGTTTGTTTTCGGATTGCAAAGGTAATATTTTTCCTATTTTTGCAGCCTGAAATCACCTAAAAAATTCAACAATGAAAAAAGCTATCGCAACAACAAAGGCTCCGGGAGCCATCGGGCCTTACAGCCAGGCTGTTGAAGCCAACGGTTTCGTCTTCATTTCGGGCCAGCTGCCCATCAACCCCGCCACGGGCGAAATGCCGGAAGGCGTCACCGCACAGACCGAACAAAGCATGAAAAACCTCGAAGCCATCCTCGAAGCGGCGGGCTGCACCTTCGACAATGTGGTGAAATCCACCTGCTATCTCGCCGACATGAGCTACTTTGGCGAGATGAACGCCGTCTATGCCCAGTATTTCACCGGCGACTGCCCCGCCCGCGCCGCCTTCGCCGTGAAGGAACTGCCCAAGCAGGCCCTCGTCGAAATCGAAATGATCGCCGCCAAATGAAAATCGTCTTTCTGGAGCCTTTGGGCTTGAAAGTCAGCCAGATTGAGGCCGCTTGCGAAGGACTGAAAAAGGCCGGACACGAAGTCGTCGTCTTTGCCGACCGCAACGAAAACACCGACGAGCTGATTCGCCGCGCTGAAGGTGCGGAAGTCGTCATCGAAAGCAACATCCCGCTGCGCAAGGACTTCCTCGACGCCTGCCCCAAGCTCAAGATGCTCTCCATCGCCTTCACCGGCTTGGACCACATCGACATGGAGGAGTGCCAAAGGCGCGGCATCGTCGTGAAGAACGCGGCGGGCTACAGCACCCAAGCCGTGGCCGAACTCACCCTCGCCCTGATGATAGACCTCTATCGCAAAGTGCTTGAAAACGACACGATTACGCGACAATGCAACCGCAAAGGCATCCTGCCCGGGCGCGAAATCGGGGGCAAGACCCTCGGCATCGTCGGCATGGGCAACATAGGGCAGCGCGTGGCACAACTCGCCATGGCCTTCGGCTGCAAGGTGCTGGCCTGGAACCGCAGCCCGAGACAAATTGAAGGCGTGACCTTTGTCGATAAGGAAACCCTGCTCAAAGAGTCCGACATCGTCACGCTGCACCTCGCCTTGAACAACGAAACCCGCGACTTCATCACAGAGAAGGATTTCGCCCTGATGAAGCCCGACACCTTATTAATTAATACGGCGCGCGGCCCTATCGTGAACGAAACGGCCTTGGCCAACGCCTTGAAACAAGGCCAAATCGCCGCTGCCGCCACCGACGTCTATGGCACGGAACCGCCGCTGAAACCCGACAACCCGCTCTTCGGCGCACCCAATCTCATCATGCTGCCGCACATCGGCTTCGCCACCGAAGAAGCGTTTGTGCTTCGACTTGGTATTGTAGTCCGAAACGTTGAAGAGTTTATAAATTAGGAATGCGGAATTAGGAATTAGGAATATTAAATTATGGTTCGATGGGAAAGGAAAAGGATAATGTCATAAAAAGAAAAAGTCGAGATTTCGCTATAGAAATTATCAATTTATACAAATGGCTTTGTGAGAACCGACATGAATATATTATGTCGAAACAACTATTGCGTTCTGGAACCAGTATTGGTGCCAATGTGGCAGAAGGTGTAAGAGGGCAAACACTACCTGACTTTTATGCCAAAATGAGTATTGCTTTAAAAGAAGCAAGTGAAACCAGTTTTTGGCTTGATGTGCTTCATGCCACAGACTATTTGTCGAATGATAAGTTTGATAAAATCAACACATTGTGTGATGAAATCATAAGCATTCTCGTTGCCATAACAAAAAACCAGAAAAACAGTTGAACGCGCTTTGCGCTATTCCGCATTCATCATTCTGCATTCATCATTCTGCATTCATCATTCTGCATTGATTTTCGGCCTGAAAATCATATCCGCCGTCACGAACGCCTCCTTAAACTTCGGCTTGATGCGACGCAGACACTTCTCGGCCTCCACGCGGTTGCGGAAATCGCCGGCGCGAAGCCTGAAATAAGGCTCGACGTAGGTCAAATAAATCGGAATGTCGGGAAACGAAAGCTGAAAACTCCGTTTCACCTGCTCGGCGTGTTGCAAGGCCTCGTTGCCGATTTCCATGAAAATATGGATACGGTAGCCGCTGAACGAGCTGTCTATATCGTAAAGCTGGCGTTGCTTCGAGATGAGGCTTTCAATGCGACTGTCTTGGTGCAAGTCCAACGAACCTTTGCCTTGCGCAAAAGCGAATGTCGCCGAAACAAGGCATATAAACAGGATGAGGATACGTTTCATTTCAATAAGGTTTGGGCTGCAAAAATACAATTTTTTCGGATTTCACGCGAAAGTTGTATCTTTGCAGCCAAAAGTAACCCATGAACAGTAACCTCGACGCCAACGGAAGCCATCTCAGCAAGGCCGAAAAAGACCTCGAAAACGCCCTGCGCCCCGACTTGTTCGACAGCTTCGCCGGACAAAAGCAGGTGGTCGATAACCTGCGCGTGTTCGTGAAGGCCGCCGCCCAACGCGGCGAAGCCCTCGACCACACCCTGCTGCACGGCCCTCCAGGCCTGGGCAAGACCACGCTCTCCCACATCATAGCGCACGAACTCGGCGTAGGCATGAAGATGACCTCTGGCCCCGTCCTCGACAAGCCGGGCAACCTCGCCGGACTGCTCACCAGCCTCGAACCCAACGACGTGCTCTTCATCGACGAAATCCACCGCCTGAGCGCGGTGGTGGAGGAGTATCTCTACTCCGCCATGGAGGACTTCCGCATCGACATCATGCTCGAAACAGGCCCCAGCGCACGAAGCATCCAAATCACGCTCAACCCCTTCACCCTCATCGGCGCCACCACCCGCAGCGGCCTGCTCACCGCACCCTTGCGCTCGCGCTTCGGCATTAATTTACGCTTGGAGTATTACGACGCCAAGACCTTGGCCAAGATCGTGAAACGCTCGGCGGGCATCCTCCGTGTGCCCATCGACGACACGGCGGCCTTCGAGATAGCGCGCCGCAGCCGTGGCACGCCGCGTATCGCCAACCTGCTCCTGCGTCGCGTCCGCGACTTCGCCCAAATACAAGGCGACGGCACCATCACCTTAGACATCGCTAAAATCGGCCTGAAAGCCCTCAACGTCGATGAGCACGGCCTCGACGACATGGACAACAAAATCCTCTCGACCATCATCGACAAGTTCAAGGGCGGTCCCGTCGGCGTGAACACCATCGCCACGGCGGTGGGCGAAGACCCCGGCACCATCGAGGAGGTCTGCGAACCCTTCCTCATACAAGAAGGCTTCATCATGCGCACCCCAAGAGGCCGCGAGTGCACCGACCTGGCCTACAAGCACCTCGGCAAGACGCGCATCAAGCCCTCAGGGGAATTGAGTTTGTTTGAGTGAGGGAATTACAAAAACATCACGAAATAAACAGGCATGTAAACAATCATGCCTTTGGTTTGCCATTCTCTTGCGTTCGACAATACAATGCCTTTTTTGATGTGATAGTCGGGTGTTTCCGTGAAATGTGTCAAAGCCACATGGATCTTGTAGTCTTTCCCCGACTTCACCTCAACAGGCAATACGGAAAGCTGCTCGTAGTCGTCGATTAGGAAGTCCACTTCGCCGTGGTGCTTGTTGTCGTAATAGTAAAGCTCATGCCCGTGCGCCCGCAGTTCTTGGGCCACCACCGACTCATACACCGAGCCTAAATTAATGCTGGGAATGTCTTCAAGGATGGGCTGTATGTTGTTCTTGTAGAGGATGTTGGTCAGCAGGCCGACATCGTTCAGGTAGAGTTTCAGCAGGTTTTTCCGCGCCGACTCCACCAAAGGAAACTTCGGGTTGGAGATGGCTTTCACGTCGAGCGCGATTCCAGAAGAGATGAGATAGTCGAATTCGTCCTGATAGTCAGAGAATTGTTTGCCGTCCTTGTTTTCGATGTCCTTCACCACGACGCGCTTCTTCTTGTTCTCAAGGTTGGAGGGTATCATCTCGAACACGCGCTGTATTTTCAGTTTGTGCTCGGCATCGTAACGGGAGGCATCGGCACCGTAATAACGATGAATCTCATTCTGTATGCGCCTCAGTTTCACAACGTTGCGCTCGGCAAGATAGGAATTGATGGCATCGGGCAAACCGCCTGTCAGCAGATATTCGCGAAAAAGCGACATCATTCTTTGGTGCAGTGATTCGTCAAGGCTTTGCTGCCGGTCGAACTGCTCCCGAACAAACGAGATGGTGTTTTCGGCAAATCCGTTAGCCCAAAGAAACTCCTCGAAATCAAGCGGATACATCTGAAGGGTTTCGATGCTTCCGATGGGGATGCTGGGCGTTTGCATCAAGGTGACCCCAAGAAGCGAGCCGCTACAAATGTAGGTGTATCGGTCATCGTCATTCAGGAATTTCAGCAGGGTGAGAAACACGGGATAGGTCTGGATTTCGTCCAAAAAGACCAAGGTGTTCTCCTTTTGGCGCAGTTTGTTTCCCGCAAAGGTGCCCAACATCGTGTAAAAATCATCTACGCTGCGCACATTGGCAAACAAGCGCTTGCCCGTGCTGTCGGATTGCAGGTTGATTTCCACATAGTTGGAGTACAGTTTGCGCCCCAAATGACGGATGATGTAGGTCTTTCCAATCTGCCGCGCCCCGTCAATCAACAGGATTTTGTTTGATGGCGTGGACAAGTATCGTTCGATTTCTTCTTCGATTTTTCGCTTCAACATGGCTTCTCCTTTTCTGAACTGCAAAAATACTCATTTTTTGGATATTACAACATCAAT
>CADAVB010000066.1 GCA_902791165.1 uncultured Bacteroidia bacterium
CTCAAGTGCAACAAGCGCGAAATCCTTGAGCCGCTGTGTATTATGGTTTCACCTTACGCCCCGCATATTGCTGAAGAACTGTGGCACCTGTTGGGCCATGAAACTTCGGTTGTCAATGCGACATTCCCCGTTTACGACGAGTCGAAGACGGTGGAAAACAGCTTCAACTATCCCGTGAGTTTCAACGGCAAGATGCGTTTCAACATGGAGTTGCCCGTCACGATGAACGCCGATGAGGTGCAAGCCGCCGTGCTCGCCGCCCCCGAAGCCGCTAAATGGATTGAGGGTATGCAAGTGCGCAAGGTGATTTTCGTTCCGAAGAAGATTGTGAATATCGTGGTGGGGTGAGAAGATGATTGACCGTACCAAGGAACTGGAAACCCAAAGCATAAGCAAACTGCTGTGGATGTACGCGCTTCCGAGCATCGTCAGCCACATCATCGCCTCGGTGTATAACATCGTGGACCGTGTCTTTTTGGGTCAGTATGTGGGGGCGCTCGCCATCGCGGGCTTGGCCATCACTATGCCCATTATGAACATCATCCACGCTTTCGGCTCGCTCGTCGGGGCGGGCGCGTCGGCACGAATGTCCATCATCCTCGGCAAGAAAGACTACAACTGGGCGGAGAAAATTCTGGGCAACAGTATGTTGCTGACCTTTTTCTTCGGCTTCCTTTTCGTTACGGGCGGCTATCTCTTCATGGACCGTATCCTGACCATGTTCGGCGCGTCGGCCGACACCATCGCCTACGCCCGCGAATACATGGACATCGTGCTTCCTGGAATGTTTATGACCACCTTGTCGTTCAACCTCACCGGCCTGATGCGCGCCACGGGCTACCCGAAGAAATCCATGTGGATTATGGCAGGCGGCGCGGTGCTCAATATTTTCCTTGATGCACTGTTCATCTACGTCCTCGACTGGGGCATTGCGGGTGCGGCTTGGGCCACCACCATCTCCATGACGTGCACAGGCATCCTCGCCGTGTGGCATTTCCTCCAGAAGAGTTCGTTCATCCGCTTCCGTCGTCACGCTTGGAAGCCCAAAGGCTATATCTTCCGCAACATCCTGATGATTGGCTTGAGTCCCTTCTCGATGAACCTCGCAGCCTCGGCGGTAGTCGCGCTGCTCAACAACCAGCTTTTGCGCTATGGCGGCGACTTGGCCGTGGGTGCCTACGGCCTCGTCAATACCTTCGGCAGCCTTAGCGTGATGCTCATCTTCGGCCTTTGCCAAGGTATGCAGCCCATCGCTGGCTACAACTACGGCGCGGGACATCCGCACAGGCTGAAGTCGGTTTACACGCTGACCATGAAAATCAACGTGCTGATTGGCTTCGTCGGGGCGCTGATGGCCCTCACGCTGCCTCACACCTTACTGCGCCTCTTCACCAAGGAAGAAGAACTGATACAAATCGGCATCCCCGCCATGCGGTTTATGATGGTGATGTTCCCGCTCGTCGGGTTCACCATCACCAACTCCAACTTCTTCCAAAGCATCGACAAGCCTTGGATTTCCATCGTCACCAGCCTTTCGCGGCAGGTGCTTTTCCTCGCCCCGATGATTTATCTCATCCCGCTCCTATTCGTTGATGCGGGCGGCAACGGCCTGACGGGGGTTTGGGCCTCCATGACCATCTCCGACGTGCTCGGCGCACTGTTGGCCTTCCTTTTGATGCTCTCGCAACGCCACGTTTTCAAATCCCCTGAGTCATGAAAAAGGACCTCAACGACGCTTCGCTCAGCCCGACCAACACGCGCATTTTAGACTCCTACTTGGTGAAAACGAAGGCCGAGATGCGGGAATATCTGCAACGTTTGCGCGACATCGCCACGGAGAATGCCGTCAATCAGCGCGACATGGAGTCGATGGTGAGGGAATGGCGCTCGCACAACTTTTTCTATTGGCTGCATGTCTTCCGCAGTCGCACCCGCGACGTGGATTTGGAGCTGAAACAATCCAAGCTCCGCGAGCTGTTTTGCCGCGTGGTGGATTTCATCTATTTTTGGTAAAAAAACGGCCTCACCGCTTTATCCCTCTTGCATCAAGGCGTAGGCTTTCTCGCGGTCTTGCTCCAATTGGGCTTTCAGTTCTTGTAGGCTTCCGAACTTAATCTCGTCGCGGATGCGGTCGAGGAAGCGCACGGTGATTTCCTTGCCGTAGAGGTCGCCGTCGAAGTCAAAAAGGTTCACTTCGATTAGCATGTCGCCCTCGGCGCGGTCGCCGATGGTGGGACGATGCCCGATGTTGGCCATGGCCTTGTAGGTGCGGCCCTCGTATTCGACAAAAGCGGCAAATACACCCCCGCGACCAAACAGCATGTATTCTTTCGCCAATTCCAAGTTAGCCGTCGGGAAGCCGATGGTGCGGCCTATCTCGTTGCCTTTCACCACTTTGGACGTCACAGAATACAAATAACCCAACAAACGGTTGGCACTTTTCACATTGCCCGCCGCCAAAGCGTTGCGGATCTTCGTCGAGCTGATGGCAATGTTCTCCACATCCTGTGCTGCAATGCGTTCCACCTTGAAGTTGTATTTCTTTTTCAGGTCGGAGAGCAGGTCGAAGTCGCCCATGCGGTTTTTGCCGAAATGATGGTCGTAGCCCACCACGATGTAAGCCGGCTTGATGTTGTCGATGATGTAGTCTTTGATGAAGACCTCGGAAGGCGTGCGCGAAAATTCCTTTGTAAAGTTGATAATCAGCACGTTATCAATTCCGAATTGCTCGAACTTGCGCATTTTTTCTTCGGGTGTGCAGATGAAACGCAGGTTGGAGCTGTCGATGTTGAGCACTTGGCGCGGATGGGGGCTGAAAGTCACCACAACCGTTTGTCCGCCAACACTTTGCGCGAGGCTTTTCATCTTGTTGAAGAGTGCCTGATGCCCGAGATGCACCCCGTCGAAAGTGCCGATGGTGACCACGGCGTTGGGAATGTTGCGCGTTTCTATGATGTTTCTATAGACTTTCATTTGAATATTCTGAATGCGGAATCTTGAATGCGGAATGCGGAATAGCGCAAAGCGATGCTGGGCTTCGCCCCTATTCCGAATTCAGCATTCCGAATTTCGAATTAATAAGGTATTTTGCGATTTGCACGGCATTGGTGGCGGCACCCTTGCGGAGATTGTCGCTCACAATCCAGAGGTTCATTCCGTTGGCTACGCTGAAGTCGCGGCGGATGCGCCCCACGAAGACTTCGTCTTTTTCGTAGGCGTTGATGGGCATGGGATAAAGGTTGGCGGCGGGGTCGTCTTGCACTACCACGCCAGGCATGGCTTCCAGCAATCGGCGCACTTCGTCCAACTCGAAAGGACGTTCCGTTTCCACATTGACCGATTCGCTGTGGCCACCCGTGACGGGTACGCGGCACACCGTGGCAGTGATAGCTATTTTGTTGTCGCGCAAGATTTTACGGGTTTCGTTTACCAGTTTTTCTTCCTCGGTGGTGTAGCCGTTGTCGCAGAAATCGCCACCGTGAGGGAGGATGTTACGGTAGATTTGGTGAGGATATGCGTTTGTAGGGGCAGACCCGTGTGTCTGCCCATTTTCCTCGCAATTCAATTGATTAATGCCCTTTATGCCGCTGCCGCTCACGCTTTGGTAGGTACTGATAACCAGTCGTTTGATACCAAAAGCTTTGTGAATGGGAGCGAGTGCCATCACCATTTGGATGGTGGAGCAGTTGGGGTTGGCGATGATGCGCGTTTCGGGCGTGATGGTGTCGGCGTTGATTTCGGGGACCACCAAAGGCACGTTGGGTTCCATGCGCCATGCCGAGCTGTTGTCGATGACGAAGGTGCCGTTTTCGGCAAAACGCGGCGCGTAAGTTTTTGACGCAGAGGCACCTGCCGAAAAGATGGCGATGTCGGGACGGGCGGCGATGGCCCCTTCCACGCTCACCACATTATGGTTTTTCCCTTTGAAAGAAATGGCCTTCCCGACCGATTTCTCCGACGCGGCCCGTCTATCTGAACTCGCTGTTCATCAAGCACTTGAAGCATTTTCGAGCCTACCAAACCTGTGGCTCCCACCACTGCGATCCTCATGTTTTCCTGTTTTTTGAATCCAGCCGCAAAAATAGGAAAAAATGTGTCAATTCGATTGTTTTGTGAATTTTACTAATTTTGCACAAACAAATCGGACCAATTATGTTTCAGGAAATCGAAAGGAAGTTTTTGGTGAAAGGCGACTTCAAAGCCGACGCCGTCCAATCTGTCGAGATTACGCAAGGCTATCTCTGCAAGGACAACGGCCTTACGGTGCGCGTGAGAATCAAGGGCGACAAGGGTTTTCTTACCATCAAAGGCAGGCGCACGGGCATTTCGCGCTTCGAGTGGGAAAAGGAAATCTCTGAAAACGAAGCTCTTGCCTTGCTCGAACAAGTCGATTCGGGTCGAATTGCAAAAACGCGCCACCTTGTGAAAAACACCGACGGCAAGCACGTCTGGGAAGTGGATGAGTTTCACGGCGACAACGAAGGCCTCATCGTGGCCGAAATCGAGCTAAGCGACGAAAACGAGCCTTTCGACAAGCCCGACTGGATTGGCGAGGAAGTGACCGACGACCCGCGCTACTATAACGCCCAACTGGTGAAGAACCCTTACAAAAACTGGAAATAATGTCAAAAGACCTCAAACCCCATATCGGCATCTTCGGTCGCAGAAACTGCGGCAAGAGCAGCCTCATCAACCTGCTGACGGGACAAGACATCGCCATCGTGAGCGACACGGCGGGCACCACCACCGACCCTGTCAAGAAGAGCATCGAAATCTTCGGCATCGGGCCTTGTGTGCTCATCGACACTGCTGGCATCGACGACACGGGCGACTTGGGCCGTCAGCGTATCGAAAAGTCGTTCAAGGTGTTGGAAGAAATCGACTGCGCCATCTTGGTCATCACGGGCAACAACTTTGAAGAGCCTGAAAAACAACTCATTGCCCGGCTGAAGGCATTGGCTGTGCCCTATTTCATCGTCCACAACAAGGCCGACCAAGAGCCGCTTCTTGCCGTCTTGAAAGCCGTAATAGAGCAAAACTATGGCGTTAAAGTACTGGATTTCAGCGTTTCAAGAAACGACGACATCGCTCCTATCGTTACCTTGTTGAAGCAGGCGATTCCCGAAAGCGCTTACCAAAAGGCATCGCTCTTGGGCGGCATCATCCAGCCTAACGAGGTGGTCGTCTTGGTTTGCCCCGTCGATTCCGAAGCCCCCGAAGGCCGCCTCATCCTACCCCAAGTGATGGCCATCCGCGATGTTTTGGACAACGAGTGCATCTGCGTCGTGCTCAAGGAAACCCATTTGCGGCAATACCTCGAAACCATGCCCAAGCCCGCCTTGATCGTTACTGACAGTCAGGTATTTGGCTTCGTCAGCAAAATCGTTCCCGCCGACATCCCGCTGACCAGTTTCAGCATCGTCATGGCGCGGCTGCGCGGCGATTTCGACAACTATGTGAAAGGCACTCCGAAACTTTCTGAACTGAAAGACGGCGACACGGTGCTACTGCTGGAATCATGCACCCACCATAGCACCTGCGACGACATTGGGCGGGTGAAACTGCCGCGTATGATACTGAATTTCACGGGAAAAGACATCCGCTTCGACTATGTGTCGGGCCTCTCCCCCATCGCCAAGCCCGAAAAATACGCCCTCGCCATCCAGTGCGGCGGTTGCATGAGCACGCGCAAGCAATTGCTCAACCGCACGAATCTCTTTGTCAATCAAGGCATTCCGATTAGCAACTACGGCATGGCCTTGGCCTACATGAACGGCATTTTCGACCGCGTGATGCAACCTTTTATGAAATAAAACCGAGCCTATTGCGTTTGCAAATAAACCACAAAAATTGAAACGATTACTCGTCATATTGGCTCTCTTTTCGTGTTGCGCCTTGTCTTTTGCCCAAAGCGAGGACGAACAGCGCGGCCGCATGCCCTATTTTGGAGTCGTGGTGACGGCCGACAGCCTGAAACCCATACGCAACACCCATGTCATCAGCAAGTTGGGACACTGCGGCACGGTCAGCAACCTCGACGGTCGCTTTGTGATTCCAGCCCGAGGCGTTGATACGCTTTGGGTGAGTTGCCTCGGCTATTCCCGTCGCCTCATCCCCATCGACTCGACGAGAGCCTACGGTCGCGACACGCTCCTGATCACCCTAAAAAGCGACACCATCACCCTCCGCGAGGTGGCCATTTACCCGTTCTACAACTACGAAACCTTCAAGGAGATGCTCATCACCATGCCTTCTATCGAGGTGCCGCGCGAAATCCAAAAAACCTACGAGGACCTGGATGACCTCTGGATGAGCCGCACGCCCGCCAACAACGGCATGCCTACGATTACGGCCAATCCAATCCAGTTCCTCTACGACAAGTACAACAAATCGGCCCGACGACAAGCCACACTGCGACGCAACCGACGGATGTACAACGAAGTGCTTCGCGAATTGGGACGAACCGACGAGCTCCTCCCCGACTCGCTCGACTATCCCATCGACTATAAGACCTATGAACTTGACGAGGGCGAAGTGAAAGTCAAAAACAAGCCCTTGGTGCCAAAGAAGAAATACTTCCGAGTGGGAAACTAAACCTTGTATATGCTGATGTTTCGTCCTTGGATTAATCATGTCATCAACCTGCTCTACCCTCGCGTTTGCGCGGCGTGCGGTAGTTCCTTGCTCAAGGACGAAGAAACGGTGTGCCTGAAATGCCGCTATGCACTGCCTAAGACAGGCTACGAGTTGCAGCCCGACAACCCCGTGGCGCAGCTGTTCTACGGTCGCGTCCCGTTTCACGCCGTCGCGTCCTGCTTTTTCTTCTCCAAGTCGGGCAAAGTGCAACACCTCATCCACGAACTGAAATACAAAGGCAACAAGGAAGCCGGCATTTTTCTAGGCAGACAAATGGGCGAATGTATCCAAGACGCGCCCCTATTTCAAGGCATCGACTATCTGGTTCCCGTGCCGCTCCATCCCAAGCGCGAACAACAGCGCGGCTACAACCAGAGCTTGATGATTGCCCAAGGCATTCATGAGGTGACGGGCATCCCCATTGGCGAACATTTTTTGGTTAGGGCAGTCTATACCGCCACGCAGACCAAAAAAACGGCCGACGAGCGTTTTCAAAACGTGAAGGACATTTTTGAAGTGCGTCGAGCCGAAACATTACAAGGCAAACACCTATTAATTATAGACGATGTGCTGACCACGGGTGCCACCCTGGAAGCTTGTGCCCACTGCCTAGAAACCATCCCCGACATTACCCTCAGCGCGGCTACAGCAGCCTGTGCTGGAGGTTGAATTTTGATTTTTTTAGCATTTTTTTGCAAAACAATCCAACAAATTACTACCTTTGCCGCACTAAATCACCTAAACTCAATTACAAATCATTAAAATTTAAAGACATGAAAAAACTTTCATTAGCAATTGCCGCTGTCATCGTTGGCTTCGTTATGGCCTCCTGCAACAGCGTTTCACCGGTTGAGACCATCAAGAAGGCTACCGACGAATTTTTCGCTCAAGCCGAAACGAAAATCCAAGCCGTCACCTCGGGCGAAGAGTTCATGCAGGCTTTTGCCGAAATGAATGAAGCCAGAGACGAATTTATGGAAAAGACCTTTGCCGACTATCTTGATGAAGAAGGCAATGTCAAGGGCTTTACCGAAGAGGAATGGAACGACCTCCAAAGCTACATGTTCGACCGTGCCACGGCCTACAACAAGATTGAAGGTGCCAAGGCTGGCGAGTTCATGGAACCGGTTGTCGCCGACTACGAAAATGCCATCAACGCCTTGTGCGAAGGTTTTGGCAATGTGGATCAAGAAGCCTTTGAAAACTTGACCTTAGATTTTGACAAGGCTGAAACGGCTTTGAGGCTCTTCGCCGACTATGACAACGTGCCTACCGCTTTGCAAGAGCGCGCCCAAGCCGCCGAAGCCAAGCTGGAAGAACTGTTGAAGCAGTTGGCTCAATAATCACAACAGACAAAAAACAGAAAAACCACCGCTCTCTTCGGAAAGCGGTGGTTTTTTGATTTAGTCGTTGCACGCAACGTCTCTACCCAATCATTGGTAAACCTTCACATCGGTCTCTCCGTTGAGGACCATCAGGCCGTTCAAGGCCAAGGCTTTCATCTCGTCTTCGCCAGGATAGACATACACGGGAGCGATTTTCTCCACATGGTTCTTCACCAAGGCGCAGAAGCCCTTGTCGTAGGCCATGCCGCCGGTGAGGAAGATGGCGTCCACATCCATGCTCATGGCCGAGGCAGCAAGACCGCCAACCTCTTTGGCCACCTGGTAAGCCATCGCGTTATACACCTTTTCCCATTCCTTGTTGCCAGCCTTCACGGCATTTTCCACCTCGAGGGCATCGTTGGTGCCGAGGTAGGCCACAAAGCCGCCCTTGCCTTTCAGCATTTGGCCGATTTCCTTCTTGGTATATTTGCCGCTGAAGCACGCATCCACGAGGAATCCGGCAGGCAGTGCTCCTGAACGCTCGGGAGTAAAGGGACCGTCGCCGTTGAGGGCGTTGTTGGTGTCCACCACACGGCCTTTCTTGTGCGCGCTCACGCTGATGCCGCCGCCCAAGTGGATGGCGATGATGTTCATGTCTTCGTACTTGCGACCGAGGTCTTTGGCCAACTGGCGGGCGATGATTTTCTGGTTCAGCGCATGGAAGATGGAGATGCGCGGGAAGAGCGGGTGACCCGAATAGCGCGCCACTTCGTCCATCTCATCGACGACGACGGGGTCGGCGATGTAGGCCTTCACGCCGATTTCCTTGGCGATGTCGTTGGCAATCAGGCCGCCGAGGTTGGAGGCATGTTCGCCGTAGGTGCCTGACGTGAGGTCGCGAATCATGGGTTCGTTCACCTCGTAAACGCCCGAGGTGAGCGGGTGCATCAAGCCACCGCGACCCACGATGCAGTCCATCGTCTTGATGTCGATGCCGCCTTCTTTGAGTTCACCAAGGATGGCTTCGGTGCGGAAAGGCTTTTGGTCGGAGATGTGCTCGTATTTCGAGACTTCCTCGGTCGAATGCTTCAGGTTCTTCTTGAAGACTTGGTTCTCGTCCTCAAACACGGCGATTTTGGTCGAGGTGGAACCTGGGTTTATCGTTAAAATCTTGTGTGCCATAATGTTGATTGTTTATAGGTTTATGCCATCATAGCGGCCAAGGCGATGGAATACAGTTTGGTCTTTGAGGTGTCGCCGCGCGAGCTGAGCACGCAAGGCACCTTGGCACCCATCAGCATGGCGCCCACTTCGCTCTTGTCGAACTTGGTGCAGCACTTGTAGAACACGTTGGAGGCTTCGAGGTTGGGGAACACGAGGCAGTCGGCGTCGCCGGCCACGGGGTTCTTCATGCCCTTGATGGCAGCGGTCTCGGCATCCAAGGCGAGGTCGAGGCTGATCGGGCCTTCCACCATGCAACCCTTAATCTGGCCGCGCTCGTTCATCTTCGAGATGATGGCCGCATCGACGCAGGCGGGGATGCCCGCGCTCATCTGCTCGGTGGCGGTCACCAAGGCGACTTTCGGGCATTCAACGCCGAGTTTCTTAGAAACGCTGGTGACATATTTGAGCAGTTGTTGCTTCTGCTTGATGTCGGGCAGCGGGATGATGGCGCAGTCGGAGGCCACCATCAGCTTGTGGTAGTTGGGGTTCTCGATGACGGCGACGTGGGCCAACGTCACGTTGGGCGGGCAGAGGCCGCGTTCCTTGTTGAGGATGGCGCGCATGTACTTGTCGGTGGGCAGCAGGCCCTTCATCAGGATGTCGGCTTCGCCGGCGTTGATGAGGTCGCAGGCCTTGGTGGCGGCTTTCACGTCTTCAGGCTCGTGGATGACTTTGAAGCTGTTGATGTCGATGTTTTCGGCCTTGCACACTTCGGCAATCACTTTCTCGTCGCCGATGAGGGTGGCTTCGATGAGGCCTTCCTTGACGGCGGCGTTCACTGCACAGATGGTGTGGTCGTCGTTGGCGTAGGCGGCCACAAGACGTTTCTTGGGTTTGCTGCGCAAAACCTCGAACATTTGTTCTAACTTTCTGATTTCCATGATTTTGTATTTAAGATTTAAAATTCAAAATTTCGAATTAACACAAGACTGCGAGGTTCAGGACTTTTGACACGCTTAACGTCATTGCGAGGCACGCAAGCAATCTAGATGAACTGCAAAAGTACAAAATAAAAGTATTCAAAGCAAAGGAAACCGAAACAATAAATAAATTCGCCTTCTGGAAAGGGTTTTTATCTTCCAAAAGGCGAAATTTATTCTGAAACGCTGTGAGGATTATTCTTCCACCAAAAGCCAATCCCCGTTGTCGCGGTCATCGTGAAAACTGACCAAACCTTTGCCTTTCACAAGTATAGCGTTAGTCATATAATCATCCTTATTGTCCCTATCCATGGAAATCGTATCGCCCAATAGCGCAACATCACCATTATATCTTTTCGAGTGAATGTTGTGATTTTGAAATGTAGGATACATGTTCGGAAACATCCAATATTCAAGCCAACTAATACCTCCGTTTTCGGTGCCAGCACCATAAATCTGCAGCTCAATGCCTTGTTTACTTTGGTTCTCCAAATAGGATTCCGGCATACGGATAAGTTGAACCATTGCACTTTCTAAAATATCTCCAGTGGGATAGCAGGGATTTGTTTTGTAAGTGTAATGAGCCGTATCGTAATCTACCAAACGGACGCTACGTACCTCGAAACGAAGGGTATCGCCGTATTCATGAAGAAACAGCAGTTGCTGTCCCTCTTGATATGGCAGATATTCATTGACGACTTTTGGCAAGTGCCAGGCATCATATTCAATCCAAACGCAATCATTGTTTTTCTTGGTGCAGCCCGCCAAAGCGAGGACAGACGCAAGGATTAATGCTGACTTTTTCATAATTGGACTATTTTTAAGTTGTAAAATACTGATTCATTTTGTGTTAGTGTATTTTTATTGTATTTCTCCCCATGAGGCTGGAAACGGAATGTTGTTCGCTTTATAGTAAAGGATAATCGGGTCGTAATCCAAATCGTCAGCCCAAGTGAGGGTTTTCAATTCCGGATGGATGTAGGCTTTCTTGAACAAATTCATGTTCAACAAAAGGTTGTAAGGTTTCGAGGAATGAATCACATCGTCAAAGTCAACAAGCCCCGATGTTCCGTCTTCAAAAGACACTTTGTAGATGTATTCGTGTTGGTATTCTATGCTTTTCAAGTCGTAGTTCATTATTTTTGGCAAAAGTACAAAATAAAACTTTTACCCCAAAGGAATCTTTTTCAAAACCTTGTAAAACGGTCCTGTGGGCTGCAAAAAACTCTGGTAATACACCAATTCCTTCACCTCGGCGTGGAGGTAGGTTTTGGGTTCTATGTTGTTGTAAATCTTGAGAAACAACTGCTTATCAACCAGCGACTTGATGCGACAAACGGTGAGATGCGGCACGAAGTTCTGGCGGTCGCGGAGGTATCCCAAGTCGTCGAAAGCGTCCAAAAGGTCGTTTTCCAAGTCGAACAAGGCTTGAGGTTGATCGTTCATGCCAAGCCACAGCACGCGCGGCACGCGGTTGCTGCCGAAAAGCCCCGTGCGGTCGAAGTCCATCGTGAAAGGCTGGTGCCGCTTGGCCACTTTTTGGCAGGCCTCAATAATGTTTGGAATATCATCAATAGGCGTGCTGCCCAAGAATTTCAACGTCAAATGGATGTTCTCGGGGCGGCAGTAGTTGATATAATTCTCGTGTCGGAGGTTCTTTTTCAGTTTCTCGACAAGTTCGGGGAACTCGGTGCTGCAAGGGACTCGGATGGCCAAAAAAGTGCGTTTGGTTTTCATGGAAGGTGACTCTCACTCGTAAAAAAGATGTTCTTTCATGTAAGAAAACGTCCGCTCGGGCATGAAGTGCCGCACATCGCGACCTTCCTTGACGCATTGGCGGATGAAGGTCGAAGAAATCTCCAAAATCGGGGTTTTCAGGATGGTGACGGAAGGATGTTGGGCAAGGTCGCCGCCGTCGTAACCCTCGCGGGGAAAGACCAACAGTTCATAATTGTCGAGGATTTTCTGGTACTCGCGCCAACGATGCAGGTTTTGAAGGCTGTCCATACCACAGATGAAAACAAACTGACAATCGGGATGTTGCTCTGAAAGCGCGGTCAAAGTATTGATGGTGTATGACGGCGTGGGCAAGTGCATCTCGATGTCGCTGACGTGGAAACGCGGGTCGTCGCCAACGGCCAGCTGCACCATTTTCAGGCGCTCGTCGTCATCCAAAAGCTCATCCTTCTGCTTCAACGGGTTTTGCGGCGACACCACAAACCACAGCTCGTCCAAGTCGGAGAACTCGACCAAATAGTTGGCGAGCATCACATGGCCGTGATGGATGGGATTGAACGAACCAGAGTATATGCCTATTTTTTTCATTCTTCAGCGTTCAAAAAGGCTTGAACCGTTTCGAGGATTTCGCGCTTGGCGGTTTCGAGGTCGTCGTTGATGATGGTGCGGTCAAATTTGCCTTGAGCAAATTCCGTTTCCCATTCAGCCTTGGCCACGCGGCTCTCGATTTCCTCCATCGAGTCGGTGCCACGCTTGACCAATCGCTCACGCAACACTTCCACCGACGGCGCTTGGATGAACACCGACAAAGCTTGGTCACCGTAGTGTTTCTTGACGTTCACGCCTCCGCAAACATCCACGTCGAAGGCCACATGCTTGCCCTCGGCCTGCATATCGGCCACGACGGAGAGTAAGGTGCCGTAGCAACGGCCTGGATAGACTTCTTCCCATTCGAGGAACTCGCCATTGTCCACACGCTGTTTGAACTCTTCCATCGTGAGGAAATAATACTCGCGACCGTTTACTTCCTCGCCACGCGGCGGACGTGTGGTGGCCGAGACCGAAAACGCCATCTCGGGAATGTTGGCCATGACGTGGTTCAACAATGTGGTCTTGCCCGAACCCGATGGTGCGCTAAAAATCAGAAGTTTACCTTTATTCATAATTAACAGTTTTCAGTTGAAAGTTAAAAGTTTACAGTTTAAAGTTAAGAGTTGAAAGTTTAGTTACGGGAGTTTTTAGCTATGCTGGTGAGTATTTTTGCGATTTCCTTGCATTTGGAGTTGATATCGTTGTATTCTGATGAAGTCAAATAATTCGTTCTGAAAAGAAGTTCAAGCCAAAAGTCTGTTTCGGCACATTCCTTCAAGGAGATAAACACTTTTGCCACAAAATCCTTACGGCTTATACCATTTTGAGCTTCAACCAAATTTGCCCCAATACTCGTTCCGCTTCTAAGCATTTGTTTTGACAAAACATATTCCTTTTTGGTTTCACAAAGATATTTGTACAGATTTACAATATCAACAGCGAAATCCATGCATTTTTTCCTCAAGAAATCTCCAAAATTTTCCATTTTCACCAACTTTCAACTTTCAACTATTAACTTTCAACTTACAGAATATTACAAACTTGTTCCTTAATTTTTTCCAATTCGTCTTTCATCTGCACGACCAACTTTTGAATGTTCACTTCGTTGGCCTTTGAGCCGAGAGTGTTCGAGTTTCTTGCCCGCTTGGTCGTCGTCGCAGCTCTCGTTGAAGTAGTTGCAATGCTGGCGCAGACGCACTTTTTCCTCGGTGATGTCTAATTTTTCGAGATAATAAATCAGCTCCTGCTCGAAGCGGTTCTCGTCGTATTGGCCAGCGGTGGTCAGCTCGGCGAGGTTCTTGGTGAGGCGTTGCTTGATGACCTCGTGGCGACTCTTTTCGTGCGGATCGACACGTCCTAACAAATTGAGAATCAGCTCAACGCGATGCAAAAGGTCTTTCTTCAGCGTTTGTCCTTCTTGGATGCGGAAGCCATCGACCATATCCAAGGCTTGCCCAAGCGTTTCGTTCACCTTGGCGATGAAAGCCTCGTCGTAATTTTCGGCGGGCACGTTAAAAATGCCCGGCATTCGGAACAGGATATTGGCCAAGTCGGTCGCAGGCGGGATGCCCGTTTGGTCCGAAATCGCCTCAATTTGCTCCTTGTAGGCTTTCACAATGTCGGGGTCGATGCGGTAGGTTTGCGCCAAATCGGTGTCGGCAACCGTAATCAGCACATCGACTTTGCCACGTTGCAGTTTGGCGGCAATGCAGTTGCGGATGTCCAATTCGGCAAAGCGAAGCTCGTTGGGTATCTTTACGACAAGATCCAACTGCTTGCTGTTCAGCGTCTTGATTTCGACGGTGATTTTCTTGGTGTTATAAGTTTGCTCGGCAACGCCGTAGCCAGTCATTGAACGAATCATACTATTAGGGTTTGTTGCCGCAAAAATACGGTTTTTCTTGACGCAAAATCATTTCTTTTTCAGAAGTCCTATCATCTTGAAACTCATATCGGTAAAGATGAGTTGCGCGTTGCCGTTGCGCTCGATGTGGCGGATGGCCTCGTCGAAAAGCTCGGCAATTTCGGCTAAATTCAAGGGATTGATGAAAGGCGCAAACTTCGAGTTGAATACCTTCTCATCCTCGGGCAGCATGACGATTTCAGCGAGATTGTTATTGAACAACAGCGCGTTGCGGACGATACGCAAACCATAGTCCAACAGCTCTTTCTGCTTTTCTCGTCCCAGTGTTTTGATGTTGGCCGAAAAATCGATGAGTTCGGAATAGGCCGCTCGGAAACAGAGGCGCATCCATTGCTGGAAGGTGGTGAAGAAGAATTTTCTGTCCTCCGATTCCTGTACGAAGTGACAGGCATTCAGCCAGTTGCCTTCAGAAATGACTGCCGCGTCGTGGGCTTGTCGGGCATCACAGTCGAGGCGTTCCACCAAAGCGTTTTCCACCTCATTAACATCAATCGCCGGAATCTTCACCAAGGCCGTCCGCGACTTGATGGTAGCCAAAAGTTCCTCGCCATCTTCGGCGATGAGTAGGAAAACGGTCTTCTCGGGCGGTTCTTCAAGGAGTTTCAGCAGTTTGTTGGCCGTGTCCACGCGCATTTTCTCCGCCATCCAGATGATGGCGATTTTGTATTCGCCCTCGTAGGATTTCATGTTGAGCTTGCGCAGCAACGAAGCCGCGTCGCGCACCGACATGTAGCCCTGCTTGTTCTCCACATCAAGGAAACTGTACCAACTCGAAGTATCCACATAACCTTGATTCTGAACGACATACTCGCGCCATTCCTCCATGAACAAGTCCGATTCGGGGTTGCTTTTTATCTTCTTGGTGGCCGCAGTCGGCACCACAAAATGCAGGTCAGGATGGACGAGTTTCTGCATCTTTTGGCAGGTGGGGCACACGCCGCAACTGTCGTTTTCGGTGCGATTTGGGCAGAGGATATATTGGGCGTAGGCCAAGGCCAAAGGCAGCTTGCCGCTTCCGGCAGGACCCAAAAAGAGTTGGGCGTGAGAAACGTGATTGTCCCTCACGCTGGCGATGAGGCGTTGTTTTATTGCTGATTGGCCGATGACTTGTTTGAATTGCATAATCTTCGAAATGGCGGGTCAAAATTACAAATTATCCGCATTCACAGTCTATTACCTCAAAATTTTCTCCAATTCCTGGTTGAACGTCTCGGGGACATCCATGTTGGCGATGTGGCCGGCGCCCTTGAAGACAATGTAAATGCTTTTCGGCTCGTGCTTGCGCCATTGTTGCGAAGCCTCCAAACCGCCGTTTTCAAACTCGCCGACGGCAATCATCAGCGGATAATCGCGCTTGGGCTTTTTCTGCTGGTTGACCAACTTCTCGAGGTTTGCCAGGTGCCGAAACTGCCTCTTCTTGAACCGCAAAGCCAATTGTCCCACTTTCTTTTGGGCTTCGGGGGTCACGACGAAGGCCTTGCACATTTCGGCGAATCTCTTTTTGGAGAAAAACGCCGCCATCATGATTTTGAGGTGCTCGCCGTTGTTCTTGAGCCGAAGGTGGTGGTCGAAATTGTTGATGTCGTAACCGCCTACGCAACACAAAGAGGCCACTTTGTCGGGAAACTTGTTCGCGAAGTCGGCGGCCAGCACCGCGCCCATGGAAACGCCTACCATATTGGCTTTCAACACATTCTCTTTCTCCAGGATGGACGAAACCATATTGGAAGTCTCCGCGATGTCGCCTTTGCCAATCGAGGCCCCGTGACCAATCAAGTCGAGGGCAATCACCTTGCATCGCGGCGCGAAATAGTCGATTTGCGCATCAAAACAAGTGTGGTCCATAAAGGCAGAGTGTAGGAAAACGATGCAGGTCTCGGCGTCGCTTTGGTTCGTCCAATAGTGGATGCTGCTTTGGGGAAGCGTATTTTCTATAAGTTGTGTTGGCATAAAAGAACGACGAAATCCAATCCCTTTTCGTACTTTTGCACCCAAATTCAACGCATTATGTTAAGCGAACAGGAACAAATCAGAAGAAATTCGTTGGCCGAACTCTATAAGCTCGGCATCAACCCGTATCCGCAGGCCGCGTTCCCCGTGAGCGTGTTCACCACGGACATCCTCAACCAATTTGACGACAACAACCCCGACCAATTCCAAGAGGTCACCCTCGCGGGCCGTATCATGAGCCGCCGCATCATGGGCGCCGCCTCGTTCTGCGAACTGCAGGACTCGAAAGGCCGCATCCAGCTGTATATCAAGCGCGACGAGATCTGCCCTGAGGAGGACAAGACCTTATATAACACGGTGTTCAAGCGCCTTTTGGACATCGGCGACTTCATCGGAGTGAAAGGCTTCGCCTTCCGCACGCAGATGGGCGAAATCTCGGTACACGTCAAGGAACTGACGGTGCTGAGCAAGTCGCTGAGGCCGCTGCCCATCGTCAAGGAGAAGGACGGCGTGAAGTACGACGAATTCAACGACCCCGAACTGCGCTACCGTATGCGTTACGTTGATCTCGTGGTGAACGACAAGGTGAAGGACATCTTCATCACCCGCACCCGCATCATCAACAGCATCCGCCGTTTCTTCAACGAGAACGGCTATTTGGAGGTGGAAACGCCTGTGCTGCAAGCCATTCCGGGCGGTGCCACGGCGCGTCCCTTTATCACGCACCACAATGCCTTGGACATTCCGATGTACTTGCGCATCGCCGATGAGCTTTACCTGAAGCGCCTCATCGTGGGCGGCTTCGAAGGCGTGTATGAGTTCTCGCGCAACTTCCGCAATGAGGGCATGGACCGCACCCATAACCCCGAGTTCACGGCTATGGAAATTTACGTGGCTTACAAGGATTACCTCTGGATGATGGACTACACCGAAGAGATGATTCATCGCTGCGTGATGGATGTCTTGGGCAAGGAAACCGTGAAAGTTGGCGACAACGAAATCTGCTTCAAGCGTCCCTTCAAGCGCATTACGATGATTGACTCCATCAAGGAGAAGACCGGCATCGACATCACGGGCATGGACGAAACCCAGCTGCGCGACGTGTGCAAGCAACTCGGCATCGAGGTGGACGAAACCATGGGTAAGGGCAAACTGATCGACGAAATCTTCGGCGAGAAGTGCGAAGGCACCTACATCCAACCGACTTTCATCACCGACTATCCCGTGGAGATGTCGCCGCTCTGCAAGCGTCACCGCAACAACCCCGAACTGACTGAGCGTTTCGAGTTGATGGTGAATGGCAAGGAGTTGGCCAATGCTTACACCGAACTCAACGACCCCATCGACCAGCGGAACCGCTTCGAGGAGCAGATGAAATTGGCAGGTCGCGGCGACGACGAAGCCATGGTCATCGACAACGACTTCCTCCGCGCCCTCGAATATGGTATGCCTCCGACCTCAGGCATGGGCATCGGCATCGACCGTTTCGTGATGTTGCTGACGGGTCAAACCACCATCCAAGAGGTGCTGCTGTTCCCGATGATGCGTCCCGAGAAGGTTGTGAAGAACGCCACCAAGGAAGACTTCATGGCCTTGGGCATGGCCGAAACTTGGGCGACTTTGCTCCTCACTAATGGCTACAACACCATCGAGCAGTTGAAGGCCGAGAAACCTTCCGCACTGCGCGAAAAGCTCAACGGCTTGCGCAAGAAGAACAAACTCGACATTCCAGCGTTGCAGTTGGAGGATGTTGAGGCTTGGATGCAGGCCTAACGAAAAAAAGCGAGGCTCAAACCTCGCTTTTTTTGTGTCATTTCACTCTCAACCGCTGCCCGATTTGCAGCTTTTTTGTCTCTCTGATGCCGTTCAATTGGCATAGCTTTTTCACGGTGGTGCCGTGGCGCTTGGCGATTCGGCTCAGCGTGTCGCCCGACTTCACCTTATAATATACTTTGCTGCCCGACGACTTGGAGCCGCCCGAGTTTTGAGGCGGTTTTTTCGAGGCTGCAAGCGACTGCGAGTCAGTTTGGCCATAGTGCGAATTGCAATTGAAATAATGCTTCTTCAGCGTGATGGACTCTTCGCGAAGCGTGCCCTTTTGGAAGTCGAAGATGCGCTCGGGGTCGAAGGCCTGTCCCATATAGCGCGTCTCGAAATGGAGGTGCGGTCCAGACGAACGGCCCGTGGAGCCGCCGTAGCCAATCAGTTCGCCTGCCTTGACAATGTCGCCGCTCTTGACGATGTATTTCGAAAGGTGGCCGTAGTAAGTTTCCAGGCCATTGACGTGGCGGATGACGATGACGTTGCCGTAACCGCCCGACATTCGTGTCGGCATGGCCACGCGCACCACGCCGTCGAAGGCGGCATACACCGCGTCGCCCGTGTTCAGGTTGATGTCAACGCCCCTATGCGGACGGCGTTTTCTCCATTTGAAGGTGGACGTAACCTGACCAGGATGCGGAATACAGAAGCCGTGGG
This sequence comes from uncultured Bacteroidia bacterium, assembly GCA_902791165.1. GTDB lineage: Bacteria > Bacteroidota > Bacteroidia > Bacteroidales > F082 > Limimorpha. Next base: position 18,786 of record CADAVB010000066.1, read on the forward strand.
TAGAATCCACCAGCATGAGATCCACCTCATCGGGGATGTCTTTCATTTCAACACCCACCACATGGATGAAGTCCGTGTTCCAATACTCCGCGTCGAGCGAGTCAGGGATTTCAGGCTTGTCAATGTCAAAATATGCCCAAGTATAATTGTCGAAAAGGACCACCTTGCGGAACTTGTCGTCGGTGTCGAGCGTGTCATACGGTGTGGGAATGCCACCCAAAGGCTCGTCAAGTTCGTCCTCATCTTCGTCAAAGAAACTATCGTCGAAAGGAACAGGCGTGAAAAGCGTGTCGGGAACCACTGGACCCGAGAAGACATAAACGGTGTCGTGAACTACGAAGACATTTCTGATGCGTTGGAAAAAATTACCCTTGTCTTGACCAAAGGAAACAACGGAAATTGTTAATATTAAGATAGTTAGTAGATATTTTTTCATTGTTCGAAACATCGGTTTGGGGAATTAAAAGTTGCAAAAATAGAAAAAAACCAATCATGGAAACGCGAAAGCCTGCCGAAAAATTGTGCAAAAATCGTATTTTGTCCAAAAAAAACGAAAAATGCCATTTTGTCAGTCGTTTTTCTTTGGCATAAAGATTGACAAAACAAGGCCGTCAATAAAAATAGCAACAATAAAAATAGGAGAACAAAACTATGTCAAAAATCATTGGTATTGATTTGGGTACAACCAACTCATGTGTGGCCGTGATGGAAGGCAACGAGCCGGTCGTCATCGCCAATAGCGAAGGCCACCGCACCACCCCTTCTGTGGTCGCATTCACCGACAACGGCGAGCGTAAAGTCGGCGAGCCTGCCAAACGTCAGGCCATCACCAACCCCATGCGCACCGTCTATTCCATCAAGCGTTTCATGGGCGAGACCTACGACAAGGTGGACGCCGAGATGCGCCGCGTGCCTTACAAAGTCGTGCAAGGCCCCAACAACACGCCTCGTATCGACATCGACGGCAAGCAGTACACCCCGCAGGAAATCTCTGCCATGGTGTTGCAAAAGATGAAGAAGACCGCTGAGGACTTCCTCGGACAGACCGTCACCGAAGCCGTCATCACGGTGCCGGCATACTTCAACGACGCCCAGCGTCAAGCCACCAAGGAAGCTGGCGAAATCGCCGGCCTGAAAGTGCGCCGTATCATCAACGAGCCTACGGCTGCCGCTTTGGCCTACGGCTTGGACAAGAAAAAGAACGATGTGAAAGTCGCTGTCTATGACCTCGGCGGCGGCACCTTCGATATTTCCATCCTTGAATTGGGCGATGGCGTGTTTGAGGTGAAGTCCACCAACGGTAATACCCACCTCGGCGGCGACGACTTCGACGAAGTCATCATCAACTGGTTAGCCGAAGAGTTCCAAAAGGACAACGGCATCGACCTGCGTAAGGACCCGATGGCTCTGCAACGTCTGAAGGAAGCCGCTGAAAAGGCTAAGATTGAGTTGAGTTCGTCAAGCGAAACCGAAATCAACCTGCCTTACATCATGCCTGTCAACGGCATCCCGCAGCACTTGGTCCGCACCTTGAGCCGCTCGAAGTTCGAGCAGCTGGCCGACAAGCTGATCCACGACACCATCGAGCCTTGCCGTCGCGCCCTGCAAGACGCTGGCTTGACCGTCAACGACATCGACGATGTCATCTTGGTCGGTGGTTCGACCCGTATCCCTGCCATCCAGAACATCGTCCGCGACTTCTTCAAGAAGGAGCCTTCGAAGGGCGTGAACCCCGACGAAGTGGTGGCCATCGGTGCCTCCATCCAGGGCGGCGTTTTGACCGGCGAAGTGAAGGACGTGCTGCTGCTTGACGTGACCCCGTTGAGCCTCGGTATCGAGACCCTCGGTGGCGTGATGACCAAGCTGATCGAGAGCAACACCACCATCCCGACCCGCAAGTCGGAGGTCTTCTCGACCGCTGCTGATAACCAGCCTTCGGTTGAAATCCATGTGTTGCAAGGCGAACGTCCTATGGCTGCCCAGAACAAGACCATCGGTCGTTTCATCCTCGACAGCATCCCGCCTGCGCCGCGTGGCATCCCGCAAATCGAAGTCACCTTCGACATCGACTCCAACGGTATCCTGAACGTGAGTGCCAAGGACAAGGCCACGGGCAAGACCCAGAGCATCCGCATCGAGGCCTCGTCGGGCTTGACCGACGCTGAAATCGAGCGCATGAAGAACGAAGCCCAGGCCAACGCCGAAGCCGACAAGAAGGAACGCGAGCGCATTGACAAGCTGAACCAAGCCGACAGCATCATCTTCCAGACTGAAAAGCAACTGAAAGAGTACGGCGACAAGCTGCCTGCCGACAAGAAGGCTGAAATCGAGGCTGCCCTCGGCAAGCTGAAAACCGCCCACCAGGCTCAGGACATCGCCGGCATCGACGCTGCCATGGCCGAGATGAACGCCATGTGGCAGAAGGCCAGCGAGGAAATGTATAAGAACGCCGGT
>CADAVB010000067.1:0-8538 GCA_902791165.1 uncultured Bacteroidia bacterium
TGCGGCATCCGCGTCATGGGCAGCCATTTGGCCTCGCTCATCTCCCTGCCCGAACTCCAACAAATGCTCCCTTGCTCGCTTTATGTGTCGGGACCGCACCACGACGGCCAATGGGACCTCGACAACGAAAACAGCTTCGGGCACTACAACCCAGAAGCCATCGAATACCTTGGCAACATAGCCAAGAAAGTGGTCGGCGACAAGAAGTTTGTAAAACTCAGCAAACCACTCATTGACAGATATCTGTATCGACAGATGCACATTATGATGGTTGTTCACGATGCGCTGTATGACGGGGCCTATAGCCAAGCAGAGCGCGAAACCATTTTCAGGACATCGGTTGAAACCAAAGGCATGGATTACGCCGCATACGAGACTGGTTTCTTCTTGCATCTGCTGAATCTCGAAGACGGCAGCTATGTTTATGGCAACATCGATTATCGGTTCCTACACTTTTGGGCACGACGCTGGAGCGATGGCACCATTGACCAGTTTTATGAGGTGCTCAACAAAGTATTCAAGGCATATTATCCTGAATATGAGTTTAATTCCGAGATGTATTGGAAGAGCGGAGAAGACACGGAAGAATGGTACGGAGATGGCGACGACCCGGGAGAGCCGGAGGTTTATGTCGTGATTGACGGTTCGGAGCTTCGTTTGCGGCTTGGGCCTTCGACGAGTGCCGACACCTTCAAATGGGGCGACGGATCGAACCGCCATCCCAAAGTGGGCGAGCGTTTCCTTTATTTAGGCGAAGAAGGCGACTTCTACATGATTGATTTCCACGGCACTGCGCTTTGGGTATCGAAGAAGTACACGCATTTGGAGTGAATCCAGAAAGCACGAGAATAACAATCGGTGCGCCTCAAACCTGAAGCGCACCGATTTTCATTTCAACAGAACCGTCGTTTTATTCAGCAACTGCCTTCGCCCTGAAGTTCACCAAGTCTTCCTCGATGAAGTTCTTCACATAGACGCTCTTGCCGATGACATCTTCTTCGGCGGCGTGGACGTAAACATTGGCCGACTGGGTAAAGAGGTGCGGAGCGTGGGTGGCGTCGTCAAGGATGAGCAGCGACATCATGATGTCGCCGGTCATGTCGTAGAGGCGGCGGGCCAAGAAGTCTTGAACCTCTTGGTTGTTGGCGCCCTTCACGTAGTTGATGCTCTGCTCGTAGAGTTCCACGAGGGTGCGCACCGTGTTCTGCAAGGGTTTCAAGTCCTCGGAGACCTCGTTCTCCAGCATCTCCTTCATGATGGTGAGGTAGGTGCCGTTGGTGATGTAACGAATGGCGGCCACCACCTGCAACTGCGTCGTGCCTTCATAAATCGAGAAGATACGGGCGTCGCGGTAGAGACGCTGGCATTTGTACTCCATGATAAAGCCACTGCCACCGTGGATGCTGATAGCATCGTAGGCGTTCTGGTTGGCGTACTCGGAGTTCATGCCCTTGGCCAAAGGCGTGAAAGCATCGGCCAAACGGCTGTATTTCTTCATCTCAGCGCGTTCCTCTGCGGTGAGCGGACGCTCGCGCTGGATGTCCTCAAGGCACTTGTAGATGTCCACATCTTAGCCTTCATGCGCGAAAGCATGTCGTAAACGGCAGGGAATTCGATGATTCTCTTGTGGAACTGCTGACGCTCGTTGGCGTATTTCAGAGCCTCGTTGTAAGCCTCTTGACCCAGGCCCACCGACTGCGCGGCGATGCCCAAACGGGCGCTGTTCATTAGGGCCATGACGTACTTGATAAGGCCCAAGCGGGTCTCACCGCAAAGCTCAGCTTTGGCGTTCTTGTAGGTCAACTCACATGTGGGTGAACCGTGGATGCCGAGTTTATGCTCGATGTGGCGCACATTGACGCCGCCCTGGCGCTTGTCGTAGATGAACATCGACAGGCCGCGACCGTCCTTGGTGCCTTCCTCAGAGCGAGCCAGCACCAAGTGAATGTCGGAGTCGCCGTTGGTGATGAAACGCTTCACGCCATTGAGCAGCCAGCAGCCATCCTTTTCGGAATAAGTGGCCTTCAACATGACGCTCTGCAGGTCGGAACCGGCATCAGGCTCGGTGAGGTCCATCGACATGGTCTCGCCGGCACAGACGCGCGGGATGTATTTCATGCGCTGCTCCTCGTTGCCAAATTCATATAAGGTGTCGATGCACGACTGCAACGACCAGATGTTCTGGAAGCCGGCATCGGCGGAGGCGACCATCTCGCTCAACATGGAGAAAACGGTGATGGGCAGGTTCAAGCCGCCGTAACGGCGCGGCATCGAAACGCCCCAGAGCCCCCCCTTGGTGCAGGCATCGAGGTTCTCCACGGTCTTGGAGGCATAAATCATGCGGCCATTCTCCAAATGCGGACCTTCGAGGTCCACGCTCTCGGAGTTGGGTTCGATGATGTTGGCGGTGATGTCGCCCGTGATGTCGAGCACGCGGCGGTAGTTTTCCATCGCGTCTTCGTAATCGACGGGAGCATCTTCGTAGGTGTCCTTATCAGTGAAATTGCGTTCCTTCAGCTCGACGATGCGCTTCATCAGCGGGTGGTCGAGGTAGAATTGCAGGTTTTGATTGTCGCTATAGTAATTTGCCATGACCTATTTCTGATTTATTACAAAAAACTCCTCTTTTTTCAAAGTAAACTCATCATTTGTATTTAATGCTCTACAAGTGATTTTATCAGCATTGATTTCTAAAACTTCCATTGCCTCGTTGAACTCACGATGTACCACTATGTCACCGACTTTGATATCGACCTGTTTGATACTCGCAGCTATAAAAATATCTCTGATTTTTCTTATGTCGTTTGTCATTCCCCATACCTTAAAAAATAGGACAATGGTTAAAATACTGACAACAAGGGATATAATTTCAATTATTGATTCCATAATTATTTGCTATTTTGTTTGTAATACTTAATCAGTTTCGGAACAACCTCCTCGACGGTGCCATTGATGACATAATCCGCAATCTTATTAATAGGTGCGTCGGGGTCGCTGTTCACTGAAATGATAATCTTGGAGTCCTGCATACCGGCAATGTGCTGGATCTGGCCGCTGATACCGCAAGCGATATACACTTTCGGGTGTACGGTAACACCTGTCTGGCCAATCTGACGGTCGTTGTCGCAGAAGCCCGCATCGACGGCGGCACGCGAGGCACCCACTTCGCCGTGGAGCACCTTGGCGAGTTCAAACAGCATATCAAAGCCTTCCTTCGAGCCCATGCCGTAACCACCGGCCACCACGATGGGCGAGCCTTTCAGGTTGTGCTTGGCAGCCTCCACATGGTGGTCGAGGACCTTCACAACATACGCCTCTGGCGAGACATACTTCGACACTTCGGGATAAACGACTTCGTTCTTTGCCTTGCCTTCATAAATGGCCTTTTGCATCACGCCCGAGCGAACAGTGGCCATCTGCGGACGGTGGTCGGGGTTGACGATGGTCGCCACGATGTTGCCACCGAAAGCGGGACGGATTTGATAGAGCAGGTTGTCGTAGTGCTTCTTCGTCTTGACGTCGTCGAAGTCACCGATTTCGAGTTGGGTGCAGTCGGCGGTGAGGCCGCTGGTCAGCGAAGAACTGACGCGCGGACCGAGGTCGCGACCAATGACGGTGGCGCCCATAAGGCAGATCTGCGGTTGTTCCTCCTTGAAAAGATTCACAAGAATATCGGTGTGCGGTGCAGAGGTGTAAGGGAACAGCCCCTCGCCGTCGAAAGCGAAGAGTTTATCCACGCCGTAAGGCAGGATTTGGTCCTCCACCTTGCCCTTGATGCCCGTGCCAGCCACGACGGCATGCAGTTCCACGCCAAGTTGGTCGGCCAATTTACGCCCTTTGGTGAGCAACTCCTGAGACACTTCGGCCACCTGTGTGCCTTCGGTCTCGATATATACAAATACGTTATTCATAGTTTCTACTTTGTTTGAATGGTTTTTTGAGACACAGGACGGGGTTACACTACTCTAACGCCTTTTTCCGTCATGGCGGAGAAGCATCCGCCATCTCCCAAGCGCGAAGACGAATCCCCGTTGTTTGGGAGATTGCGGGTCAAGCCCGCAATGACGGCAAGAGTGTAAAGGCCGGATTGTGTCGCAAAGTCTCGCGTCATCCAATTATCTTCTCCTCTAATAATTCCTTAATCAATCCTTCCACATCGGCATCGCTGGCGGTGAGGGTCTTGCTCTCCTTGGCCTGGAAGACGATGTTTTGCACGGTTTTCACCTTGGTGGGGCTACCCGAGAGACCGCACTGGTTGGGGTCGCCATCCACGTCGGCCACGCTCCATTGGTTCAATGTCAAATACGGACGGCTTTTGCTCAATTCCGCATTCCGCATTGACTTCGTCGAATGCTCCGCATTTCCAAATTCCGAATTCATATCCACTTCAAGCGGACACATAGCATACTTATACTTCATCACCAGCTTGGCATTGCAGGGACGGCAAGGTGCCGCGCTGCCATTGACCGTGATGACGCAGGGCAGCGGCACTTCCACGGTCTCCACGCCACCGTCGATATGGCGGCGGATGGTAGCGATGTTGTTTTCGATCTTGAGGATTTCCTCGGCGTAGGTCACTTGGTTGAGACCAAGTTTCTGTGCCACCTGCGGACCCACTTGAGCGGTGTCGCCATCGATGGCCTGACGACCGCCGATGACGATGTCCACGTCTCCAATCTTCTTGATGGCGGTGGCGAGGGCATACGAAGTGGCGAGGGTGTCGGCGCCTGCGAAGAGGCGGTCGGTGAGCAGCCAGCCCGTGTCGGCCCCACGGAAGAGGCCTTGGCGGATAATCTCACCGGCGCGCGGCGGGCCCATGGTGAGCACGCCGACGGTGCTGCCTGGATTCTGTTCCTTGAGGCGCAAGGCCTGTTCAAGGGCATTCAAATCTTCAGGGTTGAAGATGGCGGGCAATGCGGCGCGGTTCACGGTGCCTTCCGGCGTCATCGCGTCTTTGCCCACATTTCTCGTATCGGGCACCTGCTTGGCAAGCACCACGATTTTCAATGCTTTTGTCATAAAATAAAAAATCTCGTTTTCAATTCACTGCGATTTTGCATCGCAATTCGGCGGCAAAGGTACGACTTTTTTCGGAAATCATTACCTTTGCGGCAAATTTCAAGTTATGTCCATTGACGAAATCCTAAATAAAACCAACCTCACCTGCGAGGAAATCAAACAACTCCTTGCCGCCGAAGGCGAGGACAAAAAGAAACTCTTCGACCGCGCTTTGCAGGTGAAATTGAAGCATTTGGATAATTATGTCCACCTGCGCGGGCTGATTGAATACAGCAACATCTGCACAAAATACTGCCTCTATTGCGGCGTGCGCTGCAAGAACCTGAAGGTGGAACGCTACCAACTCAGCGACGAGGAAGTGATTGAATGTGCGAAGTTGGCGCATAAATTGGGCTATGGCTCCGTTGCCATTCAAAGCGGCGAAAGAAGCGACAAGGCTTTTGTCGATAAGATTACCCATTTAGTACAGGAAATCAAGAAGATAGACAACGGGAGTTTGGGCATTACGCTCTCGCTCGGCGAGCAAACGGAAGAAACCTACCGCCGCTGGTTTGAGGCAGGAGCGCACCGCTATCTGCTCCGAATCGAGGCCTCGAATGAAGACCTTTATTATAAGATTCACCCGCGCGATGAGAAGCACGACTTCAAAAAACGCTTGGACTGCATCGACAGCCTATTGAAAGTCGGTTTCCAAACGGGTTCGGGCGTGATGATTGGGCTGCCATTCCAGAGCTTGGACGATTTGGCTAGCGACCTGCTTTTCTTCAAGCAAAAAGACCTGGCCATGGTCGGCATGGGACCGTTTATTCCCCACCCTGACACGCCGCTTTGGGCGTACAAAGACCAAATCCCGCCCGCAGAAAAGCGCATGGAACTGACATTGAAGATGATAGCCACACTCCGCCTGATGATGCCCGAAATCAACATGGTGGCGGCCACAGCCAACCAAACCCTCGACCCGCAAGGCCGCGAGAAGGCCATCCTCGCTGGTGCCAACGTCATCATGCCGAACCTCACGCCCAACGAGTTCCGCGAAAACTATTTGATTTATCCCGACAAAGCCAACGTGAAGGACAAACCCTCGCAAACCCAAAGCAAGCTCGACGAAAGCCTCGCCGCCATCGGGCACAAAGTTTTATACAACGCTTGGGGCGACTCAGTGGCATTTATGCGCAAAAAAGCATTAGGACAATGACCATTGACCCTGACTATGACCATTTGCAGCGTAGGCGCAGACATGGTCATCGCCGATGGTCATGGTCAAAGAGCAAGAAAACGAACATTTTCTTAAAAACCTACCACATTTCCTCAAAAAATACTATTTTTGCCCCCTAAAATTTTCAATTTTCATCCTATGAAAAAACAACTTTTCACTCTTTTGCTCGTCATGCTTACGGTCGTGACCTTCGGCCAGCAGTGGGTTGCCATCGATGGCAGCACTCCGGGCACCATCAAAACGACGCTCGTTTCGTCTTCCGAATCAAGAATCACCGTAAACGTGCAACTCCCCGGCTTCTACGCCAACGAGGTGACCACGCCCCGTGGTGCAGCCAACATTATCTCGGTTCCAAAGACCGTCAGCACAGCTGAGGCCGGCGAACCCAACCTGCCCATGATGGCCATTCCCGTCATGGTGGGCGACCGCCAGCACTACAGCATCCGCCTCGTCGATGCGCAATATACTGATTTCCAGATGGAAGTCGCGCCCTCGAAAGGCGATTTCCCGCGCAACATCAACCCCGACGATGTGCCTTACACTTATGGCGAGGCTTACAACCAAAATGCCTTCTTCCCTGCCGAGAACGTTGGGCTTTACGAGCCTTACATCCTCCGCGATTTCCGTGGGCAGAACATGGTCGTCTATCCTTTCGCCTACAACCCGATTTCCAAGACCCTGCGCGTCTATCACAACATGACCGTTGAGATGTTTGCCGACAGGGCGCAAGGCGAAAACATTCTTGACCGCCGTTCAAACGAGGTGAAAATGGACCCCGAATTTGGCGAGTTGTATAGCAACCATTTCATCAACTATAGCGAAGGCATGAGCAAATACACGCCCGTTGAGGAAAGTGGCGAACTGCTCATCATCTGCCACGACGCTTTCATGGAGGCGATGGAGCCTTATGTGGCATGGAAAAAGCAGATTGGCCGTCCCACAACGATGGTTGGCACAAGCACTTCGGGAGCCACAAGCGATGCACTTTTGGCCTATATCCAAGGATATTACGCAAGCAATCCCAACATTAGCCATATCTTGCTTGTTGGCGACAATGCCCAAGTGCAAGGCTATTATACCATGAAAGGCAATAAATACGGCCGCACCGATAACATATACGGACAATTGGTCGGAAACGACAACTACAACGATGTCATCGTGGGTCGCTTCTCTGCCGAAACCGTAGCGCACGTTACCACGCAGGTGAACAAGGTTATCCACTACGAGCGCGACATCAACGCCACAGACACATGGCTTTCGGTCGGACAAGGTGTGTCGAAAAACGAAGGTGCTGGAAGCGGCCACTATGGAGAAGCTGACTATCAACATATCGACAACATCCGCACCGACTTGTTAAATTATGGCTACAGCACCGTCCACCGCGACTACCAAGGTGTTTCTGGTGTTACTGCCAGCGCAAACACCATCAGCCAACACATCAACGAAGGCGTTAGCATCATCAACTACTGCAACCACGGCAGCGAAACCAGTTGGGGCGTGTTCAGCTACGGCAACTCGCACGTGAACGCTTTGACCAACGACAACAAGCTGCCCTTCGTCTGGTCGGTGGCCTGCCTCAACGGCAAACTTGACTACAGCTCTCCTTGCTTTGCTGAGGCTTGGCTTCGCGCCACCAACAACAGCAACGGCAATCCCACGGGTGCCATTGGCGGAATGTTCTCCTATATTCTTCAGCCTTGGCAGCCGCCTATGTACGGCCAAGATGAGATGGTGGACGTGTTGGTGGAAAGCTACGCCAACAACATCAAGCGCACCCTCGGCGGCATCTCGTTTGACGGCATTATGAAAATTTTGGACCAATACGGCCAAAACAACGGCGACGGTCTGGCCACCTACTCGTTCTGGCTCCTCTTCGGCGACCCGACCTTAATGGTGCGCACCGCCACCCCGACTGCCATGAACGTCACCCATGCCCCATCAATGAGCACCACGGCGACCTCGTTCACCGTGAACGCCACCGACGGAAACGGCGCTTGGGCCACCCTCACCCGCAACGGCGAAATCATGGGTTCAGCTACCATCAATAATGGTACGGCGAACATTACTTTTGCTGCTCCCGGAACCACTGGCACCGCCACCCTCACCGTGATTGGCTACAATAAGATTACCTATGTCGGCACCGTAAACATCACCAGCGGCGGCACCACCCAATACACCGTCAGCGTGTCGGCCAACCCCGAGGAAGGCGGCATCGTGGAAGGCGGAGGAACCTTCAACCAAGGCACCTCGTGCACCGTTTCGGCCACAGCCAACGAAGGCTACGACTTCATCAACTGGACCGA
>CADAVB010000067.1:8547-30496 GCA_902791165.1 uncultured Bacteroidia bacterium
CAAGTGGTGGAATCCTACACCATCACCGCCACGGCCAACCCAACCAATGGCGGCACCGTCACTGGCGACGGCACCTTCAACCAAGGCGAAAGCTGCACCCTGACGGCCACGCCCGCCACAGGATACAATTTCGTGCGCTGGACCAAGAACGGGACGCAAGTCAGCACCAACCCGAGCTATACCTTCACCGTGACCGAATCGGCAGCGTTTGAGGCACACTTCGAGGCACAGAGCTTCACCATTACTGCCACAGCCGACCCGACCGAGGGCGGCACCGTGACCGGAGGAGGCACTTACAATTACAACGCTTCCTGCACTTTGAGAGCCACGCCCGCCACGGGTTACGTTTTCGTGAAATGGACCAAAGACGGAACGGAAGTCGGCACCAGCCCGAGATACACCTTCACCGTGACCGAGTCGGCGGCTTTTGTGGCGCATTTCGAAGAATTCGATTGCGAAGCACCTACCAATGTTACAGCAAACGCCTTTTTCTTTACTGACATCTCCGTCAATTGGGACGCCGTTCCAACCGCTCATGCCTACGACATTTATAGGAACGGAACGCGCATTGCCTTTGATTATCCTTACGTTGGCGGGTATTACGACACAGAATTGCCATACGGCGAGTACTGCTACACCATCGTGGCAAAATGCAGCCTGGGCGACTCCGACCCATCCGAGGAAGCCTGCGCTACGCTGAACATCCCCTGCAACTCTCCAGCAAATTTCACGGCGGAATATGTCTATGAGAATGAATCCGACTTCGGCGTGAAGCTGCGATGGAACTCTGTCGCACCCATTTCTCCGGAATACTTCCACCTCTACAGGCAGAGGGACACCGATGAATATGAACTTATTGGAGACATCGAGCCTGAAGGCAGCTACAATTATTATTTCGATGTCACCGAAATAGGCAGTTATTCCTACATGCTCACCGCCGAGTATCATTTTGACGGCCAAATCTGCGTGTCGGAGCCGGTGTATGCCTCTTGCGAGGTAACCAGCATCACCGAATTGAATGTGGCCGCCAAGGTGTATCCTAACCCAACCAGCGGCGAAATCACCGTGTCGTGCGAAGGCCTGAGCCACATCCGCATCGTGAACGCCTACGGGCAGACCGTTTACAATGCCGCCCACGAAGGCGACCAAGCCCGCATCGACCTTTCCGACATGACCAAAGGCATCTATATGATGCACATCGAGGCCAACGGCGGACAGGCCGTGAGGAAGATTGTCATTGAATAAGTCCGTTTTTCACACATAATCTGAAATATTTCCAAAGTGAGGTGACAAAATATTGCCACCTCACTTTTTTTTTCTAATTTTGGGGGCAAATTAACCACGTTGAATCTAACGATTTCTTGAACTATGAAAATCAAATTCATCGGTGCGGCCCCTATGAAAATCAAATTCATCGGTGCGGCCCAGGAAGTTACGGGCAGCAAGCACCTCATCACCACCGACCACGGCAAGAAAATCCTTTTGGACTGCGGAATGTTTCAAGGCAAAGGCTTGGAAACCGACGCGGCCAACCGCAACATCATGTGCGACCCAAAGGAAATCGACGTCATCATCCTCACCCACGCCCATATCGACCACTGCGGCCTGATACCTTATTTCTATAAGATGGGCTTCCGTGGGCAGGTTGTGTGCACCAAAGCCACCGAAGACCTCTGCAACATCATGCTCCCCGACAGCGGCTTCATCCAAGAGAACGATATGGTGTGGTTCAACAAGAAGCGCCGCCAACAAGGTTTGCCCGCGCTGCAACCCATCTATACCGAAAAAGACGCGCGCGCCTCGATGGAGCTGTTCGTCAGCGTGGCCTACAACCGCTACTTCAACATCGACAACAATATCAAGGTGAAGTTCAACAACACGGGCCACCTGCTCGGCAGCGGCTGCGCCATCCTCGAAATCGACGAGGGCGGCAAGATGACGCGCATCGCCTACACGGGCGACATCGGGCGCGAGTACAACTACCTGCTGCGCTCGCCCGAGCCATTCCCGCACTGCGACTACCTCATCACCGAGGCCACCTACGGCAACCGCCTCCACGGCGACCGCGAAAACGCCGAACAACAGCTCCTGGAAATCATCTACCACACCTGCGTCGAGAAACGCGGCAAACTCATCATCCCCTCGTTTGCCGTCAGCCGCACGCAAGAGATTGTGTATCTGCTGAATAACTTCTACAACGAGGGCAAACTGCCCGAGAAGATTCCGGTGTTCGTCGATAGCCCCTTGGCCGTCAATGCCACCGAGATTTTCCGTCTGCACGTGAATTTGTTCAACGACAATGTGAAAGACGTTATCGAGTACGACCCCGACCCGTTTGGCTTCAACAGCCTGACTTTCGTCCGCGACATCAACCAGTCGAAGGCGCTGAACGCCCGCAAGGAGCCTTGCATCATCATCTCCGCCTCGGGCATGATGGAAGCCGGTCGCGTGAAACACCACATCGCCAACAGCATCGAAAGCGAAAGAAACAGCATCCTTGCCATAGGCTACTGCGCACCTACCACGTTGGGTGCCAAGCTATTGGAGAACCCACGACCCGCGACGGTGTCCATCTTCGGCACCGAGCACAACGTGAACGCCGAAATCTTCGAAATTGATGCCTTCAGCGGCCACGGCGACTACAAGGAAATGCTCAACTACCTGAGTTGCCAAGACCCGAGCAAAATCAAGAAGACCTTCCTCGTGCACGGCGACGTTGAAGCGCAAAAGTTCTACAAACGCCAACTGCGCAAGGCCGGCTGGGAAAACATCGTCATCCCCGAAGCAGGCGAAGAGTTTGAACTGAAGTGAAACGAAAAACGGTCGGAATTCCGACCGTTTTTTTATGCTTGTTGTTCCGCTTTCTTCCGCTGCGCAAAGCTCCAAACAATCATCACGATGCCGATGACGACAAAGGGAACGCTGAGCCACTGCCCCATGTCGAAAGTCATGTTTTCCTCGAAAGCGACCTGCACATTTTTCAAAAATTCAATAAGGATGCGCGAGCCGAAAATGATGATGAGGAAAGTGCCGAACATCAAGCCGGGCTGCTTGTGACCAAGGTCGCGCTTGTAGTACATCCACAAGAGGATGCCCATCGCCACGAGGCAGAAGAACGCCTCGTAGAGGCCCGTCGGGTGGCAGGGCAGCCACTCATTGGGCGGACAACACGACGCCCACGAGGTGCATTGCGTGTAGTTGTCGAAAGTGCCACAAAACTGCTCCGCGCCGCGCATGAAGACGAAACCCCAGGGCAACGAGGTCGGCGTGCCGTAAATCTCGTGGTTCATCACATTGCCCACGCGAATCAACGCCCCGACGAGGCACACGGCCACCACAATGCGATCAAGAATCCAAATGTAGTTGATTTTCTGCAGGTTGTCCTTCTCCTTCTTCGATTTGTTGTAGCTGCGCACATACAGCCAAAGCCCAACCAAAATGCCGATGGCACCGCCGTGGCTGGCAAGGCCACCTTCCCAGATATACAGCATGGAGATGGGGTTGGCCAAGTATTCCTTCGGCTCGTAGAACAGGCAATGCCCCAAGCGCGCCCCGATGACCGTTGATAACAGCATGTAAACCAGTAGTTTGTCCAACGAATCATCGGTCATCTTCTCGCGCCGATAGATGCCGCGCATGACGAAATAGCCGATGAGGAAACCCAAGGCCCACAGCAGTCCGTACCAGCGCACCTGCAAAGGCCCGAGCGAAAACAAAACGGGATCGACGTCCCAAGTGATGTAGTTCAGAAGCATAATGACTGATTTTTGCCGCAAAAGTACGAATTTTTTTTTGGCACGGGTTTCAAAAAAAAAATTCGTACTTTTGCCGCCTGAAAAAATTGGAAAACAAACAACAAGCAACACAACAAAACACCTTAATTAATTAAAACTATGCAACTTATCAGCCCCTCCTGGCTCTGCGGGCGCAACACGCGCCGCGGCCCCTCGCACCGACTGAAAACCAACCATTTGTGCATCGCAGCACTCTTCTTGCTTGCCCTTATGCCCAGCGCAGGATGGGCGCAAACGCAATATCGCAACGTGGCAAACGCAAAACAATTTAGCGCAGCATTGGCATTATCTGGTACTGTCGAAATCACGATAACCGAAGGTTTTACTCTTGATAACGGCCACACTGCCACTCCAGAAAAACCATATAACAGCGTTTATTTAGTTGCTGCGGGAAAAAAGACCATCAAAGGAGGTTATAAAACAATCACTCGAGGGGATTATATAAACAACAGCATCGTCCTTGATAAAGGAGCCTACCTTTACATAGAAAACCTGACTTTAGACGGAGATGAAAAAGAAAACTATGCTTCCATGATCTCCGTCCCTAAGATGATAAAAAAGACGATAAACGGTGTTCAAACAGAGATTGCTGTGAATGCCCAACTCGAAATGGTAAATTGCACCATACAAAATTGCAGACTGAAAACGATTAATCAAACGCAAGTGAATAATTTTGCAGCTCAGCAGCTTGCGTATTATGGTTTTACTAATCCTAATGCTTACACATATACGTTTGCAGCTGTGAGTCACAACGGTGGTGCTGGCATCCATTTCGCGCCCGGTGAGACCCCAAGCGGAATTGCCAACAACAAAATCACCCTCACAAATTGCGTTTTCGATAGTAATGAAACATTGCCATTGCCAAATATCTCAATAAACCTTGAATCTGGCGCTGCGTTAACCTTGGCTGGCCAATATGCAAGGGGCGGCACCATCACAAATTGCACATTCAAAAACAACAAAACCCGATATTCCGGCGGGGCTATCTGGTTTGGAGAAGACCTACAAAACAACAGTAACTATCCATTCACATTCTCAGTAAAAACTATTGTTGAAAACAACAGCTGCGAAAATAACATTGACACGACAAGTTCCGGCGGCGGCATCTGTATGGAAGGCGGCTATGTGGTGTTTAGAGATGAAGTCACCATTTCAGACAACACCGCCGACATAGGCGGCGGCATTTCCCAATGGGGAGGTACACTTAACATCACTACCGTTGACAATAAAACCATCAGGATAGTGGACAACACAGCAAACGTCGCACCAACAGGATCAAATCTGAACTCTGGTGATGGCGGCGGCGGCGGCATCATTGTCAAGGGCGGCGAAACCTACTTTACGGGAACCGAAACCAACCGCATCCAAATCTTAAGAAACAAAGCCCCCAATGGCAACGGAGGCGGCATCTATTTTTTCAGAGGAAAGCCCCGTTTCACCTATTGCAACATAGGCAGTTCGGGCAATGGCAACTATGCGGCAAAACGCGGCGGCGGCATCTACCTCGGGAATAATCAAAACGCTTTCTATGCCCGTTTCACAAATTGCAACATCGAACACAACTACACCACCAGTAATGATGTAGATAGTAAAGGCGGCGGTGTTTTCAACTATGGTACATTGTCTAATAATTCCACCAACACTTTCACAAAATGCAACATCCGCTACAACGGCGAAAACGAAAACGGGTCGTACATAACCAAGAAAGGCGGCGGCGTTTACCTGCAAGGCAGCACGGAGTTGGACAGCTGCACTATCCGCTACAACAAGGCCTCCGACGACGGCGGCGGATTGTATATGGAGGATAATTTTGCCAAACTCAAAAACGAATGCCATGTGAATAACAACACAGCCAACCAAGGCGGCGGCATATACTACAAAAACGGCAGCTTTGAAAACTCCAACTATGTTTACGACAACACCGCCACCACCTACGGCGGCGGCGTGTTTGTTGAGGTTTCTGAGAGCAGAGGAAACAAAGCCCAGCAAGGCGGAGGCGTTTACACCTATTCCCAGAATAATACGAACTATAGACTCACGATAGAAGCTTGCAAAATCGTTCACAACCAAAAGCAAAGCGATGACTCCGACATCACCAGTGGCGGCGGCCTGTGCATGGCAAACGAATCAGTAACATTTGCCTCCTATAGCCACACAGTGGAGCTGACAGGAGGAACCCTCATAGACCATAACAAGGCAGTGAACGGCGGCGGCGTGTATTTGACAAACAATGGCACCCTAACCCTCGAACTCACCAATGCCACGTTGAGCAACAACGAGGCCACCACAGGGAACGGCGGCGGCATCTACAACAATCAAACCGTGACGAGCGAAGGTGCCTCGTACGTTTCCATAAATTCCAACAAAGCCCTCAATGGCCACGGCGGCGGCGTTTACACAAGCGCCACCACAAACCTTGGCGGCAACACCACCTTCGAGAACAACCGCGCCAACGGCTCAGGCGGCGGCCTCTACACCTTATCAGGTGCCACAACAAGTTTTCTTTCCGGCGAGATTCGATTCATTGTGGGACGGTGACTCAGGAGGATGACTGCACGTTGACCTTTGACAACAACAGTGCCAACCTGGACGGCGGCGGCGTTTACCACTTCGGCAAACCTCTCACCCTCACTGCAACCTTCACAAACAACACCGCCACCACAGGGAACGGCGGCGGCATCTACACCGAGAAAACATGTACCCTCACCAACTGCACCATTGGCGAAGCCGGCAAACCCAACAAAGCCCCCAACGGCAACGGCGGCGGCATCTACATGAATTGCGAAGAGCTCACCATCAATGGCGGCTCGGTATCACACAACACTGCCTCCAACAACGGCGGCGGCATCTATTTGGAGCGAAATAACACCTTCGTAAACAACAATTGCCGTATCCAAAATAACGTGGCCACCAACAATGGAGGAGGCATCTATGTGCAGGCAGATAAAGCTGAAGGGCTAAAGGAGGGCAACTATTCCATTAATGCCTTTACTTTATTAGACCTTACTACTAATGACACTGTTGGCTGGATAAATCGCCAAGAGGGACAGCAGTCTAATAATCTTATTGTTGATGGCGGTCATGTAAGAGAAGTACAAATTTGGGGTAATAATATTACATATTATCAGTATCCTGATAGTTGGGGAGGTCATTCTTCACAAGAAATAAGTGTTCCTCAAATTTCCGAGCTTAGAAACTTTGGAATATATCTCGATTTGAAGAACATGGAGGAACCTCCCATTTGGAATCATGGTAACCATAAGTTCATAGCCAGATTTAAACGTGAAGGTTCTGATGATTATTTTGAATTGGGAGGTATAGTTGATTATTATTATTATAACAATCCTGATGATCCTGATGATTGGGATAATGGTAACTATTATAAATATGAAGTAGAATCCGCGCCGATTGCGGCAGCACCCCCCGCCATTCTCACGCTCAACGGCAGCACGGTGGGCGGAGCCGGCATGGGCAACACGGCCGGCAATTTCGGCGGCGGCGTGTATATCTCCACCTATGCCACCATGGAAGTGGAAGGCGCAGTGAAGGTGGAAGGCAACACCACAGGGCGCGAACCCGGCACCGGCACCGGCCAATACCCCTACCTGAAGGATAGCAAGGAAGACGACGTGTGCCTGCAAACCATAAAGAAACTCTCGTCAAAAGGGGAAGTGATCACACACGACAAGGGCAAGATAAAGCTGATAGGCAGCATCACCAATTCAAGAATCGGCATCACTGAAGAAGAGATTGCCCAGTACGATGCAGACTTACGCAACCGCGAAGCCCTTGGCAACTACTTACGCCAATTCACCATCGACTACGGCTACAGCGAGCACGGAGAACTGGATATGAGGAAGTTATTCTTCTCCAACGACAACGAGTTTGTCGTCATCAAGCTGGATGACGACGACGGGGATTACGCAACCTCCACCGGAAAGTTAGAGGTCACCCTCGGAATACCGGGAATCACGTATTGGTATGTGGCCGGCATCGTGGACGACGACAACAACGGCAACGGTTATCGTTGGGGCAACGACGACAACAGCGGCCTTGCCCCCGACGAGCCCTGCCGCACCCTCACCGGACCGAATGGCGTGTTTGCCAGAGGCTACGACCCCACCGACCCCAACCACTACATATACGTGGTGCGTGCCATCAGCATCGAACAGGAAGCCCAAGTGAGAGCACTCGGTAACAACACCGTGGTCATCCGCTACCCGCAAGGCAATACATATAACAAAGAATGGTTCCAAAACGAGAATAACATCATACCCAATGATAATGATGTCGATTCGCATGAAATCATTCTCTACCGCTATCCTGGCGGGCACAAACTGTCAAACGAGGTGGACATTGATGAGGGTGGTGGATCGCCGGGTGCCACACTACAAAAAGGCCCTGGCCCCAATTTGGGACCCATTGTGCAAATGAACGCGACAAACAATACCTTTTTGTCCCACATCACCCTTGACGGCCTGAAGGACATTAGCGGAGTGAGTGACGTGATACACAGCCAAGGTAATGTCGTGACCTTCAAGCCCACGAGCGCCGCGCTCGCCGTGGATAGTGTGGCCATCGGCAGAGCCAAAACAGGCACCCTCTCTCTCAGCGAGGGATGCAAAGTGCAGAACAACAACAACACTGAAGGAAGCAACAACGTGGGCAGCTCGGGCAGGGAAAAACGTCCCGGCGGTGGCGTGTACGTGGCCGGCAACCTCAAATGCATCAATAATGGCTTCACATTCATCCAAGAGAACAACAGCAAATTAGACGGCGGCGGCGTGTACGTGGACAAAGACGGCATCGCCGACATGCTCGCGAGCGCGGTGCTGAAAAACCACAGCGATCAAAACGGCGGCGGCATCTACATCGCCAACCTCGGCAAAGCCAAGTTCGACGGCACCTACATCGGCAACCCAGATGACGAAACCGAAGGAAACACCGCCGACGGAAACGGCGGCGGCGTCTATAAGCTCGGCTCCCTCGAGGCGCAAGGCATCTACACCAACACCTTTGTTGTAGGCAACAAGGCAGGCTCGCCCTTGGCCCAAAACAACGTCCATATCCCCGCCAACTCCGCCGACACCAGCATGATCGTCATCACCGGCAATCTTGGCTGCGGCTCGCTCATCGGCGTGACCAAGACCAAGGACTGGTCTTCCGACGACCCCGGCTACGGCATCGATGGCGAACACGAATACGAAAACGACGGCAACTTCAATGAAGTGCGCACCCCCATCGCGAAGGCAAATTGGTGGAATAATTCTGGAGCCGATGACTGGGTTAGGGATGCCGACCGGCGTCGCGTCTTCTTCGACGACACCGAGCACTACGGCGTGTGGCGTCTCCGATACAACAGCAAGGCCGACCTCTGCTACGATGAAAGCAACCAAACCATCGCCGAAGGGGACAAAATATATTCCTACGACGACTATAGGCTGTACTTCATCGAGACCTGGCGCAGCTTCGCCAATGCAAGCGGACTCAACCTTTCCGGTAGCGACTATCTGGTGTCGTCGCCCGAAGGCTTGGCCTACCTCGCCAAGCAGGTGAACAGCGGCACCGATTACTACTTAGGCAAAACCATCGTCCAAACCAAAGACTTCGACCTCAAAGCTCACTATTGGGAACCCATTGGACTGCAATACAGCACTTGTCCCTATAATGACGGCGACCCCTACATCGAAGAATATCACCCCTTCTCAGGCAACTACGACGGCCAAGGCCATCTCATCCAGAATGCCTTCAGCATCCTCCCGGTTCACGGCATGGGCCTGTTCGGAGTGACTGGGGCAAGGTGGTATCAAAGAAACGATCTCCACTTGGCCACCCAGCCCGGCAGTTATATCAAGAACACTTTTGTCATCAACCACAATTTCGTCATCACATGCCCCAACGAAACCTATTCGGGAGGTATCGTGGGCCTCTGCGGCACCGACCTCATCGACCGTTGCGAAGCCCACGGCGAGCTGAACAGCTATGAATGGGGTGATAATAACTCAGGCGACGGGATCAGGTATGTGGGCGGATTGGCCGGCTATATCACCGATGTTGATAACCAGGCCTCGGAAGCATCCATCACCAACTCCTTCTCCGTGAACTCCTTCAAGACGGGCGCGAATCTTGACTATGATGACTTCAAGTTCGGCGGCCTTTGCGGAATGGGATTCGGCAAGATCGAGAACTGCTATGTCAAGTCAGCGTATCCGTGCACTTCAGGCCGTAAAGCGGACAACAAGTATGGCGCCTTGCTCTATGGCAATACCAATACAGCTAATCCTGTTACCCTCACCAACTGCTATGTGATCGATTCCGACACCAAGTACATGGTGCTCAATGGAACCTCTGTCGGTATGACTTACTGCTACGCCCCCGACACGGATCAATACATCGAGTACAATGAAGGCACCCCATTGGGCACCTCTACCACCCCCAACGGCAACTTCAACTACCACTACTCCCCCACCATCGGCGCCGACCAGTTGGGCTACATGTATGCCGACAACTTGGTAAGCGGCGGCGAGTTTGGAGGGAAGCCCCTTTTCGAGGCCCTCAGCATCGGAGCCGAAACATTGAACGGCGATGACGAGGCCACCGAAAACACCCCGGGCTACCGCACCTACGACCGCTGGGCACGCCCGGCGCTGGCCTACTACGAAATGTTCATGGACATCTCCTACAATGACAGCATCGGCATCGTCCGTCCCATCAACGGCGACCTGCCCGTGCTGATGATGAACAACTACGGCGACGGCACAAACGGCTCGGTGGGTCGTGGCGGCTTCACCGCCCTCAGCACCATAACCGAACCCGAAGTATTTGGATTCGAAGGCGGGCCAGAATCGCACCCTGCCTATCTCATTGGAGACGGCTATGTGCTGCAATACAGCGGCCCGAAGCGCGACTACAGCGAATACAACAACGATCCTTACTACAACGACTCCGAAATCGACGGAATGATTGCAAGAAGCCTGCCCGGTCCCTTATCTACGCTCGACTGCCACTTCATTTATGGCGACGTGTCGAAGGCCCCAACGAAAACCATCAGCGCCAACCGCATCAGCATCTACGAGCACGCCGCCATCACCGAGGCTGGTACGCTCGGCAGCTTCGACATGACCCACGTCAGCATCACCTTCGACAACTCGGGCACCAATTCAGCCGTTTCCACCGACGGCATGAACTACCTCGGCGCACAAGAGCTGAAACGCGACTGGCACTTGCTCAGCACACCGCTGCTCGACGCAAGCACAGGGTTCAACTACCAAGGACATAACAGCAACACTTATGTCAGTGGCCAAGACTATAGTGCCGAGGGCTACTTCAACAACCCCTGGGCAGGCGGCGGCAGCGCCACCACTCCGGGCGGCACAGAGTTTGGCTGGCTCGGCGGCGGCAACAACCGCTACTGGATGACCGGCTGGAGCTCGGGAAGCCAGTCCGTCAAGTCGGGCGGCTATGTAAGCGCCGAAGGCTTCGGCTCTTGGACCGACGGCTACTTCCCCAGCACCTTTGATGCCACCCTGCACGTGTTCGGCCAAGGCACCATTAATGAAACCGACGAGAATCCAGGCGCAACGGACAACACTAATGCTCGCTATCCTTACGGCATGGACTTCTACAGCTGGTTTGAGCCGCAGTACCACTACATCAACTTCAAGCGCAACGGCCCCAACCACTGGCACAGCGACACGCCGCACGACCACTTGAACTACACGTCCGAAAAGGCCACCAACAACAGCGGTGACGATCCCTTTGGCATAAACGTGAACGAGGAACGCCTCCTCACCGGCAAGGGCTACTTCGCCTCCATCGCCGAAAAGACCCTCCTGCAAAGCTCGGGCGCACTGGGCGGCGAATACACGCCTACTGGCGGGGATGATGATGGCGTTAAGGTTTATAGAGTGGGTGTGGCGAATTGGGGATTGATTGTTGATGAAGCTGAAGTTCCAATAGAGCCAATAGATCCCCCGGTGCGTTTTAAAAATACGCCATTGGATGATAACGAAAAGGGTAAAACGCGAAGCAATGAAGTTGTTTATTATCAAAATAGCATATTTGACGACTTGGACGAAAAGCGAGAAGCAAGATACTTAGACCTCACTTATCTCCATAACTTAAAAGACAGCAATTCAAACGATCTTTCCGGACTTTACTTGGTTAGTTATGTCCACCTTTACGGGGCAAATGCACAGGTGAAAATAACAATGGGCCCCAATCCCGATTTTTGGACGTATTATAATACTAACAATGGAGACTTTGTTTATGATGTAACCAGTATGGATCCAGGACAACAAGCATATTTCGAAACAGGAATTAATTATTATGATCCTGTAGCAGACTTCGTAATGAGTTTATTCCCCAACAATGGTTTCCAGCCAGGAGGAAATTATTTAGAATATGTTCCTAGTTATTCCTTTACCTCTGGCAACAAAGAAATAGATTTGTACCAAATCTTTGATAATCATTCGCCAATAACGGTTACACATACTACGGATGATAATCAAGAAATAACTGGTAATCTGTATGCCGGAAAGATAACTGGCTGGAATTGCCATGGTTGGGAACAAGATTCATACTTAGATGAATACATTTCCTACCCCTTGCATCTGTTCGTGGTTGATGATCAAACCTCGGGCTCCAAGCAGTCTGAGGCTGAATCGCGCGACTACACGCCATTCGAAAAGACAATCAGCGTCACCCACACCGAAGACGCAAAGCTCTGCAACGGCTGGAACCTCGTGGGCAACCCCTTCCACGCCTATCTGGACTTCGAAACCTTCCAAGGTGAAAATAATAGTATTGAAAACTACTACATCGTCTATAACGCAGACGGATTCGGCGACACCGATAACAATTACGGCGACGGCTTCAGCTACTATGTGGCCGAAGGCTCCGAAAACGGCGCCTACGCCAGCCAATACCTCCACCCGCCGGCGCTCAACTTCAGTGAAGCCCATACGGTGCTCCGCAGCGCCATCGGCACAAGCGGAAGCTACCGTGGCGAGGAACGCCATGCCTACCCGTTGGTGAACCTCTTCCTGAAGAGCGACAAGGGCTGCTCCGACGTGTGCGTCGTCGAAATCAACCGCCCGGAATGGGGCGGCGCCACCAAGCTGCGCGACATGTACACGGGCAACGGCCTGTTCTACGCCTTCCACGACAACAAGAACTACGCCGCCCTCTTCGCCACGCCCGACGCCGAGCGCATCCCGCTCAAGTTTGAACCTAAAGACACCGCCGGCGACACCTACACCCTCTCGTGGAACACCGCCAACGGCGAGTTCAGCAAGCTCATCCTCGTCGATAACCTCACGGGTGTGCAATACGACATGCTCCGCAACTCGAGCTACAGCTTCAGCGGCAAGAAAGGCGACTACTACTCGCGCTTCTACATCACCTTCGACGTGACCGGCATCGAGGAGGAAGAAGAAGAGGACGACGACACGACAGGCACGGCGTCCACCAGCTTCGCCTTCTTCGACGGCAGCGAGTGGGTGGTCACCAACAGCAGCCACGGCCCCGCCCAGCTCGACTTCATCGACCTGCAAGGCCGCGTGCTCCACAGCACAACCCTCGCCGAGGGACAAGCCCGCATCGGCCTGCCCGACGTGGCCAAGGGAATGTACCTGATGCGCCTCAACAGCAACAATGGAACTAAAGTGCAAAAGATAATCGTCAAATAATCAACCGATATGAAAGCCTCTAAAAAATACACCTTCCTCGCCGCCCTCTTGATGATGGCTGCGGTGGCTCATGCGCAAGTCTTCATCCTTAGCGACGAGGAATTCTCCAACAACAAACGCGCCAACGCGCCCGGCGCCGGGCCACTGGTGCCCTACCAAGGCGGCGACCTGGACCAAACGCTCCACACCCCACTGGGCGGCGGCATGGCCATCCTCGCCGCGCTGGGCGGTGCCTATCTGCTGGGAAAGAAACGGCAAAAGAAATAAGATGAGCATTTTATAGTTTGACAACGCCTTGGGGGCTGCTCCGTTGCAGGGAAGCCCCCATTTTTTTTTGCCAAAGGTGTAACTTTTTTCCCGTTTCTCCGTATTACTAATGTAAACGATGGACAGAACCCAATACAACCGGTGCGTGGAGCAATACGCCGACAGGCTTTTCCGCTTCGCGTTCTCAAGCCTCCGCAACCGCGAGCAGGCCGAGGACGTGGTGCAGGAGAGCTTTGCCCGCGTTTGGGAGAAACGGGAATCGGTGGCATTTGATAAGGCCAAATCCTACCTCTTCACCACCGCCCACCACGCCATGGTGGACGAAGTCCGTCACCAACAACGCTTTGCGAGCGTCGAGGAGCCTTTGCCCGCCGACGCGAAAACCACGCTGAGCCAATACCCCGACGTGAACGAAGTGCTCCACAAGGCCTTGGCCACCCTGCCCGAACCGCAACGCAACGCCTTGCTGCTGCGCGACTACGAGGGCTACTCGTACCAAGAAATCGGCAGCATCACGGGGATGAGCGAGGCACAGGTGAAAGTGAACATCTTCCGCGCCCGCACCGCACTGAAAAACAAACTGAAAAGCATCGACAACCTTATAGACATAACGTCATGAAAACGAACATCACCACCGACAACTACGAGGCCTATCTCCTTGACTACATGGAAGGCAACCTCAGCCCCGACGAAACGGAGCAGCTGAAGGCTTTCGTCGCGACCCAAGGCCTGAACTGGAACGAGCTAACCGCTCCCCTGCCCTATCTCGAAGCGCCGCAAGTCGCCTACGAAGGCAAGGAAGAATTGAAGAAAAAAGCCGCCATCGTGCCGCTTTATGTCAAGATTGCCTCGGCTGCCGCTGCCGCCGGACTGCTGCTCACCGTGAACCTGTGGCCCGACAAGTCGATGCCCGAATTGAAGCCGCTGGCCGAACTGAAACCCATTCTTCCGCAACGGCTCATCACCGCAAGCGAAACCACAAACTTGCCGCCACGAACGATACAATTCGTTCAGCCACAAACTGTCAAAAAAGCCAAACCTGTAGTTTCCAAAACCGTTTCAGAAACCTTACCTAAAAGAGTTGAAACACCACTTTTAGCCCAGATAGAACCCCAAAAAGCTCCAACCTTGCCGACCTTGCCCTCCTCCGACCCCGACTTCGATCTGTTGGCCTATCGTATGAACACCGAGCTCGCCTTCGCGCAAATCGATGAAAACGTTTTTGACGAAGACGACGACCGCGTACTCTCGTTCATCGGTAAGGGCATTTTCCGCCTGACCAATGGAAAGCACGACAGTTTCGCAAGCCTCATCGGTGCGGGCGTGAGCAAAGCCAAGCAAGACCTCACCGAGGCCGCCACTGACATTGCTTTGGCCGCCTACCAGCGCGCTGAGGAAAGTTTTGAGGAAACGCGGGGTCGCTGGGAAGAGAAACGTGGGGAATAAGCAAACAAAAAATGCCGCTTCGAGCGGCATTTTTTTTGTTTACTTTGTCTTTTAGAAATTGATGCTAAACCCGAAGCTCAGCGGATGTACCTTTGCGTCGCTCATGTCGAACAGCGGCAGCAAGGCGTAATTGGCGAAGAAGCCAAGGTCGCCACCACCTATGCGGAACGAGGCATCCAACTTGAAGCGGTTGATGTCGGCGGAATAGTAGCGTTTGTTTTGCGTTCCGTCGGCGAGCTTAACACGATTCCATTGCGCGATGCGCAAGCCACCGGTCACACCCGCGTCGATGTACATGCTGCGCGTCGGGCGAATTTCCAGCATCAGCGGTATGTCCAAATACAACACACCGTATTTGCTGTTTTTTACGATTTGCTCCTCTTCGATGGGAAGCAAAGTATAAACCACATTGGCGGGGTCGTAGTCTATTTTGACATCGTTGTTCCAGCTGAAGTTGTTCCAGCCGATGCCGACACCCGTGAACAAGCCGGCGGTGTGTCTCCTGTTGAAGGCAATGCCCACATCGGCGATGTTGAAGCCGAAATACCAGCTGCGCAACGGCCTGATTTCCATGCCTTGGGAGCCGTTGTTTGCGTTCACCACATCCACGGGAGTGTTGAAGAGCATGTTCAGTCCAGCCTCAAAGCCGCTCCAGTTGGCGTCGAAAAGGAGGTTCTTTTTCTCGGGGCGCTTGCCTTTGGATTCAGGTTTTTTAGGCTCGTCTTTCCTCGGCTCTGGACGATAGCATGGATAATCATAGTTCCGTCCGTATTTCTCTTCCCAACGCTCGCCCCATTTCTCCATTTTCCGGCCCCATTTCTCCATTTCCTCAGCCCATTTCTCCATGTCGCGCTCAAACTGTTCCCAGTCCACGGAGTCCGACAGTTGCTCCAAAGTAAAGCCTAATTCACGCAAGTATTCGTTGAGTTCCGACAATTCGGGTCTCATAATGATGATAGTGTCGGCCTTTTGCGGAGCCGAGGTCAAAGTGTCTTGCGCCTTCACGCTTCCGAAGGCCAGCAGCAGCATCGCTGCAAAAATCAATCGTTTTTTCATTTTGTTTAGGTTTTAATTATTTCTCTTGTTACTTTTGTTCTTCGCGAAAACATCAGTAATACGGAGAAAGGGGGGAAAAGTTACACCTTCACTCAAAAAAAGCGAAAAAATAGCATTTGCGCTCGGCGGTGAGGGTGTCGCCTTCGGTCAGTTCCAATTTCACATACACCTTCTTCAAGTCGGCTTTTCGCAAACATTCACTTAAACCTTCCACGACGAATTTACGATTTTCGTTGGCATCCAACTTCACCTTCATTTCTTGTTCAAACAGCGGACGGTCTTCAAGGTCGCAAACCGTGACGGACAACGTGCCGTCAATGTTGCGCAGCAAGTCGGAAGTGACGAAAACGCCGTAATCTTTTTGGTCAATGCTTAAAAGCACGGGCGCAAAAAGCGTTTTCAGCCGCTCTTGCAGCACCTTGGGATGGCCGTAGTAGTCGATGGACGACCACGAAGTCACGGGCCAAGCGTCGTTGAGTTGCCAGTAGAGCGTGCCCATATTGTAAGGCTTCGCCGTGCGGTGCGCCTCAATCGCGATTTCCATTCCGTAGGCTTGCGAAAGTTGGCTCAAATAGACGTATTCCTCAAAGTCTTTAGGCTGAATGTCAGGAAAATAACGTTTGATGAAGTCGTCGATTTGGCGTGTGCCACGGGCGTGTTTTTGGTGCGCCGCAATCACTTCGGCATCCTTGCTCAACTCTTCGCCTTGCGCAATCTTCAGCAAGGTTTGGTAATCGGGATAACTTTGGTAGCCGTACTCGCTGTTGAAGCGACCCACCTTCTCGCGATACATTTCGTAAGGCAACTCGCCCCACCAAACGCCCCAATAATGCACGTCGCCTTCCGTCAGGCTTTCGGGACGCCCCCAGCCTTTCGAGGGCGAACTCGGCCAATAGGGTCGTGTGCCGTCGAATTGCGCAACGGCTTGAGGCAGAATATTTTCAAACAATCGGTCATAGCCTGCTTTGATGGCTTTGTCGTCTTCCTCGCTCCAATTCAGCGACTTTTGCCAGCCCCAGTTATAGTAGCCTTCCGAAATCTCGTTGCCGCCACACCACAAGGCCAACGACGGATGCGAAGCCAAGCGTTTCACCTGCTCCTCCGCCTCGATTCGGGCGTTTTCGAGGAAAGCCTCGTCGTAGGGATACATCGTGCCGGCATACATGAAATCCTGCCAAACCAAGATGCCGAGTTTGTCACAAAGCGTGAAAAAGTCGTCGGAAGGATAAATGCCGCCGCCCCACACGCGCAACATATTGAAATGAGCGTCTTTGGCTTGCTCCAAAAGACGAATCGTGTGGTCAACATCATTCCAGGTCTCAATCATCTCCTCGGGAACGTAGTTGGCACCTTTGGCATAGAACGGCACACCATTCACTTTGAAATAAAACGCCCGCCCGATGCTGTCAGGCTCATCGATCATCTCGAAGGTTTTAATACCAGACCATATTTTCTTGAAATCCAAAACCTTATCCCCGTCTTTTAGGAGAACATCAAAGACATAAAGCGGTTGTTCGCCCATCTCGTTTGGCCACCATAATTCTGGATTTTCAATTTCAAAGTTCAGGATTTCATTTTGGGTACCGCCATTAAGGTGTACGGTTTTCTGGCTGTTTTTCTCACCATTGACATAAATTTCCGCAACGTAATCTCCTTCAGCCTTGCTTTCCACATCAAGGCACAAACGCATCGTAGCCTTCTCGTTATCAATGTTTTCTGTGAGAATATATGCATCTTGCAATTTCGCATTCGACCAACCAATCAATTCCACCCGTTTCCAAATGCCCACGTTTTTGTATTTCGGTGCCCAGTCCCAGCCGTGCTGATAGGGTGCCTTGCGCGTGACGGCATATTTCTCTGGCAATCGAGGCTGATGTTGCTCATACAAAGCCAATTGCGTGCTGTCGTAACGAATGAAATGCACTTCCAAAAGGTTGTCTTTCTTTTTCAGCAAGTCTTTCACCTCGTGTTTCCAAACGCGGAATTGGTTGTCGGCAAAGAAGAGTTTTTCGCCGTTCAATTTTACTTCTGCGTAGGTGTCAATGCCATCAAAAACAAGTTCAACTTTCTCTTTATCAAGTAATTCCTTATCTGCATCGAAACGTAAGGTGTAGTCCCAAGGATGGTCGGAAATCCAGAGCAACTGGTTTTCCACCGTGCCGAGATAGGGGTGCGGTATGATGCCATTCTCGTAAAGACTTTGCTGCACCACCGAAGGTACATCGACCTGCATATTAATATTTAAGGTGTCGCCCGTGAGCGTCCAGCCTTGGTTGAGGAGTTGTACGACGACGTTTTGCTTTTCAATTTGTTGGCACGCTGAAAAGGCGAATGTCAATAGAAACAAAGGAAGTAGTTTTTTCATTGTGAGTTATTTTTTTTGGCACGCAGAAATCGCAGAAATCGAAGATTCGACGAAGTCAATCTTGGGAATCGCGATGCGACGCTTATTTTGCAGCCGGTAAGTTCTGCGTATTCTGCGATTTCTGCGTGAGACAATTACGGATTCAACAATTTCTCCATTTCGTAAATCAAGTCCTTGTTCGACTCGGTCCAGACCATCGTTGCGCCGGTCGCGTCCTTTTGGTCGGGATAGAGTTTCTCGTTGAAGCGCGGCACCCAATGCGCCAACGAAGCATGGCAATGCACCGCGCCCGTCATATTCAGGATGTCCTTCACGTTGCCGAGGTTGATGCCGCCGCCGGGCATAATGGCGATTCGGTCGCCGTAGCGCAACTGCATCTCGGCAATCATCGGGACACCTTCCAAGGCCGTAGGCTTGCCGCCCGAAGTCAAGATTTTGTCGAAACCGAGTTCAATCAGTTTTTCGACGGCCTCGAAAGGCTTCACACAGGCATCGATGGCGCGGTGGAAGGTGAACTTCAGCCCCTCGCCAGCCTCCATCAAGGCCTTAATCGTTTCAACGTCAAGTTCTCCCTTGTTGTTCAAGGCCCCGATGACCACGCCCTCAAAGCCGAGTTTCTTGCAGAGCATGATGTCTGTTTTCATCATCTCGATTTCGTCCTCGTCGTAGATGTAGTTGCCCGGTCGCGGACGGATGAGCACGCGCATCGGGATAAAAGAAATGTCGATGGCCTTCGCCAAAGTTCCAAAAGACGGCGTCACGCCACCCACTTCGAGGCACTCGCACAACTCAACGCATTGGGCGCAGCCATCCATCGCGTTCTGCAACGACTTGATGCCGTTGGCACAAATCTCTAATCGTATCATAGTTTCAAAATTTGGGGCAAAGATAGTATTTTTCGGCGTTTCTCGCACAAGTCCTTAACGGTGGTCATTTTATAACCTGCTTTATTTCCTCGCCATCACCAAGAAATGCGGACTCATGCCCATCATTTCCGGCTCGGTCTCCGTTATTCTGACAATCTCCAAAAGCCGCTCGCGGCTGGCCTCGTCCTCCCATTTTTCCGTAAGGTGCGGCGTGAACCAAATGCAGCCTTCCACGGCAATGGCTTTTTCCACTACGAAACCAGCCTCCACGATTTCCGATTTCATCTCCTCGGAAGTCGTGAAATACGCCTCCGCGATGAACTTCGGGTATTCCTTCGGGCGGATATGGTCGCCGGAGCTCATCTCGCCCTTGATCATGTTGAAAAACACAGGGTCGTCAATGAAGTCGTTCTTCTCGCCATAGACCGACAGAGCCCAAGTCATGGAGCTGAACTTGGAGATGCCCGCCGCCACCAGAAGGCCGCCTTTCTTCAACACTCGGAATGCTTCGCGGAGCGATTGCAAGCGTTCTCCCCTATCGCGCAAATGATACTGTGGTCCCATCAACAGCACCACATCCGCGCTCTCGTCGGGGCGATTGACTTTCAAGGCGTTGCCAATTTCGGCAACAAAACGGCAATCCTGCATCATATTGGCTTTGGCATATTCCACTGCGTTTTCGGCCAACTCAAAAAGATGGACTTCGTTGCCCTTCTTCGCCAGCCAAGCCGCATACACCCCGATGCCGCCGCCGATGTCGTAAATCACCTTGCCGCCATCAATGTAACGCGCCAGGATTTCCTTTGTCCTGTGAAACTCCACGATGCCCAAGCCGCGCTCC
This sequence comes from uncultured Bacteroidia bacterium, assembly GCA_902791165.1. Taxonomy (GTDB): domain Bacteria; phylum Bacteroidota; class Bacteroidia; order Bacteroidales; family F082; genus Limimorpha. The sequence goes on from CADAVB010000067.1 coordinate 28,872, forward strand.
AGCCGGCCTATCTCGGCACCGTTGTTATAGAAGTCGTAGATTTCGCTCATAGTTGTGATTATGCAATAAACTACTTACTAAATTTCTGCAAAAATATAGAATTATCGGTCTTATTCCTTTATTTTTTTGCCAAAATGTCAGTTTTTGACATGGCACACAATTTGACTAACCGACACCCGACCGAAAAAGACTACATCCAGCCTTTTACCGTCATGGCGGAGGAACCGTCATTCCGCGAAAGCGGAACGCCATCTCCATCGCGCGGAGGTTACACCCGAGCGTTCAGGAGATTGCGGGTCAAGCCCGCAATGACGGTTTCAAGGGGGGATTGTAGTCATAAGGTGTTAGTATTGGAATCATTAAAAACAACGAAATATGCAAACTACCGGTAACATTGGAGTAAAGACAGAAAACATTTTCCCTGTCATCAAGAAGTTCCTCTATTCGGACCAGGAGATTTTCCTGCGCGAAATCATCAGTAACGCCGTGGACGCCACACAGAAGCTGAAAGCCTTGGCCGCCTCGGGTGAGTTCAAGGGCGAGCTGGGCGACCTCACTATTAAGGTGGAAGTCGACAAGAAGAAAAAGACCCTCACCGTGCGCGACCGCGGAATCGGCATGAACGCTGAAGAGGTCGATAAGTACATCAACCAAATCGCTTTCTCGGGCGCGGAGGAGTTCATCGCCAAGTTCAAGACTCAAAGCGAGGCCGAAGCCGCCAACATCATCGGACATTTTGGTTTGGGCTTCTACTCCGCCTTCATGGTCTCCTCAAAGGTGTCGCTGATCTCGAAGTCCTGCAAGGAAGAAGGCAAGAACGGCGTCATCTGGGAGTGCGACGGCAGCCCAGAGTACACGATGAACGAAATCCCGAAGGGCGACCGTGGTACCGACGTTATCTTATATGTCACTGACGATGCCGCCGAGTTCCTCGAAGAAGGCCGCATCCGCGAACTGCTCAACAAATACTGCAAGTTCCTGCCCATCCCGATCCAGTTCGGCACGCGCAAGGTGCAGGAGGAAATCGAGGGCGAGACCGACAAGGACGGCAAACCCAAGACCAAGGAAGTGGAAAAGCCTTGGATCATCAACGACGTGGCACCGCTGTGGAAGAAAGCCCCGACCGACATCAAGGACGAGGAATACAACGACTTCTACCACACGCTCTACCCGATGAACTTTGGCGAGCCGCTGTTCCACATCCACCTCAACGTCGATTACCCCTTCAATCTCACGGGCATCCTCTATTTCCCGAAGGTGAAGAACCGCTACGAGTTCCAGCGTAACAAGATCCAACTCTACTGCAACGAGGTCTTCGTCACCGATAGCGTTGAAGGCATCCTGCCCGAGTTCCTCTCGCTGCTGCACGGTGTCATCGACTCGCCCGACATCCCGCTGAACGTCAGCCGCTCGTTCCTGCAAAGCGACCAGAACGTGAAGAAAATCTCGACCTACATCACCAAGAAGGTGGCCGAGAAACTCGAGGAGCTCTTCAAGAAAGACCGCGAAACCTACGAGAAGAATTGGGACGACATCCGCGTGTTCATCGAATACGGCATGATGAGCGACCCGAAGTTCTACGAGCGCGCCGAGAAGTTCTTCCTCTTCAAGGACACCGACGACAA
>CADAVB010000068.1 GCA_902791165.1 uncultured Bacteroidia bacterium
ATCATGCTGTTGCCCATGTTTGCAGCCACGCTGAAAAACAAATTGGAACTGAACAATTTGGTCAAAACATCGTTCAATGTCATCGTGGCGATGGCAGGTATCGTGCTGATTATGTGCGTGTTCTATCGTCACGAAATCATGCAGATGATGTATCACCCCGAAGAGGCCGAGACCGAAACCGCTTACCTTATGCGCCTCGGGCAATACGCCAACGTATTCCCGCTTTTGATGGGCAGTTTCTTCTGCCTTTCAACGACATACGTTTTCGGGACTTTGCTCACGGCCAACGGCAGCCTGAAACAATTGAACCTCGTGGCTACAGCGGGTGTCGTCATCAATATCTTGCTGAATCTCCTTGTGATACCGCAATTCAAGGCAGTGGGCGCGGCCTGCACCAGCCTATGTGTGCAAACTGTAACGGCGTTTCTGCAATACCTGCTCGCCAAGCGCATCCTGAAATTGGAAATCAGCGGGCGTTATTGGTTCCACATTCTCGTTTTCCTGACCACGGTGGTTGTGGTTACATTCCTTGTCAAGCAGCTGAATATCAATTGGATGGTTGGGTTCGCCATCTCGTTTGCGGTCAATTGCGGTGCCATTTTCCTCACCCGTTTGCTCAGTTTGAAAGAGATTGTAAGCCTCGTTTTGCCGAAGGAAAAAAAGACCTGATTTGACTTTTTTCATTGCCAATTCAGCGAAAATCCCTACTTTTGACCTCTCATTTACACAGAATTATGGACGAACAAAGCCACAACTCCTACAGTTCCAAATACTTATGCAAGCTTCTTGCGCAATATCGCAAGCCCTTGCTGATTATTTTGGCCGCCGCAGCAGTAATGGCCGTCATTTTCAGCTCGCCGTTTTTCATCACGCCGCTTTACAAATCGACGACCATCATCTACCCCACTTCGAGCAATTCTATCTCTAAAGTGCTGATTAGCACCACTTACCAGTCAGAAAAGGACATCATGAATATCGGCGAGGACGAGCAAACCGAGCAAATGCTCCAGGTGCTCAACTCGAACCGTGTGCGCGACAAGGTTATCAGCCGTTTCAACCTGATGGAACATTACGAGATCAAGCCCGACAGCCGGTATCCCATCACGAGGCTCAACAAACTTTACGACAGCCGAATCAAGTTCCGCCGCACGGAATACAACGCAGTGAAAATTACTGTTTTAGACGCTGATGCCGCACTTTCGGCCCGCATCGCCAACGAAATCGCGGAAATCTTCGACAGCACCATGAACCAAATGCAGAAAGAAGTGGCCATCGAGGCCTTCCGCATTGTGGAACAAACCTATTCTACGCTTTGGAACGAGATGCAACAACTGGAGGACTCGCTGAACACCTTGCGCAAGCTCGGCGTGTTCGACTACGAGTCGCAAGTGGAAATGCTCAGCCAGCAATTGGCTGTTGAACTTGGAAAAGGCAACACGCAGGGTGTCAATAAAATACAAGAAAAATTGGACATCCTGGCCGAATATGGAGGCGCGGCATACGCCATCAACGAGCGCCTCGACAACGACCGACTGCAACTCTCGTTGGTCAAGTCGAAATACGAAGAAGCCAAGGTGGATGCCACCGAGTTCATCCCGCACAAGTTTGTGGTCACGTCGGCTTTCCAAGCCGAGCGCAAGGCCTATCCCGTGCGCTGGATTATCGTGGTCGTCACCGTGTTGAGCACCTTCCTGCTGCTCATCTTCTGCATCGTGGCCTACGACCGCTCGAAAGGCTTTTTTCGTCGCGAGGCCGATAAAGAGGCGGCCAAGAAAAACAAAGGAAAACATATTGATAAACAATAAATTACAGCATAAACCAACCCTTAATTCCAATACATCGAAAAAAACTCTAACAACAATGGATAACAACTTCAACAACCTTTCTTTGGTGCAACTCATCCTGAAATGGAAATGGCACATCATCATCATCACTTTGGCGGCGGCCATCTGCGGAGCCATCTTCTCAAGCTCCATGTTCATCACGCCACTCTTTAAGTCGGAGGCTGTGGCCTATCCCGCCAACATCAGCCCCTATTCGGATGAAAGCGAAACAGAACAAATGCTGCAAATCATTAACTCACAGTCCATTATGGACTCCATCGTCGAGAAGTACGACCTTTGGACGGACTACAAAATCAACAAAGATGACAAGTTCGCCAGAACCTACATGCTCAACGAGTATCGCAGCAAAATCAAGATCAGCAAAACGCCCTATGAAGCTGTTTCCATCACCGTCATGGACAAGGACCCGTTTGTGGCTTGCGACATCGCCCGCGACATCCTCAACTTCTACGATCAGAAGGTGCACGACCTTCATACACAAAAAGTGGGCGAAGTGGTGGCCATGTACGACCAACAACTCCGCATGAAACAGAACGACATCGACTCGCTGAAGCAAGCCCTCACCGACCTCGCCACCAATTATGGCGTGCTCAACTATTCGGGCCAGCTCCGCGAAGTTACGCGCGGCTTCCTCAACGGCTCCAACAAAGCCAACGAACTCAAGCAAAACCTCGAACAATACGGTGCCGATGCTGTTGATTTGGAAACCAAAATCATCGCCGAGGCCAACACTTACTCCTTGATTAAAAAGGATTACGAGCAGAACCTGCGTTTCTTCAACTCGCAACTCACCTACTCTAACATCGTCACCGAACCATTCCCCGCCGACAAGAAGTCCTTCCCCGTTCGTTGGGTTGTAGTTGCCTTGTGCGGTTTGAGTGCCTTGCTGCTCTCCATCGTGGCCATTTTCATCATTGAGAACCGCAAGCGTTTCCTCCCCGAAAGCAAATAAACCGTGGAGAAGAAAACAAAAATAGGATGGCTTTATCTCATCGCGGCCCTTTTTGTCGCAGTGAGTTTGTTCTTCGTTGTGAAGAAAAACACCTACCTGTTTTTTGCATTGCCCGTGGTGCTTGGTGTGCTTTTGCTCTATATCTTTTCCTTGGATAAAGTGCTGTTGCTCACGGCATTCTGCGTTCCCCTATCCGTCAATTTAGACGCATTGGATTCAGGTCTGGCCATCTCCCTTCCCGCCGAGCCGCTGCTGATGGGCATTTTGGTTCTTTTTGTGGCAAAAATGCTCTACGACGGCCGATACGACCGAAGCATCGCACGTCATCCCATCGCTATCGTCATCTATTGCATGTTCGCCTGGATGGCCATCACCACCATCACGAGCGAATTGCCCGTCGTTTCGTTGAAGTTCATCCTGTCAAGGCTTTGGTTTGTCATCCCGGCGTTTTTCTTGTGCGCCATCCTGTTCAAGAACCCCAAAAATATCGACCGATTCGTATGGTTTTATATGGCAAGCCTTTGTATCGTTTGCGTCTATACCATCATTCACCATGCACAATACGGCTTCGACGGCGATTCGGCCCACTGGGTGATGACTCCGTTCTATAACGACCACACGGCCTACGGCGCAGCTTTGGCTATTTACCTTATCCTCGCGCTGACTTACGTGTTTGTACCAGGCATTAATAGAGGCAAACGCCTTATGATAATCGGCATAGTGGCTTTGTTAAGCCTCGCTTTGATGCTTTCCAATTGCCGCGCCGCATGGGTGAGCATGGTAGCGGCCATGGGCGTCCTTGTTTGTGTGCTGCTTCGCATCAAGTTCCGCTGGGTGGCCACTATTGTCGTGGTCTTGGCGGGACTGTTTTTCGCTTTCCAAAACCAAATCATCGACGCTTTGGAAAAGAACAACCAAGACGCATCGGGCGACCTTGTAGAAAACATCCAATCCATTACCAATATCTCAACTGATGCCTCCAACCTCGAACGCATCAACCGCTGGCAGTCGGCCTTCCGATTGTTCAACGAACGACCCGTTTTCGGCTGGGGACCAGGCACTTACCAGTTCGTTTACGCGCCCTTTCAGATGTCGAAGGAGAAGACCATCATCAGCACCAACGCCGGCGACGGCGGCAATGCCCACTCCGAGTATTTCGGTCCTTTGGCTGAGCAGGGGATCGTTGGGTCGCTGTTGGTCGTGGTCTTGGTCGTCGTAACGGTATATTGCGGCCTGACCACCTACAAACGCTGCAAGAACAAGAAAGCCAAGGTATTGGTTTTAGGCTCCACGCTTGCTTTCATCAGTTATTTCGTTCACGGCTTCCTCAACAATTTCATGGACACCGACAAATTGGCCGTCCCTGTTTGGAGCCTTGCTGCACTCATCGCCGCCATCGACGTGTTCTACGCCGACAAGGATGAGTTTGAGGCCACAAGCAGCGACATGACAGAGGATAAACAGCTATGAAGAAACATCTTTTCATAGGATTGATTTTGCTGCTTCTTGTCATGGCCTCGTGCACCACCACCACGCGCGAAGCGCGGCGCATGGTGCGCCGTGCCGAGCGGCTGGCTGACACCCTGCCCGACAGTACCTTGCGCCTGATTGACAGCGTGTTGCGCATGGAAGCCTACCTCGGCGAGCGCGAGCGCATGGAGCTTGTCATGCTGCAAGGCGACCTGCTTTTTGGCCACCACGACACCTCTGCCGGCAGCATCCCGCCGCTGATGGACGACGAGTATTTCGACGACAAGCCCTTCTTCAGCACCAGCCCCGAGCTGGAGCGCGCCGCCGCCTACTTCGCCCGCAAGAAGCAATACGACCGCGCCGCCACTGCCGCGCTCTACAGCGGCTTCGTGCAGCAGCATTACGGCGAGAACAAGATCGCCATGCTGTCGTTCAAGGACGCGGAGCTGTACGGCGACCTGGCGGGCGACAGCCTTGCGGTGGCGATGGCGCAGTATTGGATGGGGAAAATGCTGTATGACGATGGGATGGAACAGGATGCCTTGGCACAATTCAGGAAATCGAGCGAAGGATTTGGGCATCGCTACGCGGAGCAGGCAAAGGTCCTGAACAGCATGGCTTGCTGCCATTTGTTACGGATGCAACATGACAGTGCCGAGGTGTGTCTTGACCAAGGCCTTGCCTACGCCAAGGATGGAAACTCCGGCAAAATAAGGCTGAAAGTGTTGAACAACTATGCCGCACTCAATCGCCTGAGAGGGCAATACAATCAGGCTTTGGATAATTTGCGAGTGATTGAGAAAGAAATGGACAGTACTGAAATGCCATACTTTTACTTGAATAAGGCAATTGTCCATATTGCCATGAACGATTTGGATTCCGCCAATGTTTGTTTCAATAACCTGAAACCGTTTCTGTTTATGCCTGAAGTGAAAGAACCAACAAAGGCTTCTGCCTATAATGCGCTTTCCCAGTTTGCCAAGAATACAGGCAACGACTCGTTGGCATTGCAATACCGTGAAATGCGCGAGAAACTGTTGTTTAAAGTGATGCAGCACAGACAGGATCAAACTGTTTACAGGATTCAACAGCAATATGACCATGACGTGCTACAATCCAAGATGAATTTGCAGATTATCCGTTGGCATCGGTTGGTTTTCATCATCGGGATTTTTGCCATCTTGGGTTTGACTGCATTCGCGGTTTCGCAAATTCGATTGGCAAGGATACGCAAACAGGAAGCCGATGCAAAGACCAATCTCTTCCATTTCATGCAGCAGAACAAGGCTCTCTTGCAACGGCATGAGGAATTCGCGAGGCAACATGCCGACTTGATGCAGAAACATGGAGAAACGGAAAAAGTGTATCAGTTGCTATTGGAAGAGAAGGAGAAATACAAATGTGCATACCAAGACTATGCAGAAAAATTCTCAAACGCCCAATTTAGTAAACAGAAAACGATAATGAAACTGGCTATCTATTTGAATGGCAAAGGGGATGTGGCTTATTTGAACAACCTGAAACAAGCCGTCTTCGACGACCAAACACCCTGGGAAGCCATCTTCAGCATATTTGACACTTTGTTTCCCAATGTCAGGGAAAACCTTGTCCTACAATATCCCGAGCTGACAGAAGCAGAGCGCAAGGATATCATACTCTCGTTCTTCAACGTGTCAAGGCAAGACGAAGCCGACTTGTTGGGCATCACGATTCATTCTTTGGACAAGTTGCGCAACGCCGTCAGAAAAAAGATGCAAGACGCCTCATTTGAGGTTCCCCAGAAGCCCAAAAATGAGCGTAAATAGCCCAAAAACGAGCAAAAAAACGTCAAAAGTTCGTAATTTTTCAAAAAAAGTTCGTAATAAAAAATTTTTATCTTGTTATTTTACAAGGTGTTATAATTATTTTTCTTCAAAAAAGTTCGTAAAGGGGTTCGGAAGCTTGTTTTTTCATTATATGTTTGCACCGTAGATTCAAAATCACAATTGTATAATCAAAAAAATCAGCAAACATGAAAAAAGCATTCACATTTGCAGGCCTTTTCGTAATAGGCCTCATCGCTTGGGAAGCCCAAGCCACAAACCACCACCACACTTCAATTATTAATGTGGTAGACAATGTACCTACCGGATACGAGAAAATTTATTTGCAAGGTACATTAATGATGGGTCCCAACCCCAATGCCATCACCGCCGGTTTCAGCCGCAACGCGGTTTACGTCCACTTCAGCCAGAGCTTCGGCAGCGTGAGCGTCGCGCTCCACAACGAAGACGGAGTACTCGTTTACAGCACGGTGGTGAACACCGACGTGCAGCAAACCCTCATCATCCCCCTTGCCAACAACAGCGGCAACGACGGCTACTACATCACCCTCGACAACGCCAACGGCTACGCCGAAGGCGACTTCAGCAGAAACTAAACAGCTTTAATTCAATCAATTATTAACCAAAAACTTCATCAACATGAAAAAATCATTTTTTTACGCCATCTGCGTGATGGTAGTGGCGACAACGGTCGCCGTGGTGTCGTGCCGGAAGGAGAAGGAGCCTCAGGTTGAGGCCGAAGTCCCGCAGGCCGATGCCCAAATGCAAGCTGAGATTGACCGCATCGTCGGCTTCAGGAAGCAAGTGGATGAGCGCAAGGCCAACCCAGGCACGAAGAGCGCGGAGACCGTGACCCTCGACGAGGCCATGAACAACATCGTGGACCTCTTCAACGTGACCTACACCGAGCCGATGGCCTACTACACGGAGAGCGAGCGGCACAACTTCACCCTCAGCTTCGCCCTGACCGCCGACGGCAAGGTGCTCCTTGACGACGTGGTGGCCGCTTACGAGCAGGCCTTGGCCAACGCCCGCGAGGCCTACCACGGCAGCAACCTGCCCGACAAGGCCTACCAGTTTCTGACGGTAACCTGCACACCGCAGCGCGACGGCACCGCCGAGCTCAAGTTTGACGGGCAATACGGCTCGAAAGGCAACATCCCTCCTGCGCCAACACCCCATTGCGACGGCCCTTTCGGAGAAGGTGACGACTGGCATTATAAGAATTGCATGGGACGCTGTTGCGATACTTGTCTTTTGGAAAGTGGTGCCGACAAAGAATTGCAAGGAATCATCATGGCCGAGGTCCGCGCCCAATGGCCCGAGCCTCCGGCGGGCTGCAGGGGTTTCTATTCGCACATCACAGATGACTACAACTTCCACGCTCCAGAATTCGGCGGCGTATTCTATAGCGAGGATGTTGATCAAACCTGCATCTCGTGGGAATACATGAACTGGTATCTTCAAGGTGAAAGAATCAACCTCTACAGCGTGGTTCCTGACTCGCTTGGAATCAGCCTCAAGCCACAAAACAACACCGTTTTCCCTTCTCGGTATTATGTGTTGTTTGTTGAAATCTTCGGAGAGAAAAGTTTGTCCCCAGCGTTTATCAGGCATAACACCATAGTGAGATACGGTCGATACAATTTTGTGGATGAAAACACCATCGGGCAACAGCCTCTTTGAAACCGATTGTAACAACGACCACAAAACAAGCAAACCCATGAAACGCACGGTTTTTACACTTTTGCTCGTCTTTCTTGCCGCGTTCGCGTGGGCGCAGCAGGTGCACCATGGCGAGTTCTTTGAACTGGACGAGCCTGTCCAGCCTATTGGCCACGACGAATACCGCGCCACGTCCCACATCAGCCTGATGCCAGGATTCAGTTCGTCCCCCGAAATCGGGACTTCTCTCCTGCTCACCATAAGCCACACGGGACTCCAGGCCAACACGGCCACCATTTTGGCCTATCCCAACCCTGCCAAGGACATCCTGAACATCGGTCTGCAGGGGCAGCCTTTGGCGAAGCAAGTCGGCGTTCAAATCATCGATGCCACGGGGCGCGTCTGCATGGAGCACCATATCGCCGGCCTTGGCGAGAGGCTTGTCCTTGACATTTCGCGGCTCGAACCTGGCCTCTATCTCTATCGCATCAACGGCATGGAGAAAGAGCCATTGAAAGGAAAATTTATCAAACAATAAACTACAACAATTAAAACATCATACAATTATGAAAACCACAACTTTTACTTCACTGAAAATGAAAACTTTGGCGGCAATGGCTCTTTTGCTTGTTTCCGCCCATGCATCGGCTCAAGTCTTTTCCTCGGGAGGGGGCGACAGCACGGACTACAAGTCCACCATCGGCTACCAAAACATAGCCACGGGCAAGTACTCGCTTGCCGCAGGATACCACAACACGGCCGCAAGCCAGTCTTCCATCGCTTTAGGACATTTAAGCAAGGCCGAGGGGTTATGCTCTGTAGCCATAGGAATGTACACCTATAGTCAGGCTGACTACGGTATCACCATCGGAAGTGGATACAGCAACAGCAAGCCGCTGCTCAACAACACCAGCGGCATCATGTTTGGTACGGGAAGCAATGTCCCTACCTTGTTCATCTCCGCCAGAGGATCAGAAGACTACACGGGCAAGGTGGGCATCGGCAATGTGACCGACCCGCAGGCCAAGCTCCACATCAAGGGCGACGCCCTCGAGGACGCCGACATTTTGCTGGTATCGTCCGCGCCGTTCAAGTCGGCCATCCGGTTCCGCAACGACGACAACAGCATCTCGCTCGAACCCAACAACGTGATGCGCATCAAGGCGCTCACCACCTACCTAATGATCGACGCCCCGAAGGTTTGCTTCGGCTCCGCGATGACCTTCCTGTCGAACACCGACGACGAAGTGTTCTCCATCAAAGCCCCCAATGCGATTGCGCAAGAGGCGAAGACGATACTGCTTTCGGGCTCCAGCGAAATCGGGCTTCAGTCCGAAAGCATCGCCCTGACGGGCAAGGTCGGCATCAACACCACCAACACC
>CADAVB010000069.1 GCA_902791165.1 uncultured Bacteroidia bacterium
ATAGGTGCATTGTCCGGCAGAGGTTACCTCGGTCGGGGCGCCGCAGTTGGGGCAATTGGTGATGGAGGTGCCTTTCTTGCCCGCTTCGGTCTTGAGGCCAGCCTTGCGGTTGAACACCATCTCGTATTTCATGAACCAGTCGCGGTTGGGGTCGCTTTCCAAGACCTTCTTCGTCGCGTCGTCGATGACGTAGTCGCGCATGATGGCGTTGAGCCACACGACGAGCACTTCCTTGTCTCCGTCTTGCCTGAATTCGTGCAGCGAGCAGTGCTTTATGCCGATTTTCTCCACCACGTTGGTTTTGCCGAGGCGGGTGTATTCGTCGAGTTGCTGCTTGTGTTGGTTGAAGAGGGCTTCGCTTTCAAACGGGCGGATGGGCCTCCAATCCTTGGTGGTCCATGCCTCTTGTATTTTCATGAACACCTCGCGGGCGAAGCCGACGAATTTGTCGGACGAGAAGTTGGGGTCGAGGGATTGGATTTCGGCGGCCACCGCTGCGGTGAAGTCGGGTGTAACCTCGGTTTCGGCTTGCTGATTAACCTGTCTATTAATATAAGAGGTGTCGGAAGACATCTTTTTCGACTTCCTGCGGCGGATGAGCAGGATGACCACGATGATGGCCAGCACGAACATTCCCGTGGTGGCCTCCCGAGCTGTAGCGGTTTTGGTTGCCCACGTCGGCGAGGCCAGGCAGACAGCAGGCGAGGGCTAGCAGCACCAAAATAAAGGGTAAATATTTCTTTAACTTATTGAAATTTAAGTTTTTCATCATATTGACAAATTCTTGTTGGTTATGTATTGACCGACAAAATTAGTAAATTTCTTTGAAAAAAGCAAAGATAATGCTGTGAAAAGCAAAAAAAGTGTTATTTTTGCAGCGCGAAAGCGAGGGAGTTTAGCTCAGTTGGTTTAGAGCACTTGCCTTACAAGCAAGGGGTCGCTGGTTCGAATCCAGCAATTCCCACGAAACGGAAAAGACGCGCCTTGGCGCGTCTTTTCTTTGTTTGCGTTGTCTTATTTGTTCACCACGATTTTCCGGTTCACCGTTTGTCCGTCTTTTGTCAGGCCTTGGATGAGGTAGATGCCGTTGCCCAATTCGCCGATGCGGTTGTGGTTGAGGCGTTGGCCGGTCAGGGTGAAGATTCTTGTGACGGTGACGATTTCCTCGCTGGTGTTTTCCCCGATGTGGGTCACGCCGACGATGACATGGTCTTCGCCTGTGGGCGTGGTGGCCAGGAGCGACAGGCCGCAGGTCTCATACTGGGCTTGGAGTTCGTATTTGTACTGCCCGATTTCAACCTCGTCGAAATAGTCGGACAGGGTGCCGTCGATTTCGATGGTGGTGGTTTGGTTGTTGCTCAGGTCGGTGCGGTAGATATAATAGGCGAGGGTTGGTTCCTCGGCGACGGGGCTCCAGCCTGTTTTCACGCCGTAATGTCCCGTTTGGGCATCGTAAACATATTCGGCCTCGAAGTTTTCCGGTCCGGCGCAGGGTTCGGGTTCGGGTGCGATTTCGCCCATTTCGCCGTTGGGCTGGATGTTTTGTCCATAGAGGCCGCCGTTGCTGGCGTTCACCCACGCCACGATGTTTTGTCCGGAAAGGAATCCGGTGGTGTTTTCGCAGATGGTTCTTCCGTAGGCGGATGCGCTGAGCGTGGTGTTCCAGGTGGGGTTGCCGTCCATGTCGAAGCCGAGGGCTATCATGGTGGAGGTGTTGTCCATGTAGCTGAGTCCTTGTTCGAAGACGATGCTGAATCCGCTGCCGTCTTCGTAGGCGTCGATTTTGATGTTGGCGTGGGGGTGACCGTCGTTGTCGGCCACGAGGATGCCTTCGCCCCACACCCTTTCGCCTGTCGGGGTGATGCGGTTCATGTAGATTCTGTCTTGCGATTGTGTGGAGGCGTCGGTTTGCTGGTAGGCGATGATGAGGTCGTGGCTGATGGGATCGACGGTGGCATGGGCGTCGAGGTAGAAGTTGGCCGGGTCGGTGCTGTGAACGGTGATGCCGTTAGGATCGCCGATGGTGGAAACGCCGTTGTTGTCGAAGTGGAAGACATAGACGTTGAAGGCGTTGTCGATGCCCGAGTGCCAGATGTAGGCGTAGCCGCCGTCGTTGCCGTCGGAGAGCACGCGGTGGATGTAGGTCGATTGGAAGCTCTGAGAGGCCATCAGCGTGACGTCTTCAGCGAAGGGGGTGCCGTCGGCGTTGAATCCCACGAGGTGGATTTCCTTGTCGGTGTAGAATCCGTTGCCGAGTTTTTCGTAGGTCAGGAAAACGCTGTTGTCTTTGCCCAAGGTGAGTTGTCCGAAGACGCATTTCTTGTCGGACGTGATGGTATTGACGATGCCGAGGCTGCCGTCGGCGGCAACGTGTTGGAGGTAGCTGTTGTTGTAGTCGGCGCCTAAGGCCCAAAAGCCGCCGTCGGTGCAGGCCGTCAGTTCGGTGCGCGAAAACCCTTGTCCGTCAAACAGCATGATGCCTTGTTCGCCCCAGGGGAAGGTGCCGTCGGCGTTGATTTTGACGGCGTAGGTGTAGCCGTCGTAGTTGGCGAAGCAGCTCACCACGGCGCCGTCGGTGGTGGTGGTCATGGACAGGCCTTCCGACATGGAGGAGAACTGGTGGGCGGCGATGCGGATGCCCCCGTCGCCCCATTGCGGGATGCCTTCAAAATTGACCCGTTGCAGGGTGGGCGACCAGCCGTTGGGGCCGAAGCTGCACCATTGCAGATAGGTGTCGCCGCTAACGGCATTGGTGGCGAGATAGATTTCGCCAGCATCGTTTGATGAATTGGCTAACAGGGTGTTGGAAGCAGGGTCGTTGACCCATTGGGCTTGCAGCGCAAACGGGGCTGCCAAAGCCAAAGCGAGGAAGCGTTTTTTCATAGCGATGAAATTTTAAGATGTTTTTTCGCTACAAAATTAGGAAAAAACCGTTTCTTTGCAAAAAAAATAGCGATATTTATGGACGAAATTTTCACCACCGAGGAAAAAGAAGCTGTCGCAAGCGTTCTTTATAGCTTGCTCGCCGCTGACTTTCGTAAGCATGAGGCCGAATGGGAGTGCCTTGCGGCCTGCATGGAAGAGATGGAATTAGATGCGGAAAGTTTCGTCCCCATTCCGAAAAACGAACTGCCGCGAAGGGCTTATCCGACGCTGAAACGGATGTCGAAAGCGAAGAAGGTGGCTTTTTCGCGCATGATGACCCGCCTGTCGCGCTCCGACACACACTTTGGCGCCCGCGAACGCGCCTTTGTGATGGAAATCCTCGAATACTGCGAGGTACCTTTTGTGCATAAATAAAATGCGGAATTAGGAATGATGAATGCGGAATAGTTCGAAGCATCGCCTCGCACCATTCCGCATTCCTTAATTCTGCATTCCGAATTATTACTTGATGTTCGGTTCCTCAAGTCCGAGGTGCTTCTTGGCATCCACGCGCTTCAGGATGATGCCGATGATGAGAGCGGCAACACCTAAGCAGGCGAGCATGACCAACGGCCAGGTGTAGTTGAGCGCAACGGGGTCGTCCACGCCCGGGTTGGTGTTTTCCAACACCTTGCCGATGAGCAGCGGGAACAGCCACAAACCGATGTTCTGAATCCAGAAAATCAAGGCGTAGGCCGAACCGATGATTTTTTCGTCCACCAACTTCGGCACGCTGGGCCACAAGGCGGCAGGCACCAACGAGAACGAGGCACCCAGCACGAGGATGGTCACGTAGGCCACGACCACACCACCGACGGCGTTGCCTTTGAATTGAGGCAGCACGAAAGCGAAGGTGAGGTGGCAGAGGATGAGCAGCAGCGAGCCAATCATCAGCATCGAGGCGGCCTTACCCTTGTTATCGACATAGCTGCCGAGGATGGGCGTGATGGCCACGGCCAACAGCGGGAACACGGCAAAGATGGTTTCGGCGGTGCCGCGCATGTAGCCCATGTAGCAATACACCACGAGGGCGATGACGGCGATAGCCATCAAACCGATCTTCATGTTCTTTTTCTTGGAGAAGTTGCTGGAGAAAGAGCACACGGCCACCACGAGCATGATGATGTATTGCACGATGGTGACGGTGTCGCCAGCCCAGAACGAACCTGCGGCAGGTTCAGTCAAGGTGAGGTTGCACTGCAGCATGTTTACGGCATACTTTTGGAAGGGGAAGATGGCCGAATAGTAGAGCACGCAGAGCAAAGCCACGAGCCAGAAGCCCATGCTGGAGAGAATCTTGCCGATGTCGCTGATCTTGAACGGGTCGTCTTTCTCTTCGGCTTCACCGGTTTGTGCGTCGAGTTTCTTGTCCATGAAGAAATAGACGACGAACATCATCAATGCGATGCAAAGCAGCACCACGCCGAAGGCCACGGAACGGCTCACGTTGATGGTGCCACCGAGGCGGGCGAAGTAGGGCGAGAAAATCATGCAGGTGGCCACACCCAAGCGGGCCAATGCCATCTCGGAACCCATTGCCAAAGCCGTTTCGCGGCCTTTGAACCATTTCACGATACCACGGCTCACGGTGATGCCGGCCATTTCGACGCCGCAACCAAACACCATGAAACCCAAAGCGGCCAGTTTGGCCGAGGCGGGCATTCCGCGATAGAAGGGCGACACGCCCAGCTCATCGAAGCCAGGGATGTAGTTGAGGTTGTTGTTGAACCAAGTTTCGGCACCGCTGCCCACAAACGACTCGCTGATAGCGTAATATTTGATTAAGCCGCCGATGAGCATCACCGCGCCCGAAAGCACGGCGGTGAAGCGCACGCCCATCTTGTCGAGGATGATACCAGCGAAGATGAGGAAGAACACGAATACGTTTAGGAAGGTTTCAGCGCCCTGCATCGTACCGAAGGCGAGGCTGTCCCAACCGCGCTCGGTCTGCATCAGGTCTTTGATGGGGGACAAAATGTCCATGAAGATGTAGCTGCAAAACATGGCCAGTGCCAAGAGCAGCAAGGCAATCCACCGCATGGTGGGGTTGTCTCTTAGGGTGAGTTTTTCGGTCATAGGTATTTGATTTATAGATTTATGATTTCATTGTTTGGACTATGGCCTCTGACTATGGCTTATGGCTTGCTTCTTCCAAGGTGCGAAACTTCGTGCCTATTGACGAAGCAGACCATAAGCCATTGGCCATAGGCTATGGTTTTATTCAGGAATCTGCACCACTTCCTTCTTGTAGCCTTTCAGCACGGCTTTTGCCATGTTGGCCACGTCGTCGGCGGTGATGCTGTTGATGATGTCGGTGTAGTTGGCCATCGGGTTGTATCCGTCGCGGTCGTTGGTTTGGATGCAGTTCATCCAGTAGCGGTTGTTCTCGAGGTCTTCGGCGTGCTTCTTGACGAGGAACTCCTTCACCTTCTTGAGGTCTTCGGCGCGCGGGCCGTTGTTGGCCACGTTTTGCAATTCGGCCACGGCGATGCCCATCAGCTTTTCGTACATTTCCTTGTTGGTGTTGAAGCCGACGAGGAACATGAAGGACTCTTTCGGGCGGAGGATCAGGTTGCCATTGACGCCCACGCCGTAGGTGCCGCCTTCGTCTTCGCGGATTTTCTCGGTATAGACGATGTCCATCACGTCGCTCAGGGCTTGCATGGTCAGTTGGTTCTTGCGGTTGTTTTCCATGTCGCCGTTATAGACGATGTAGCAGGTCACTTTTGGGTTTTCCATGGCCTTGGTGTAGTGGCTGTGCACGTCCTTGTCGGTGAAGGAGGGCACGTTGGCGGTCCAGGTTTCGTCGTTCTTCTTGGTCTTCAGGGCACCGATGTATTGCTCGATCATGGGCTCGAAGGTTTCGGGGTCGATGTTGCCCACGAAGGTGAACACGAAGTTGTTGGCGTCCTTGAAGCGGTCGGCGTAGAGTTTGAGGGCCTTGGCGTAATCCACTTTGTCGTAGTCTTCGGCTTTCATGCGCTTGACCAACGGGTGGTTGTCGTAGAGGGCGAAGATGAGGTTGTCGCTGAAGGCCACGTCGGGGTTCGACTCGTAGTTGGCCAGCATCGACTTGGTGCGGGTGATGTACGACTGGAAGGCTTCCTCGTCGCTGCGCGGGTTGTTGAAGTACAGGTAGGTGAGTTGCAGCATGGTTTCCAGGTCTTTCACGGAGCAGTTGCCGCTGATGCCTTCGGTCAGGTTGCCGATGCTGGGGTTCACTCTCACGTTCTTGCCGGCCAACACTTTGGGCAGGTCGATGGCGCTGAAGTTGCCCACGCCGCCGAGCGTTGCCAGCTCGTTGATTTGCTGCAAGGTGTAGGGGTCGCTTTGGTCCATGACGGAGTAGCCGCCGAAGCTATAGGCCGACATCAGGATTTCGTCGTCCTTGTATTTGGTGGGCTTGTAGATGACTTTCACGCCGTTCTTCAGGGTGAGGATGGTGGCGTCGAAGGTGTCGTCTTGTTTCTTGCTGTCGATGGCGCCTTTCACGGGCAGGGTGGCGATGAGGGGCTCGTCGCTGACGGTTTCCTTGTAAGGCTCAACCTCGATTTTGTTGGCGTTTTGGAACATGGCCAGCAGTTCGGCCTTGGTGGGCAGCGTTTCGCCTTCCTTTTCGGGGGCGGTGAGGGTGATGACGATGTTGTCTTCGCGGATGAGTTCAGGCACATAGGCGTTGATGGCTTCCACGGGCAGGGCGGGCAGGATTTGGCTGAGCAGCATATACTCGTTCTCGATGCCCATGAGCGGCTCGTTGGTGAGGAAGTGGTTGAGGATGGGGTAGAAGTAGCGTTGCGTTTCCTGCTTGTCGCGCTCTTCGTATTGGTTTTCGATTTGTTTCATCAGGTCGGCCTTGGCGCGTTCAAACTCGGAGGCGGTGAAGCCGTATTGCTTCATGCGGTTGTTTTCGGCGATGATGGCGTTCATGGCCTCGTCGATGCCTTCCTTGTCCTTGGCGTAGGCGAGGGTCGTCCAGGCGTCCTTGGTGTCGCTCACGAAGAAGGTGCCGTAGTAGCCGTAGCCGAAGATGAAGGGCGGGTTGGCTTTCTGTGTGAGTTCTTCCATGCGGTTGTTGTACATGGTGGAGACGAGGTTGTCGATGTAGCTCTTCAGCCAGTATTGGATGTCGCCTTTCTCTTCGTTAGGGGTCACGTCGCGCTTGTAGTACACCGAAAGGTTGTAGTTGGTGTTTTCGCGGTCGGTGGCGATGCTGACGATGGGTTCGGCGTTGTCGGCCACCTCGAAGCGGGTGCGTTCGGCGGGATTGACGGGAGCCGGAATGTCCTCGAAGATGGCTTTCAGGCGGCTTTCGATTTCGTTCACGTCGATGTCGCCGATGATGATGATGCCTTGCAGGTCGGGGCGATACCACTTGTGGTAGTAGGCGCGCAGGGCTTCGTGGTCGAAGTTGGCAACCACTTCCTCGGTGCCGATGGGCAGACGGTGGCCGTAGGGGCTGTTGGGATAGATTTCGGGCAGCATCTTCTGGTAGATGCGCATCTGGGCACTTTGGCCTTGGCGCATTTCCTCAAGGATGACGCCGCGCTCCTTGTCGATTTCCTCGCCTTCGAGCGAGATGAAGCTCGACCAGTCGTGGAGCACGAGCATGCACGAATCCACGAGGCCGGGGTTGGTGGTGGGCACGTTGGTGAGCATATACACGGTTTGCTCGATGCTGGTCCAGGCGTTCACGTTTTCGCCGAACTTCACGCCGTTGTGCTCCATGTAGTTGAGGAGTGCCTTGCCGGGATAGTTCTTCGTGCCGTTGAAGGCCATGTGCTCAAGGAAGTGGGCCAGACCCTGCTGGTCGTCTTCTTCCAGGATGGAACCGACCTTCTGCGCGATGTAGAAGTTGGCGCGTTGGGCGGGTTTCTCGTTGTGACGGATGTAATAGGTCAATCCGTTCTCCAATTTGCCGCGTCTGACGTTTTGGTCGAAAGGCACGGGCATGGCTTGCTGGGCGAGCATGGTCGCGCTCAAGGCAAGCATTGCGACTAAGGTTAAAGTCAGTTTTTTCATTTGTTGAATTGTTTATTGTTTAAATGTTGAATTGTTCGGTTTGAGTTTCCCTTCGGGAATGGAGTTGGTTGTGTTATCTCCATTCCCCGAGGGGAATCTAATATAGGTGTACAACGTATTTTTCTGAAAAATATTCTTCTTTGAACCATCTGTTTACCTTGACTTTCTTGACGTGCCAATAACGGTTGAGCTTGCTGATTTCTTCCGTTAGGTCGCCGCCTTTCAAATACATGATGCCGCCGGCCTCAATGTCGCCCCTGATTCTCAGCTTGTTGCCCGCGAGGTTGGCGATTTCGGGCAGGGTCATCACCGCACGACCCGTAATCACGTCAAACTTGTCTTTCACTTCTTCGGCGCGTTTGTGTTCGGCCACCACGTTCTCCAATCCGATGGCCTCTTTCACGGCGTTCACCACCATGATTTTCTTGCCTGTCCCATCAATGAGGTAGAATTCGGTTTGCGGAAATAAAATAGCCAAGGGAATGCCCGGAAAACCGCCTCCTGTGCCCAAGTCCATCACCTTCATGCCTGGCAGCAACTCGAAATATTTGGCGATGGCCAACGAGTGTAGCACATGGTGCTCATAAAACTGCTCCATATCCTTGCGCGAAATGACATTGATTTTGGTATTCCAATCCAAGTAGATGTCTTTCAGAAGGTTATATTGCTCCTTTTGCCTCTCGGTGAGGTCGGGGAAGTACTTAAAAAGGGCGGTTGTGTCCATAAATTCTGCAAAAATTGGCTTCAAAAATACGAAAAATTTTGTTGCTATGTCATGGCTTATAGGAAAATGTTGTAATTTTACACCTTAATTTCAAAAAACATGAGGAAACTATTATTGATTTTGCTGCTGGCTCCGCTGGCACTCATGGCGCAGAGAATCACGCCCGAAGAATACATTCAGACCTACAAGGACATTGCCATGCGCGAGATGCGCGAACATAAGATTCCGGCTTCCATCACTCTGGCGCAAGGTATTTTGGAGTCGGGGGCGGGCAATAGTGCGCTTGCTCGTGAGGCCAAAAACCATTTCGGCATCAAGTGCCACAAGGGATGGGCAGGCGATACCTATACGATGGACGACGACGCCAAAGACGAGTGTTTCCGCAAGTATGACAATGTTGAGCAGTCGTTTCGCGACCATTCCGAGTTTCTGCGCACCCGTGGACGCTATTCTGCCCTTTTTGAACTCGAAATCACTGACTATCAAGGTTGGGCGAAAGGCCTGAAAGCGGCGGGCTATGCCACCAATCCGAAGTATGCCCAACTCCTCATCGACCGCATCGAACTGTATGATTTGGCCAAATACGACCAAATCGCCCTCGGTCTGATGAACGACGACAACCAACTGCCCGAAATTGCAGAAGAAGACGAACTTCTGGAGTTGGCTTTTTCGCCCGCCAACCGCGCTGGCTTTGAGTTGGTCGATATGACCGCCGACAAGCGTTTTATCTACGAAAACAATGGTGTGCGCTTCGTGTATGCCAAGGAAGGCGAAACACCCGAAAGCCTTTGCAAAGAGTTCAAAATCAAGTCGAAGCGTTTCAATGAATACAACCTAATCCGTCGCCCCGATGAGATGGTGTTTCACAGCGGCGATGTGGTGTATCTCTCCAAGTTGAAAAACAAGAACTGGAA
>CADAVB010000070.1 GCA_902791165.1 uncultured Bacteroidia bacterium
ACTCCCCGCAAAACCAGCCCCAATCCCGTCGTTTGCGGCTGCAAAAGTACTGCTTTTTCCGTTCATGGCAAGAAAAAATCCAAACTTTTTTCAAAAAAAATTGTAAGTCGCTGATTGCCAACAAGAAAAATTTACACTAAACAGACGCAAAAACACAAAAACAGGCAAACCTTCTACATGAACAACGGAAAACATCGGGGACACCTTATTAATATATAAGGGAATTCGTGGGCAATTGAGGCCACTCCACTTCCCCGTAGCAGTCAAAATAATCCGCTTGGGTAATTTTGACTTGGTAGAACTGGCCGATAACCAGTTCCTTTTCAGCGGGAATAAGGATTTCGTCATCTACTTCGGGCGAGTCGTATTGCGTACGACCGATGTAATAATCACCTTCAAGGCGGTCGATGAGGACTTTTTCTGTCTTGCCCACCCTTTGCGCGTTGATTTCCAAAGAAATATCCTGTTGGATAGCCATTAATATCTCGACGCGCTCTTGCTTCACCTCGTCTGGAACATCGTCCTTCATTTCATAGGCGGCAGTGCCTTGCTCAGGTGAGAAAGCGAACACTCCTGCCCTTTCGAAACGCATATCTTTTATAAACTGGCAAAGTTCCTCGAAATCGGCTTCCGTTTCGCCCGGGAAGCCCACAATGAAAGTGGTGCGGAAGGCAATGTCGGGCACATGCTTGCGGACGTTTTTCACGAAGCCAATGGTTTGCTCTTTGTCCACGCCACGGCGCATGTCCTTTAAAATATGCGTGCTGATGTGCTGCAAAGGCAGGTCGATGTAGTGACAGATTTTCGGATTCTCGCGCATCAAGTCAAGGAGTTCGTCGGGGAAGCCCAATGGATAGCCATAATGCAACCTAACCCATTCAAAACCATCGATTTCGCACAAGGCTTTCACCAACTCCACGATGTGCGATTTGCCGTCAAGGTCGTGACCGTAATAGGTCAGGTCTTGTGCAATGAGAATCAGTTCCTTCACGCCTTGCTTGGCCAACAATTTGGCCTCTTCAAGCAAGTTTTCCATCGGCACGGAAACATGGCTGCCACGAATCAGCGGAATGGCACAAAAGGCACAGCGGCGGTTGCAGCCTTCGGAAATCTTCAAATAGGCGTAATGCTTCGGGGTGGAAAGCACTCGGCGACTGCAATAGTCGGGCTGCACGGCCTCTTTCAGCAGGTCGGCGGCAACGAGATTCACACTCTCCACGCCATAAAAACCATCCACTTCGTGGATTTCCTTTTGCAAGTCCTTCTTGAAACGCTGCGAAAGGCAACCCATGACATATAATTTGCTGATTTTTCCTTGCTTACGCAGCTCGGCATACTCCAAAATGGTATCCACAGACTCTTCTTGCGCGTCGCCGATGAAGCCACATGTATTGATAATGACCACATCCGACTTCCGCTCCGAGTCGTGGCGAATCAAATAACGATGCTCCAACAAAGCGGCGAGATGCTCCGAATCGACTTTGTTTTTGGAGCAACCAAGGGTGATGAGGTTTAGGGTGGGCCTACGCATCACTCAAACAGCGAATCCACAAATGCCTTCCTGTCAAACACCTGCAAATGATCAATGCCTTCGCCGACACCGATGTATTTGACCGGAATCTTGAACTGGTCGGAGATGCCGATGACCACGCCGCCTTTAGCAGTGCCGTCCAATTTGGTCAGTGCGAGAGCATTGACTTCGGTGGCAGCGGTGAATTGTTTGGCCTGTTCGATAGCGTTTTGGCCTGTAGAAGCATCCAAAACGAGCAGGATTTCATGCGGCGCGTCGGGAACGACCTTCTGCATGACGGTCTTGATTTTGGTCAGTTCGCGCATGAGGTTGACCTTGTTGTGCAGACGGCCTGCCGTGTCGATGATAACCACGTCGGCATCTTGCGCCACAGCGGATTTCACCGTGTCGAAAGCCACGGAAGCGGGGTCGGCACCTTGACCTTGCTGCACGATGGGCACACCTACCCTTTCAGCCCAAATCTGCAACTGCGAAACGGCAGCCGCACGGAAGGTGTCGGAAGCGCCCAACACGACCTTCTTGCCCGCCTTCTTGAAATTGTGGGCCAACTTGCCGATGGTGGTGGTCTTGCCCACGCCGTTCACGCCAACGACCATAATCACATACGGCTTCTTGTTGGCGGGAATCTCGAAAGTGGTGCCGTCGCCCGACTCGTTCTCCTGAAGCAAGGCCACGATTTCCTCTTTAAGGATAGCGTTCAACTCGTTGGTTCCCACATACTTGTCGCGGGCGACACGCGCTTGGATGCGGTCGATGATTTTCAATGTGGTTTCCACGCCTACATCGGAGGTGATGAGGATTTCCTCAAGGTTGTCGAGTACCTCGTCATCGACGGTCGATTTGCCGATGATGGCTTTGGAAATGCGCGAAAAGACGCTCTCTTTGGTCTTTTCCAACCCTTTGTCGAGGTCTTCCTTTTGTTCTTTTTTACGGGTTAGGAATGAGAATAGGCCCATGAAATTTTATTTTTGACGTAAGACTTAAGACTTAGGACACAGGACTTTTTTGGGTCCAACGTCCTCTGTCTTCATGTCCTTCGTCCGATTATACAAACACAAAAAGGCTCTCCCATAATGGTTATGGAAAAGCCTGATTTTCAATTGATAATTTCAATTATCTCTTAGCAAGATACTCCTGTACCTTGTCGGCGGGAACAACAATCTCGTCGAAGTAGTAGGCACCAGTTTTTTCAGAACGCTTCATTCTGATAATCTTGCTAAAGGTCTTATCCAAGCTACGCAGGGTAGCAACTGCTTTCTTTGCCATAACGCTAAATTATTTAATCTCCTTGTGGAGGGTCATTTTTTTGAGAATCGGGTTAAACTTCATCAACTCCAAACGGTCGGGAGTGTTCTTCTTGTTCTTCATGGTGTAGTACCTCGAAGTGCCGGGCATTCCGCTGGCCTTGTGTTCTGTACATTCAAGAATGACCTTCACACGTGCGTCTTTCTGTTTCTTTGACATGATTATCTCCTTTCAAAATTTGGCTGCAAAAGTACAACTTTTTCAGATACCAGCAACCGTTTTTTCAAAATTTTATTCTCCTTGGATGACTTTATTCACAACTTGCAGAATTTCAGCCTCTTGCTTCAAAGCGGCGGCTTCAATTTCTTCGGCTTCCTTCAAAATTTGGGCCTTGAAAGCCTCGTCTTTGAGCGATGCGGCGTTAATTTTGACGTTCAAATGGGCACCCATGACGGCGGAACGAGCGCACAAAGCACCCACGCCGGCATCGGTGACAGAGTTCGGATTGCCCGTCTCGGCCATGGCGCGGACGACCTCGAAAGCCTTGAAAGCGACCTTCATCGTTCGGAACGGCACCTCGGTGGCGTATTTCGTGGCCTCTTGGATGGCCTGTGTGCGAGCGGCCTTCTCTTCGTCGGTCTTCTTGGGCAGACCGAAAGCGTCCATGATTTTATTGAAGGCGTTGGTGTCTTCATCAACGAGTTCAAGCAGCTCGTCCTTGATGGCCTGACCCTTGACGGCCCAATTGGAGAACTCTTCCCAACGCTCGTCCCAGCCCGGCTTGTGCGACGACAGGTTGGCGACCATAGTGGCCAAAGATGCACCGAGGGCACCCATGTAGGCCGAAATGGAACCACCACCCGGAGCAGGGCTTTCGCTGGCGGTCTCGTTGGCAAAGCCTGTGCAGGTCATATCGACGAGTTTCTTCTGTGTGTGGTCTTCGATGAGGTATTCAATGACCTTTTCCTTCGGGTCGAAGGGCTTCAGATCGTCGAGGCCCATTGATTTGACGGCGATTTTCATGATTTCCTCCTCGCTCACGCCGAGGCTGCGCTGTTGCTTGGCGAGGTAGAACTTGCCAGCATCCATCAGCACCTTCTTGGGCACGAGGCCGACGATTTCGCAGCCAGTGACGCGCACGCCACGGGCAGCGGCCTTGGCACAAACCTCCTCGAAACAGACGTGGACGGGCGACACGCTGATGTTGGTAATGTTCATCGACACTTGGGCGATGCCGTAGTCCTCGATGAACCAGCCGATGGCCTTGGTGGCCTTCAGCGTTCCGGGAATCATAATCGGTTTGCCGTTTTCGTCCTTCATCGGCTTGCCGGTCACCTTGCCGCCTTCGCGCATCGGGCGACCCTTTTCGCGCACGTCGAAAGCGATGGCGTTGGCGCGGCGCGTCGAAGTGGTGTTGAGGTTATAGTTGATGGCCACGAGGAAGTCGCGGGCACCCACTTGGGTGGCACCCGTGTGGGCAACGTGTTCGTTCCATTCGTTGGGACCGAAGTCAGGCTTCCATTGCTCCGAGCCGAGGCGCGAGGCCAAGGATTCATATTCACCCGTGCGGCAATACGCGAGGTTGCGGCGCTCCTTGATGAAAGCGGCCTCTTCGTAGCAATAAATCGGGATGTTCAGTTCTTCGCCGAGGCGTTTGCCCAACTTGTGGGCATACTCGACCACTTCTTCCATCGTGATATTGCTCACGGGGATGAGCGGGCAAACGTCGGTGGCACCTTGGCGCGGGTGGGCACCGTGGTGCTGGCTCATGTCGATGAGTTCGGCGGCTTTCTTCACCACGCGGTAAGCGGCTTCGCACACCGGCTCCGGCTCACCCACAAAGGTGATAACGGTGCGGTTGGTGGTCATGCCTGGATCAACGTCAAGCAGTTTGACGCCTTCCACTTTCTCGATTTCAGCGGTTACTTGGTCAATGATATTCTTGTCGCGGCCTTCGCTGATATTCGGCACACATTCAATGAGTTGTTTCATTATTTTAGATTTAATATTTAATATTTAAAATTCAAGATTTAAGATTGGCCGATGGCCTATGACTATGGCTTATGGCAGCTTCATGATAAAGGAAGGACTCTCCTTTTCTGTTAAAGCTGCCATTGGCCATGGGCTATAGGCCATAGTCCTAAAGCCGCTGCAAATGTACGGCTTTTTTTGGCACGAAAAGAAATCAATCCCATTTAAAATTTATGGGTATTTGATATCGCACTCTGACCGCCTTGCCCCTTTGCATTCCGGGCTGCCATTTCGGCATAGATTTCACTACACGCACGGCTTCCTCATCATAATGCTCAAAGATCCCGCGTAAAACCTTTACATCAGTAATACTACCATCAGGTTCAACTATAAAACCCACATATATCCTACCCATAGCATCGGCTTGCCACTTATTAACCATTTCCCCAATTCTAATATTGTCATTAATGAATTTCTTCATAGCCTTATCGCCTCCTGGGAATCGAGGCATTTGCTCAACAATCTCATAGACTTCGTTCTCAGGATCTTCAACCTCGCCCTCAATTGAAGAAGGATAGAAATACTCATTTTCAGAGACAACCTTATCTGCTTTTACTGTTTTTTTATCCCCTTTCTCTTTATCCATTTTATCCTCTAACTTGAAATTGACAGGAAGCTGAAAAGGCACTCTAATGAGCACTCCATTTTGCTTGGCAGGTCTCCATTTCGGCAATGACTTTACGACACGAATGGCTTCTTCATCGCATCCACATCCAATTCCTCTCAGCAACTTCACATCGGTTACACTTCCATCAACATCAATAATAAAACCCACAAACACCCGACCTTCAATGCCTTTCTCGATGGCTTCTTTGGGATAATTGATATTCTTGGCAATGAATTCCATGAGTTTGACCTCGCCTCCCGGAAAACCTGGCATTTCTTCCACCATTCCAAATATCTCTACTTCTTCCGTCGCTTTTTCAATCGCATCCATTCTCAGCGTATCGGGTTGCTGCGCAAATGCCGTTTGGCTTGCCGCCATCAATCCGACAGACAAACCTGCTACAACCGCCGCTTTGCCCAGTCGTTGCCGTTTCTCCAATTCACGCTCCAAATAGCGCACTTCAGCCTCGCATTTCGGGCAAGTGCCGAGGCAATCGCCTTGGTAGGTACATTCCTCGATGACCAACTTAATGTCATTCTCCGCCGCAATCTGCTTACGGATTTCTTTCAGGATTTTGCAGGTTTGTTTTCCTTTGGCCATGGGATTCGTTTTTGAATTAACGGTGCAAATTTAATAATTATTGCTTTATCTACCATAATCTAATCGGCATCCGCCTGTTTTCCCGACGTTTCGCGTCGGGCTGTAATAATACGCCCCTTCAGGGCTACATCCTACCTTATTATATATGTGAACTCATTGAAATTCGTCACACCCATCTTTTTCAATTGTTCCATGCTTCGCGAAACATCTTCGTCGCTGTTGAAATCAGGAATGTGAGGCACGCGCACCATGATACGGTTCGGGTCGCCATGCTGCAAGAGCCATTGCAAATTGCTCATCACCAAAGCATTATCCTTCCCCGTGTAGGCTTTGTAAATCTCAGGATTCAAGTCCTTGATGTCGATGATGTAGCCGTCCAAAACGGGGTCAAGCGCTTCCACATTCTTGAGAGGCACGTTGAGGCTGGTTTCGGCCAAAATCTGCCACTGCGGGCCACAAAGCGCACGAAATTCCTTGATGAACTCCACTTGCAGCAAAGGTTCGCCGCCGCCGAAGGTGATACCGCCATGCGTGGCCAAGAAATACAACTGGTCGATTTTCACTTCCTCGAACAGCATTTCGGGCGTATAGTCACGGCCTTTTGACAACTCCCAGGATGTCTTGTTGAGGCAATATTTACAGCGCAAAGGGCAGCCGCTGAACGCCACCAAAGTGGTAACGCCCTCGCCGTCCGTCGTCAAGCGGTGGCGACTGATTCCGAAGATTTTGGCGTTTGTCATTCCAAATACCCTGGCGCGTGGGTGCCTTTGGTGTAATCAGCTTCCCTGAAATTGAACACAATGCCTGCCTGAAGGTTGAAATTCTTGGCATTCAGCGGAGTGAAAACGCCAAAAATATTGCTAGTCGCCGCGTAGATGTGGAACGTTCCGAAGTTGCCCCCCAGTCCGAGGCCGATGTTGGTGTAGCTGCCGCGCATCATCGTGTAAGTGGCGCACACGTCGAGCATATCGAAGAACGAGCCGCTGTAAGCCAAAGTCATGGCTGGGCGGAAACCGTCTTCCCTGAAGCAACCCTGCACCTGTGCACTGACGCGGTTTTGCGCGTCGATATCGTAATTGCCACGCAGCATGAGGTTGGTGCGGAGCGAAGTCTTGTAGCCAGCCAAATCCTCGGAGCCGATGCGGAAATAGTCGCGCAAGGTATCCATGAAAAGTTCGCGGTAATGCTCGTCGGAGATGATACGTTGCAACTGGTCCACGTCCAAGCCTTCGAAGAGGAAGTTGCCGTTTTCGTAGAACTGTCCCGCGTCGCTGATGCCGCCGTAGAGGCGGTATGTGCCGTTTTTCCACTTGATGAAACCCAGGTCGGTGACGGCGGCCACCATGCTGAACTGTTCGTCAAAGCGGTATTCGGCGCCCAAATCGAGGCCAAAGCCCACGTTTTTGAACAAGTCGCCGACCGCGAAATGCCCATTGGTGAGCAATTTGCCGTTCTCGAACCTTGCGGGGGCGGGAAGAGAGAGGTTCATTGCGATGTCCTCATAGATGCGAATGGCGTATGTATCGGGGTCGGTAACGACTTTCAGCGAAAGCGCGTCGGTATTCACATTGACGCCTCCGAAAAGCAGCTTGGCCCGTGCGCCGAGCGAGAGTTTCCTTGTCACGTTCAGTTGATAGCCGACCGCCCATTCCTGATAGGCTTGCGCATTGAGGCCCATGTTGCCCTTGGCGGGATTGTCCTCGCCCAGAAACGCCGAATTGCCCTTGGCTAAAAGGTCGAACAAACCTTTATCGAAGCCAACAAGACCCTGTGCGTTGATGTTATAGGCCACTGTAAGGAAGCCTTTCTTTTGCCTAAATCCGCCAAAGAAAACGTTTTCCTTCATATTGAAAGCAAGACTATTGTTTTCCTTTAGGCTGTTGGCGAATTTGCTTGGGTTGAGGTATTTTGGGCGACCTTGTGCGTCAAAATCAAAGAGGTTGTCGTAGCGCAGACCCGTATTTTGTTGAGTTAAACACAGATTACCAACGGCGAAGGCACCCGCGCTCATATAGGGGAGGTCGGCGGCGGGATTCGAATTGATTTGGAACGGGTTCATCCGCATGAAATCGACAGGCGACACTTCTTGTGCCCTTGCGACCCAAGGCAAACAAAGGGTCAATACCCATAAAACTCTATATAACTTGCTCATTTTCATTCTTTTTCAAATTCAACATTACCATCATATTCCACTTTGGCTTTCACGAAGAAGTTCAAAGTCTGATTGACATTCAGCGACACGTCCTGTGATTCGGTATCCACGGCAAGGTCGAGAATGATTTGGTCGGAGCGCAAAACGTTTTGAAGTCGGTCTTCGGTAACCTCCAGCACCACAGTTGTGGTTTTCGTTTGCCCGTCGTAGGAAGCTTCCAACAGGGTGGCGTTTTGCAGCAGAATGTCTGTAACTTCATCCCGTTCAGAATCATACATATAGAACCCTCCATTCAGTCTAAAAGGCAGGGTGGAATTGAGGGTCAGTTCGAGGGTCAGTTTTTTGATCCATTCCGGCGAATCAAGCTCCGAAAGCATCATATTGACCGTATCGAGATAATGGACGTCGTCGATAAGGAATTTAAATGGGATGATGGCATCCAGATGCGCGGAGAGCGAGCAGGTGTCATCAACCGTATCACACCCGTCAGATACGCATTATAAACCTCCTGAAATTCAGGGCTGTATTCCATATCGATCACCAACGGCATGGGGTCGAAAACCGAGATCTGTGCCATGTCGGGTCCCCAGATCAGGGTTGTATCCACGACGAGGCGCGACGCCATCCCGAAGGTGTTTCTCATCTTCAGGTGCACGTCAATGTCCTCGATGATGAGATTGCCCATGACATTATCGGGGAAAAGGTCGAAAACCGTGTCGATGACATTCCTTGAAACGTAAGGCTCAACCCGACCCGTCATCTGGCTCAATGCGATATTCGAGGCCACGGTATGCGCGTGAAATTCCAAATCGTTGTTCACCAAACCTTGCAGCGACAGATGAACCTCGAAATCGAAATCCAGCGTATTCTCCTCTGCACTTTCCCACTGGAACCCCGCTAAGTCAATGCTGGCGTTGCCTGCCTCGGGCGTATAAACATATTGGAAAGCATTGCCTTCCGCATCCCTAATTTGGTCGCTACGAACCACGACACGCTGAATTGCTCCCAGATTGCTAAAAACGCTGAAACCGAAAGTTCCCGATTTCAATGTGGCCTGTCTCACAAAAACATGTTCCGATTCCAAGACCACCGTTTGCTTAACTTGCACCACAGTGTCGATGGGATTCTGGAAGAAAAGAGGGAATGGTGTGGAGAAATAAAAATATTGGTCGTAGCTGGCGTTGCTAAAGAACATGAAATCCTCTCCAGTAACGCCATTCAGATGTTCGTAGTTATAATGATAGAACATATTTCCCGATGCGGTGGTCGTAATCACGCTGTCGATTTGAAAGCGTTCCATCAATTCCATCACACTATAAGAAGAATGCGCCAAAGGCAATAGAGCCTCGCCTTCCAGCGCGACTCCTTGAAAATGGTCGAAGTCAAGACGATTCTTATTGCAAGCACCAAACAGCAGCCCCAACAAAAGCGTCAGCCACAATAATTTAGTGTTTTTCATAGGATGACAAAGAGGTTTCGTTATACAAATTTTCCGTTCAGAATCATTTTGGCCACCTTGTTCGCGCCGTAGTAATACGGCATGAACTCAAGCTGCGTCATCGGCTGGGTAATGATGAGGTTGGCCAACTTGCCACGACTGATGCTGCCCACCTCGTCGCTCACGCCCATGGCGTAGGCGGTGTTCAAAGTGGTGGCGTTCAGGGCCTCTTCGGGCGTTAGCTTGTAGCGGATGCAGGCCATCGACATAATGAGCTGCATGTTGCCCGAAGGCGAAGTGCCCGGGTTGAAGTCGGAGGCCATAGCCACCGGCAAGCCTGAATCAATCATTTTCCTTGCTGGCGAAAGCGGCAGATTCAAGAAGAAAGCGCAGCCTGGTAAAACCGTCGGCATGGTTTCTGTATCTTTCAGACATTCAATCTCTTCGTCACCCATTTGTTCGAGGTGATCGACGGAGATGGCACCGTATTTAACGCCCACCTGCACGCCGCCCGAGATGGCCATTTCGTTGGCGTGGATTTTCGGCCTCATGCCGTATTTGATGCCCGCCATGAGGATGCGCTCGGTGTCCTCGACGGTGAAGAAACCTTGGTCGCAGAACACGTCGATGAAGTCGGCCAAATCTTCCGAGGCCACAAGCGGAATCATCTCGTTGATGACCAAATCAACATAGTCCTCTTGGTGGCCGCGATATTCCATCGGGATGCCGTGCGCGCCGAGGAAGTTCGACTTGATGGTTACAGGCGAGTTTTCCTTCAGTCGGCGGATGACGCGCAAAAGTTTCAGCTCGCTCTCGGTGGTCAGGCCGTAGCCGCTCTTGATTTCGACGGCACCCGTGCCCATGCGCATCACCTCGTCCAAGCGTTGCCAGGCCATGTCGTAGAGTTCGTCCTCGGTGGCCGCCGCCGTCGCCTTGGCCGAATTGAGGATGCCTCCTCCCCTCTTGGCGATTTCCTCATAACTGAGGCCGCGAATCTTATCGACAAACTCAATCTCGCGCGAGTTGGCATAGACCAAATGCGTGTGCGAGTCGCAGAAAGCAGGCATGACTACGCTGCCTTTCACATCGTGAATGCGGTGGTTTTCAGCTAGATACTTTTTGCAGACTTCCGAGTCCATCGGGCCGTAGTCGGCGATTTTCTTACCTTTAATTAATAGGAAAGCGTTTTGTATTCTTCCCGTTTCGGCCATTTCGGCACCGCGTTTCAGCAGTCGGCCTTGTTCCTCGATGCCGACCAATTCCTTGATATTAACGATGAGCATAGTTTCAGAATATTTTTCGGCAAAATTAAAGAAAAAACCACCATTAGCACGATTTTTGTTACTTTTGTCCCCGAAAATTCAAACACCATGAAAAAATCCATCCTCATCGCTATGGCCATCATAGCTTTTGGCCTTACCGCCAACGCACAAGAGAAGAAAGCCGAATCGAAAGTCAAACACTTGACTTACAATGAGTTTTTGAAGAAGGTTTGGGACTTCGAGAAAGACCCGAACACCTTTAATTACAAAGGGAAGCTGCCTGCCATCATCGACTTTTACGCCGACTGGTGCGGTCCGTGCCGCCGCGTCGCGCCCATCATGGAGCGTTTGGCTGAGGAATACGACGGCAAGTTGCTGGTTTACAAAATCAACACCGACCAAGAACGCGAATTGGCCTCGGCGTTCCAAGTCAAGAGCATCCCCATGGTGCTCTTCGTCCCGATGGAAGGCCAGCCGATGATGAGCGTCGGAGCCATGCAGGAGCAAGAATACAAGAAAGTCGTTGAGGAACAGCTGCTTAAATGACCCTGTTCACCACAGCCTATTTCCCCAGCATCAGCTACATGGCGCGTTTTCTGCAAGAGGACGCGCCTGTTGTCGAGGTGTGGGAGACCTACTGCAAGCAGACCTACCGCAACCGCTGCCGCGTGATGACGGCCAACGGCGTGGAGAGCATGACCGTGCCCGTGGTGAAGGTGAACGGCAACCACACCATGACCCTATTTCGACCATTATTACGACTACCTGCGGCCTATCTTTGAAGGCCGTTTCGAGCGCCTCATCGACTTGAACGACGCGGCCTTGCAAGCGGTTTTGAGGATGCTGAAAGTGAAGAAGGAAATCGTACACACTACAGATTACATCCGCGAGGCTGGGAACGACTTGCGCGAAGCTTTTAGCCCGAAAAAGGCGATTGAAAGCGACTCGTTCCCAGCGTATTATCAGGTTTTTGGCACCAAGTTCCCCTTCGCGGCTGATTTGAGTGTGTTGGATTTGGTGTTTAATGAGGGGCCGGAGGCCATTGGGTATTTGACTTCCCTTTATTGACGCGAAGGTTTTACCTTCGCTTGAAATCGGCCCGCCATGAACTATTTACTCCATGTGGTTTTCCGTTTGGTATAATGTTCCATCTTCATTCCAAAAATGCCAAATTCCAGTTGGTTTGCCTTCTTTGTAAAAAAACTCATGCTCCTTTTGTCCATTAGGATACCATCCTTCATTCGATCCATCAAAATGACAATCTTTATAGGTTGCCATCTGTTTTATTGACCCATTGGGATAATAAGTTACCAATGTACCCGTACCATCAACAATAACGTGATTCCCTTTCTGATCCCACGAATCAAAAGTTTTCAATTTACCTCTTCGGTTGTATTTCTCTATGGTCATTATTCTCCCATCTGGATAATAAGCCCTCCACTCTCCTACAAATCGGTTTTTACTCATTCTCCCCTCACCATACAACACGCCCGTTTCATAATATACCACAAGTTTCCCATCCATCTTTCCGTTTCTATAAGTACAAATCTCTTCAATTTGGCCATTCGGGTAATACTTTACCTTCTCTTCTGCTTGATGACAAGAGCAAAAAGACAAAACAAGTAAAGCATAAAGCATGGTCTTAAATAACTTATTCATTTTCCATGTGTTTTATAGTTTTTCAACGGCAAAAATACAGATTTTTAGACCATTTTGAATGTTTTTTTGTTTCAATTGAGAAAAAATGTGTACTTTTGCAGCATATTTTACATATATGTAGTTTTATATACATTTTTAGGCATTAAATTATCAGATATTTTAATTTATAATGGAAGATTATTCAGAATATTCAGCAACCGAATTGGTGAGGCTTTTAGGCTCACGTTTCAAGGATTATCGGTTGAGAGCCAACATGACGCAGAAAGAAGTGGCGGAAATGGCGGGAGTGTCCTTGCTGACAGTTTATCGATTCGAGAACGGCGCGGTCAAAAACATCTCGCTCGGCACATTCCTTTTGCTTTTGAAAGCCGTCGGAAGCATCAACGACCTGAACGAACTAATACCCGAACAGCCGGAATCACCTTATTTGTATAACGACAAACAAAAAAAAGCACAGCGTGTGCGGCATAAAAAGACATAAAGAACATGAAACGAACGAACAGTGAGAGCCATCAAGCTCGCTTGAATGGCCGAGTCGTGAGAGAGTTCGGCGAAGCCAAAGAAGCATTGAAAATATTCCTTTGGGGCATAGAAATCGGCCGCTTGGCGTGGCACGAAGGCCGTCGCCTGTCCTATTTCACCTACAATCCAGAGTTTCTGCGCGGGAACTTGGACATCGCGCCCTTGATGGCCTCCATCCATCATCCTTTGAGCACCCGCGCCATTTTCGGCGAAACGGAGCGCATCTACCAAAAACTGCCCTCCTTCATCGCTGACTCGCTTCCCGACGCATGGGGCAATCAACTTTTTGACCAGTGGCGCAAGGAAAACCACCTTTCCGAAAGGAGTGTCTCATCGTTGGAAAAGCTGGCGTTTATCGGCAAGCGCGGCATGGGGGCGTTGGAGTTCGTTCCAGAGATAGAGCGCGGCGCGATGACGGACAAAATCGACATCAAAGCTTTGGCCAACTTGGCGGAGAAGATAGCCTTAGAACGCGAAAACGTGAAGATTTTGCCCGACGAGTCGCTCACTTTGCAATCCCTGATTTCCGTCGGGACATCGGCGGGAGGCCGTCAGCCCAAGGGCATCATCGCCATCAACAAGGAAACGGGAGAAATTCGCTCGGGGCAAATTGGCGTCGAGCCGAACTTCGACTATTATCTACTGAAATTTGGCGACGAAAAACGCTCTTCTGCCGAGTTGGAGCAGACTTATTATGAAATGGCTTTGGCGGCAGGCATCAACATGATGGAGTCGCGGCTGCTCGAAGTGGAAGGCACGAAGCACTTCCTAACCAAGCGTTTCGACCGCAATGAAACTGGGAAACTCCACACCCAAACCCTTGCGGCGATGGACCCCGAAGCCAACAGTTACGAGAGACTGCTTACGGTTTGCCGCAGACTGCATTTGCCCGAAGTCGATTGCCAAGAGGTTTTCCGCAGGCTCGTTTTCAACATCCTTGCCAACAACACCGACGACCACCACAAGAACTTCACGTTTATCATGAACCGACAAGGTTTGTGGCGGCTCTCCCCTGCCTACGACCTGACCTATATTTTCGACACGGGCGGCTATCTGCCCAACAAGGAACATTGCCTAACCATCGGCGGAAAGGTTCAAAACATTAGTTTTGAGGACATCATTTCTTTTGCGGGCGAAAACGGCATTCGCACACCAGAGGCCATTATTAGAAAGGTCGCGGCTGCCGTCATGAATTTCAGGACTTTGGCGCAGAAGAACGGCGTTCGAGAGGAATGGATTGGCCGCATCGAAAGTTGTTTGTCCGAACATCTTTCCGCATGGGGATTCGCAGCAAGCCAAAAGGCGTTTTCGTTTTCCCTATCTGGACGCGACATCGCGGACGCGCACATTGAGGCAGCCTACAAAGGCAACTACCACCTACACGCCACGATTGACGGCAAGGCTTACAAGTACATCCTTCGCAAGGGTATTCAAGAGCATATCGAGATAACCGAAACGGGCTTGTCGAACTTGACTGAAGAGATGATGAAGAATTTGGTTAACCGCTATTTGCTGCCGAAAGCCTAACCTCACTTCACCCGAATCTCAAAC
>CADAVB010000071.1 GCA_902791165.1 uncultured Bacteroidia bacterium
TCCTGAAAGACATCATCGGCCAACTGCTTGTCTTTCACGAGCGTGAGTATGTAGGAATAAACTTGTTTCTGGTATCTACCAATCAATAATTCAAAACTGTGAACGTCGCCGTTTTGGTAGCGTTCAATCAATTCTTTGTCGCTTTTCACTATGTTGGACATGTGGTCCCCCTTTCTTTGTGCACTCAACGTAAGTGCTTGTTAATAAAGGGTATAAATCTCTCGATAGTGTCTCTCCTATTGATTAGTTAGTGAATAATTACACTGCAAAGATACGTTTTTTTTTTATTGGCAAACAATTTTTTTTATTTTTTTCGTTAGCAAACCTCTTTTTTTCAAAAAACACTCAATACGTCACCTTCCAATTTGCTGTTTTCTTGTTGCCCGCGCCATCCGTCACAACGACCTTCACTTTGTTGGTTCCGGCCTTGATTTTCTCGTCGAAATCGTAATAAAGAAGCGCGTTTTTGGCATCGTATTGGCCGAGCACCCAAACATCGTCCAAATAGATGTCGTAGTTTTCGATGCCAGTCATGTCGTCGGAAATCTTGAAACGCAATGATTTCAGTTCTTTCACGGATTGTCCGTCCTTGAAATTGGAAGCCTTCACTACGGGTGCCACCGAGTCGATTTTGACCACAAACTCACCCATCGATCGGGTTTGCACCTCCATCCAGCCGTTTTTCATCTTGCCGCCGAGCGACGACACTTTACCGTTGTTGTCGATATAGGCAATGAACTTACGGGGATGGTCGGCCCATTTTTCGTCGGGACGGATGCGAAGTGTGTAGTTCTTGAAAGTGGTCATACCATCGTCGCCGAAACGATAAACCTGCGAGCAGCAGCCTCTTTCTTCACGGTGCCCAGTCTGTATCCATTCGTCGCGAAACAGTGTGCCTTTTTCCATCGTCACATGGAAATCGTCGATGAGAATCTCGTTGTTGATCGAACCGTCTGCTTTCACGAAATACTCGCTGCGGTTGCGCATAGGGCGTTCTACCTCAACGGGTGCCACCCCAACCAGCTTGAAGCCGACTTCGGAAGCGTTGCCCGCAAAATCGCTTATCTTGAAGCGCACATTTACCGTGTCGCCCTCTTCCACCATGACCGTTCCGTTGCGCATTGCAATCATCTGGAGTTTGTTGAACGGATCGGTTTCGGTGCGCACATAGCTCGACTTTTTCTGCTTGTAGTGGCGATAATCCAAGAGGCTGTTCACATAGCGTGGCTCGCTGTAGGAAAAGCTGTCACATTCCACTTGGAAGGCCAATTCGTCATCCAAGAAAAGCTCATAAAGATACGGCCCGTTTTTGTTGGTCGAAGTGCCTACCTGGTCGTAGGTGCAGATGCCGAAAGCGATTTCGCCGTTACCCGTAACCACAGTTTTTTCCTTCAGCTTGAATTTTCCATTGCCCCCCTCGACGGCATAATACACTGGTTTGTAATCACCTTCGATGATCGAATTGTCGCCCAAGGCATACACCGACACACCTTGTATTAATGGCTTTACGTTGTCTTCGATCTTGTAACCGAAATAAAGTGGATTGACGGGTTTTTCGCTCGCCGTGTGGCGGATTTCGAAATGAAGGTGCGGTCCGCCTGAGCCCCCAGAGTTGCCCGAATAGGCAATCAGATCGCCTTTTTTGACGGGGAACTTGTCTTTGTCGGGATAAATCTGGACGGCGAATTGCTTGTTGCGGTATTGGTATTGTTTCACGTATTTGGCAATTGCGCCTGAAAAACGTTGAAGGTGGGCATATACGCTCGTGTAGCCATCATAGTGCGTAATGTAGAGCACGTGTCCGTAGCCATAAGGCGAAACCCCGATGCGGCTGACATAGCCATCGGCCACGGCGTAGATTTTCTTGCCTTCGACGGCCTGCGTCTTGATGTCCAATCCAGCGTGGATGTGGTTGGGACGAATCTCACCAAAAGTGGCCGAAAGATAGATTGGAATATCGACGGGCTTGCCATATTGCGGAAAGCTTTCCTGGGCTGTCATCGTGAAGGAAGCCAGCGAAAAGAGGCAGGCAAAAAGAACACGTATTTTCATATTCGGCGAATTTTGCGCAAAGATACATCTTTTTTCTGTAAATTTGCAACGCAAACGGAAAAAAGCATGCGCTATCAAACCCGAAAGAAAATCCAGAAGGAGTGGCTCTCCTCTCCTATCGCAATGCTGATTTACAGGATTTTGGCCATCCTGACAACCTTCAGTATCAGCAGATGGCTCGTCTATCTGTTCAACCTTCAGTTTTTTCATCAACTGACGCTCGGACAGTCGTTTGGCCTCTATTTCAAGGGGATGCGATTCGACCTTTCTGTCATCATGGCGCTCAATTTGCCACTCATTATTTATTATTGTTTCCCTTCCCGAAAAATCATCAACAAGATACCACAACGCATTATAGACGCTATTTATATCGTGTCGAACGGTATTGCCATCTTCCTGAATTTCATGGATATTGTGTGCTTCCATTTCTTCGGAAAACATATAACGGCCGACTTTTTCAAGCAATTGGGCCATTCCGAAGAGTTCTCGTGGGGCATTCTTGGGCAAGTTGTGTTCGATTATTGGTACCTTATCGTAATGTTCGTGCTATTCCTATTGGTAATCAACGTTGTAACACGCCACACACGTCTTCGCGAGCCCATCAAGGAAACCGAATCGCGCTGGCTGCCGCGACAAGCCATCAGCCTTGTCCTCATGCTTGGCCTCAGTTTCATTGCCTGGCGCGGCGGACTGCAAGCCAAACCCATCAGTATGGAAACCGCGCGCCAATACACCGACTCGCAAAACGCCCCCATCCTGCTCAACACGCCTTTCTGCCTCCTCAACGGTCAAGACGCCCAATTGGAAGCCTGGAACCAGTTTCCTGACGACCCCGATTTTAAAGCTCACAAAGGATTGGAAGCCAATCGCTTCATGGTGAACGACAGTTTGGCAGCCGACACTATTCCTGCCAATTTGGTCTTGATTGTCATGAAAAGCATCGGCCAAGAGATGATTGGCTACTACAATCCCGCGCACCGCTATCAATTGACCCCTTTTCTGGACTCGCTTTTGGCGCAGAGCCTTACCTTCGACGGGCGTTCCAATAGTCGCCGCAGCTTGGAGGCTTTTCCAGCCTTGCTTGCCAGTCTGCCCTCGCTGATGAACACCTCATTCATCAGCTCGCCGTACGCCAATAATGACTTCGATGCCTTTGCGCAACACCTTCAAAAACGAGGCTACAATACCATTTTCATACACGGCGGCGACAACGGCGTGATGGGTTACGACACGTTCTCGTGTCGCGCTGGGTTCAAGAACTATTTCGGGCGCACCGAGTATGGCGACGACAGCGACTACGACGGCCGGTGGGGCATTTATGACGGGCCATTCATGCAATACGCCGCTCTCGCGCTCAACCGCCTCCACGGTCCTTTTGCCTCCGCTGTTTATATGCTCTCGTCGCGCTATCCCTACACCGTGCCGAACAATTTCGTCTTCCCCGAAGAAAGCTACTATTGGACCGGCTTCGAGAAAACCGTTTACTATACCGACCATGCCTTGCGCGACTTCTTTGTCACCGCCTCGCAGATGCCCTGGTTCCACAACACGCTGTTTGTCATCACTTCCGATTATTCCAACAGCGAGCACTTCCAGCCCGAATACAGCAACGTTTGGGGCATGTACGCTATCCCCGTGGCCTTCTATTGGCCTGAAAAAATTGAAGCGCGACAATGCCCTGAAATCGCACAACAAATCGACCTCGGCCCGTCAATCCTTTCCGCGATGAGCATCAACGACACTCTGTTTGCCTTCGGGCGCAACCTTTTCGACTCGCTCAGCGACCCCGCCTTCATCAGCTATTACAACCTTACTTATCAATACTGCGACGGGCATTACCTCGTTCAGTCAGACGGCGAAAACTCTTTTGGCATCTACAAACCCCAAACCGACCCTTTGCTGACCGACAATCTCATCGACCGACTGCAATGCCCCGACATTTTCGAAAAACTCTATCGTTTTCTTCAAGAATACAACAACAGAATGATTAACAACAAGTTATATTATAAACAAGATAGCATCACCAATCCCTACGACAATGAAACACAAGAGCGACAATAACGGCACCGTTTATTCCACCAACCCCGATTTTGTCTTCGACTACGGCGAAGAAGAACCCTTGACCCTTGAACCTGCCAAGCAAAACCTCCGCGTCATGCTTGACAAAAAGCAACGCGCGGGAAAGAAAGTAACTGTGGTGAGTGGATTCCAAGGCTCCGACTTCGATTTGGCCACGCTTGGCAAAGAACTGAAATCGGCCTGTGGCGTGGGCGGTAGCGTGAAAGACGGCGAAATCCTGCTGCAAGGCGACTTTCGTGAGAAAGTGCTGGCACTGCTGCTTCAAAAAGGATACAACAAGACCAAAATCAGCGGAATATGATCGACAAGTACTTGGAGATTCTCCACAATTTGAACTTGCGCATGGGCATCAGCCCAAACATGGCAACAGGCTTGGCCGAGGCGACAGCGGCCCTTTCTTTGCTGCTGCTCAGCATCGGCGTTTATTTCTTGGCACGACTCCTTGTCAATAGGACCGTGCATTCCCTCATTCTACGCACGCCCTCGAAATACGACGACCTGCTCATCAAGAACAAGGTGCTGGTGCGCATCTGCCTGCTCATCCCTGCCATCCTCATCAAGTATTTCGCCAACGACACCCTGCCGAGTTTCCCCGACGCGATTGAGATCATTATAAAAATCGTAAAGATTTATGAGATAATCACTTACACATCGGTTCTCCTTGCCTTGGTGAATACAGCCCACGACCTCTACAACTCCTTCGAGATGTCGAAGCTGAAACCCATCGAGGGATTGATTCAGGTCATAAAGGGCATCCTTTATGCCGTTTGCGTGCTGCTCATCGCCGCTTTTTTGCTCGGCAAGAGTGTGGGTACCATCGTCATCGGCTTGGGCACCCTCTCCGCTGTGCTCATGCTGATTTTCCAAGACTCCATCAAAGGCTTTGTGGGTAGCATCCAACTGTCAATCAACGATATGCTTCGCATCGGCGACTGGATTGTGACAGGACCTGCCGATGGCGTTGTGCAAGAAATCAACCTTACTACCGTGAAGGTTCAGAACTGGGACAACACCATCACCACCATTCCCACATACACACTGGTTTCCAGTCCGTTCACCAACTGGCGCGGCATGTCGGAATCGGGCGGACGGCGCATCTCGCGCAGCTTCAACATCGACGTGAACACCATCCAATATTGCACGCCTGAGATGCTGGAAAAATACAAGCATTACAATCTCGTGAGAGACTATATCATCCAAAAGGAGGAAGACATTCAAGAATACAACAAGGCCAACCGCATCGACACGAGCGAGATTATGAACGGGCGGCAACAGACCAACCTCGGCATCTTCCGCGCCTACATCAAGGCCTATTTGAACAACAACCCCAAACTGAACCACAACTTGACCATGATGGTGCGCCAACTGCAACCCACCGAGGTCGGCATCCCGATGCAGATTTACGCTTTCAGCAGCGACAAAAAGTGGATCAACTACGAGGAAATCCAAAGCGACATCTTCGACCACGTCTTGGCCGCCGCCCCCATGTTCGACCTTAGAATCTACCAAAGAAAATGAACGCAGGAACCGCCTTTACCGAAAAGTATTTAAAATTGATGTTCAAGCAGTTGCGCGATGCCACACCTGACGAAGTGCAAGAAGAATTAGAGCATTGCCGCCGCGAGAACCGCCGCACCGTGCGTGTGCCTCGCTATTTCAGAGGCTATTTCACGCCCGAAACCTACACGGCCTCAACGGGTTACGAAATGCAATACTTCAAGCATGAACGCCCTTCGCGCAAGCTCATCTTCTACCTCCACGGCGGCGCGTTCATCTATCCGCCCGTGTTCTTCCATTGGCGCTTCATGCACGACCTCTGCCTTCGCA
This sequence comes from uncultured Bacteroidia bacterium, assembly GCA_902791165.1. GTDB lineage: Bacteria > Bacteroidota > Bacteroidia > Bacteroidales > F082 > Limimorpha. The sequence continues at coordinate 5,959 of CADAVB010000071.1, forward strand.
CCCACTGCGACCTCATTATGCCCATCTATCCCAAATCGCCCGAATACAACTGTGCTTTCTGCGTGACGACCTTGCTGGATTTTTATCAGCATTACGTTGAAAACCAGGATTATGACGAAATCCACTTCGTCGGCGACTCAGCAGGAGGCTGCCTGTGTTTGGTCATGGCGCAAGAAGCCGCCAAGCAGGGCTGGCAAAAACCCCAAACCCTCACCCTCCTATCCCCTTGCGTTGATCTAAGCCACAGCAAAAAACTGGAAATGAGCGCTTTGCAAGACCTTGACCCCATGCTTCAACTCGACCGCGTCATCATCCTGAATGCCGTTTGGCAAGACAACCTGCCCGCTCGGCATCCTTGGGTCAGCCCCGTGTTTGGCGACATGAGCGGCATCGACAACCTGAATGTCATTTTCGGCTCCAACGAAATCCTCAAGCCCGACTCACTCTTCTTGAAGGAAGTTTACGAAAACGCCGGAAAAACAGGACATTTCATCGAATACGAAGGCATGTTTCACACCTTCCCGATGTTCCCGATTCCTGAAGGGTTCAAAGCCATAAAGCAAATAGTTAAAGTGATTACCCCTAACTCCTAACTCCTCACTCCACACTAACTTCATCCACCATCACCCAAGCCTTCTCGCCCTTGTAGGGATGCCATTCGGGAAGAACGCCCTGGTTTTCAAGCTTTACTCTGATGAACTTCGTCTGTTTCTCGTTCACTCGGGCACGGGCTTCGATGCGACCAAAGCCATGCATCTTGTCGGGATTGTTGAAAACAGGTAGCTCGGCGTTTTGCCATTCCGTGAAGTCCTTCCCGTCTTTCGAGAAGCTGACTTTCACCGACTTGGGCCAAACCACCCAATTATTAGGCTCGTGGCAAACGCCGATTCTCACCGTGCTGATGTCCGTCGGGAAAGCCAGTTCTATGGTAGCGTCCATGTCGCAGCCCTCGAAACCGAGCCAATCGTTGTAATAGTCGCCAGCGGTGCCTTTCTTGCCGTCCATCAGGGCAATGTCGGCCTCTTTACCGTAACGCTCCGCAGGCGGATTGACGAAAGTTGTATTCTTGATATTCAGGCGATTGAATTGCTTTAGGGCAACAAACGAGGAAACCTTGCCTTTCTTGAAGGCCTTCGCCTTGATGGTACAGGTTTTGGTGATGACGAACGACGATTTGTAAAGTGAGGACTTCATCGTAGGTTCGCTGCCATCGGTGGTGTAGCGGATTTCGGCCTCGGTGTCGGAACAAGTCATGGAGATGGTCAGCGGACGGTTGAATATGCTAAAGTCCTCCTTCCCTGCCATCATCGCCTTGATTTCGGGCATCGGAACCATGATGGAATCCACCTCGGGCAATTGAAAACGAGTCAACTCTATCGGGTCTTCCGTCTTCGTATCAAAAGCGCGAAGAAGCATCGTGTATTCATACACCTGATTGCCAAGCACATACTTCTCATCCACGCCTGGGCCGCATGTCGCCGTTCCGATGGGTGCTTGTTTGTAGTCCACATTCACCGTCAAGAAATCGGTGTGATTCAATTGGTTGTGGCGACGAGCAGCGGTAAGGTTGTCATCATCAAAGTTATAAGCGCTGAAATTGAACGGTTCGGGCATGGTAACAAACAAACCGGCCTTAGACTTTTCGCTCGTCAAGGATAGCCAGCGCGTGTCGGAATGGTTGCCATCGTCCTGTGGAACAACATGGTTATCATACAGATTATACTCTTTCTCCGTATATACACCCATCTTGCCTGAAGCGTTTCTGTCAGGATAGTTCTCCGTGTCCTTGCCAAACCAAGTCAGATTCCTGTAGTCCAACGGCACACGGAACTGCATCCCAATTTTCGGGAAAGAAGTCACCGTTTCCATCGGCTCAACGCGGTTGGTAATACTGACATTACCCTCGCCGTCAATGAGATACAACTTATTGGCCACGATTTGCAGATGTCCCATGCCATCATAATACTCCACATTGACATTGACCGCTACTGTGTTGGCATCAAGCCTTTCAAAATGCAAGCAGCCCGTCTTGGTCGTTAGGTGTTGCAAACCCGCCTTTTTCCATCGGGGCAAAGCCCAACCGTCCACTTCATCATTCAAAGTTGGCGCGCGCCAGAAATTATCGCGAAGTTCTCCTTTCAAAAGTTCTTGACCTTTAACGACATACGAAGAAATAGCACCCGAAGCCTTGTCGAACGTTACTGCGAAAACCTCATTATAGACCGAACCGCTACTCGAATTAAATTGCACCGGTTTCTCCTTTGGTAAAGGCTCCAACGGTGCCGAAGGCCAATCCAACTTGAACTCATCGTAAGCGACTTCCGTCCCAGCGGGCATAAAAGGTTGGTCTTCTTTCAGTTTCACCGAAAAACGAATGAAAAACTCCTCGCCGGGATTGCCGTAAATGCGCAAACGCTCAATGTTAATCTCTTGTGTACCAAAGGGTTTGATATTCAGGTCAATTTTGTCC
>CADAVB010000072.1 GCA_902791165.1 uncultured Bacteroidia bacterium
GGTCGGTTTTCACCCCATCCACCACGAAACCCGCCGTGGGCATGGCCATCATCCGCTTGAGGTTAGTCATGCAAGAGGCCACATAGTCGGGTTCGGCCAAAAGGGAATCCATTCGGCGATAGTCGGCTTCGGTCAAAAACAGAGGCGGGTTCTCGCGGATGAAATCGATGGCGTCAAACACTTGGCTTCCATCCACTTTACACCGCAAATCATTGACTAATAATGCGGTATCTGCTTTTCTCCAGTTTTCCTCAAAGGCATCCATCGCGTCCATCAGGGCGTCAAGAGCTTCGTCGGCGACAAGTTTTGCAGTGTCGGCGGCAAAAATGACCGTGATTTGCCCTTGGTTGCTGAGGTCGTCGTAAACCGAAGTGTAACGCTCCTTTTCGGGGTCGGTGGGCAGAAAGTCGGCAATGTTCTCCTTGAGTCGGCAATGTTCTCCTTGTAGTCCAAACGCAAGGCCGAAAACACACATAAAGCCGTGACAACCAGCAACAAGGCTATCGATAGCGGTCGGTTTTTCGACAAATGGTCATAGACTGAAAGGAAAAACTTATTCATGCCGTTTTCCTCCTTAACATTTTGTGAATCAAGCGCGAAGGCCAGCCATAGACGACGGCCACCAAACAAAGCAATGTGTTCAGTACGCTGATGCGGAAAAAGTCCCAAAACGGGCGGAAATGCGTCACGCGGTTTTCAGGATATAACACATTGATTTTTACTGGAATAAGGTCTATTCCGCGCCAAGCCGAGAAGACCAAAAGCGCGAGTTCGGCCTCATATCGCGAACTGAAAATCTTAGGCAAACGCCGCAAAGGATAAAGTCGAAAACCCGTTTGCGTGTCGGGCAAATCAATCCCTGTTTGCACCTTGAACCAAAAATTGGAAAACTTGTTGGCGAAGGTGTTCCCGCCTGGCATGTTCTCTTGGTTCAAGTTGCGGCTACCCACAATCAAGGCTTCTTTGTTTTTCTCCAACGCACTGACAAACAGCGGAATATCCTCGGGAAAATGCTGGCCGTCGCTGTCGATGGTGAGGGCATAGTCGAAGCCCAAAGCCTTGGCTTTCTTGAAGCCTTGTTTCAGCGCGTAGCCTTTGCCTCGGTTTTTGTCGTAATCGACCACGGTGATGGCGTTTCCGAAAGAAGCCAAAATCTCAGCGGAATTGTCGGTGCAGCCGTCATTGACAACGATGACATCGGCGCAATAATTCAGCACCCGTTCCACCATATTGCGCAGCGTGCCGCCGTTGTTGTAGGTGGGCATCACCGTGCAGACTTTCATTTGCTGCATTTTGGCCCGTGTCGTTATGTCGTCAGAGCGGTTCATAACTGAAAATCAGCGACATTTTGGAATAAACAGCGGTATCGTCAGCGATGACGAGTTGGGTCTTGCAGCCTGTTTCGGTTTCAGCGATGCCCGAAAACTCGAAACGCACTTCCTTCCCCTCGGCGGGAATCAGAATGTTGAGGTATTTAATGTTCTTCGACGACTTCAGGTAGAGCGGTCGGCCCGTTTTCTGTTGCAGCACCTCACCAGCAGTTTTCAGCAGACAAGCCCCTGGCGTAATCGGGTTGCCCGGAAAATGCGCCTGATACACAGGATGTGCGGGATTGCAGCACAGCCGCGCCGTGAAGCCGGTTTCGGTCTCCTCGGTGGTTTTTATGATGAAGAGGTTGTCTGAGAAGTACATTGTTACTCTGATTATTAAGGGGCAAAAATAAGCATTTATTTCTTTTACTGGGACATTGGCAGCATAAAAAGATTTGCTTAAACGATGATAGTCAGAATCTCGAAAAAAAAGTGCGATTCCGACTACTATCGTCTCGTTTTTAGGCCTTATTGAAACCTCTCTTCTGGTATCGTTTCATTGACTTTCATCCCCTCAAACCGAATCAAAGTAACATCGCCATTCGAGCCGATGAACTCCACGCGGCTGATGCCGTTGGTTTTTTTGTCGAAACGAAACACCAAACGGCTGAACATTCGCTTCATGTCGCGGCGCTTGGGGGTCATTTCGGCCTTCCAAAATGCGTCGTCATCGTAGAGTGCCATATCGAACACCGAAGCATCGAACAATTTCTTGCCCGAGGCGCTGCCCATGATGATATTGACGATGCCTTGGTACATCCGGCTCGAATTGCCGTCCAGCACCTCGGACTTGCCGTCCGTCACCTTGACGATGCGCTCGCCATTGACTATCAGCGAAAAAGCGTAAGGTTTTGTGTATTCCCAACGCATTTTGTCGGGTGCAACATAGTGCATTGTTCCCTCCGAAATGGAAGGCTCGGCCAACATGGTCGAGGCCTTTTCCTGCACAAAACGGCACTGCATCGTTTGCATCGTTGTCGCCGCTTGTGTCAGTTGGTTGATTACTTCTTTGCTTTGAGTATCAGCAAGTTGTGTTTGTGCTTGAGCCACAATGCCCATGACCGCCAACACCATTAATAAAAGGAATCTTTTCATCTCATTTCATGATTAGGAAACACCCCAACACTACAAGAACCAGGCCAATCCAGCGCGAGAAGGGGATGCTCTCGCCGAAAACGAGCCATGCGGCAATCATGCCAAACACGAAGGAAAGGCTTGTCAAGGGATAGGCTTGGCTGAACGGGAATTTTTTCAGGATGTAGAGCCAAAGCACCGTGGCCACGCCAAAACTGATGCCACAAGCCAAAAGCCACCAATCGGTGAGCACGCTTTTGAAATAGGCCCACGACCACTCAAACTTGCCCAATTGCTGCATCGCCAACTTGAGCAGCACCTGTCCTCCCGAAAGGAAGAGCGTCTGCATTGCGACCAAACCCATCAATTTCCACATAATCAAGCCTCCAACAAGGTTAGTGAGACATTCTTTCCGTCGGAACGGTTATACAACAGGATGCACTTCGGCTGCATGTCGCGGATTTCTTTTGCATCAACGAACAGCGAAGCGGGCACACGACCCGCCTTGAGGCACTGCGCGGCCACATAAAAGCCCAATCCAGAGGCCGTGAAACTCTCGCCAAAGAGGTGCTTGTAGCGCAACAAAGGCTTGTCGCCGAACAGGGTTTTGGCTTCCTCGCGATAGGCACGGTCGCCCTCGTGATTGCCGAGCAGCGTTGCGACGGCATCCACCAAGGCGTTTTGCGAAGGTTGGTGAAGCATTTGGAAACCGATGAGTTTGCATAAATAGCTCTTCTCTGGATTGCTTCGTCGTTCCTCCTCGCAATGACGCGAAGCGGCAGCAGATTCCTCGCAATGACGGGAAAGTACCACAGAAACGGCGGCCTCGCCGCACTTTTCATCGTCCATGCCCATCACGCCGCCTTTTTTCAATATGTGGTAGAAGGTTTCCGTCATCTCGTCGTGGCCGCCCACCAGAGCGGAATTGATTTTGCCAAGTTGGAACTGCCACCAAGCGTCCTGCAAGGCGCTGTCGAACGAAACGCCTTTGTGCGCGTAGGTCGCATTGTAGCCGTGGTTTTTGGTCTGGATGGCCACCAACGAACTGATGGTGTTGTGCGTCGATTGCATGAAATAAGTCGGTTTCAGCAGTTGCTCGCCCTCGGTGGAGAGCGCGTCGAGGAAAAACTCGGTGTTTTCGATGCAACCGTAACCTGTTCCCGTGATGATGGCATCAACGCTTTCCATTTCAGCGTCTTTAATGGCTTCCTTGGAGGTGGCCACGGCACGTTTCAGTATCTTTCCCATGCGCCTTGCCTCGATGGGCGAAATATAATCCTTGAAACTCGGGTCTAGTTTCGTGTGTTTCTGCGTTCTGCATCCAGTCTTCGTTCAGCGGCTGTTGGATGGAGATTTGCTTGGCGGAAAGGACGAAAACAGGTTCTTGTCGCTTAGGAGATTGCGGGTCAAGCCCGCAATGACGGTTAAGAGAGAAGTCTGCATTCGACAGCAGCAGTGACGAATCGTTTCCGCCGAAGCCGAAGGCATTGCAAAGAATGTGGTTCAAGGCTTTTTTGGTCGGTTGAGAAACAGGCACAACGCCGTCCTCCATTGCTTGCGACCAGTTCAGATTGACCGGCACGAAGCCGTTTTGCAGGGCCAGGATGCAGAACACCGCCTCGATGGAACCCGACGCGCTCGTCGTGTGTCCCGTGAAAGGCTTGGTCGAGGAAACGGGTGGCACCTTGTCGCCGAAAAGCCGCTTCATGGCCTGGCTTTCGCTCACGTCGTTGTTGGGCGTTCCCGTGCCGTGCGCGTTGATGTAGTCGATTTCAGAAGGCTGTAAACCAGCGAGTTCCAAGGCTTCTTTCATGGCGCGAAAAGCACCTTCGCCATCGGGTGAAGAGGCCGTTTGGTGGAACGCATCGCAGGCGTTGCCGTAGCCCGAAAGCAAGGCTTGGGCCTTCGCGCCACGCTTTTTCGCGCTTTCTTCCGATTCCAAAACGAGATAGGCCGCGCCTTCGCCCAAATTGAGGCCGTTGCGCGTGGCGTCGAAGGGCCGGCAGGGCTGGGTGTCGAGGATCATTAGCGAATTGAAGCCGTTGAGGTGGAATTTGGTGATGCACTCGCTGCCGCCCACCACGACAATGTCGGCCTCTCCGCAGCGTATCATATTGGCTCCCAATATGATGGCATTGGCCGCCGAGGAACAGGCGGTTGAAAGTGTGGTCACGAAGGCGAACTTCCCGAAACGCTTGGCCGTCATTTCCGTGCAACTGCCGCAGTCGTGCGCGGCGATGTATTCCTTGTGCGCCTCGCCGTGGATGTAGTCGAGGTAGAACTGCTCGCTCATGTCCATGCCGCCCACCGTGGTGCCCGAAATGAAGCCCACTTGGGGCAGCATTTCTTGCGTCAGGCGGGCATCGGCCAAAGCCTCTTCCAAGGCGAGCATTCCCATTAATGCGGTGCGTGTGGTGACGGCATCTTCAGCGATGTCCAAACGCTTACGCATCTCAGCATCAGTCAGTTGTACCTCTCCGACAGGAAACTCCTTGTGTTCCGTCTTGAGGTACTTCAACTCGCCCACGCCCGAGCGGTTGGCCAACAAAGCCTCCAACGTTTGCGCTTTGCCCAAGCCTATCGCCGAAACGACACCCATTCCTGTGACCAGTATCGGCTTCATCGCTTATTTCGTGCGGTTTTTCGAGATGTAATCGGCCATCACTGCCACCGACTTGAAGATTTCCTTGCCTTGCGACGGGTCTTTCAACTTGATGCCATAGTTCTTCTCCATCAGCACGATAAGTTCCAGAGCGTCAATGGAATCGAGGCCGAGGCCTTCGCCAAACAAGGAGGCGTTCTCGTCGATGTCTTCGGGTTTCATGTCTTCGAGGTTCAGTGCCTCGATGATTTGTTGTTTTAGGGTGTAAATCAGTTCGTCCATGGTTTTGTATTTAAAGATTTAAGATTCAAAGATTTAAGATTTGTATAGAAGATAGATTTCGGCTTCAAAGTGGTTTTCGTCGGTGCAGTCGAGCCAGCCGCCGAGGATGCTTTCGGTCATCGGGTCGAGGAAAGCCAACCGCAATTGTCGTGCCATGATTTGCGGGTCGCGGTCGGGCAAGACGATGAATGAGGTTTCGCCGAAATACTTGTTGCGGATGGCGATTTCGCCCGTCACGATGTTGGGCAAGGTATAGACAAACGCCGCCGGACTCGGGAAAAAATTCTCCGCGTCTTGTATGGTAGCTTGATAGGCGGTGTCGGCCTGCAAGGAAGCGCTTTTGTTGAAAAAGATGACAGCACGGTCCTCACGCGGCTCGAAACGGGGTTTGCCTTCGGCCTGCAACAGCAATTCGGAAGCGACAAATCCCAACTTGCTCAGTGTGTCCATCTTGAAGAATTTCGGATAGTCGCCGATGTGGTTGCGATAGAGTTCGGCCAGCAAGGCAGCACCTTTCTCCTTGTGTGACAATGGTTTATCATTGACCGTCACCTTTTCTGGATTAATGTAAACCTTTAGCATGACGCACCTCCTTTCGCCATCAGCAGGGCCGCATTGCAACCGCCGAAGCCCGACAACAATTTGATGAAAGCCTTTTTGTCGGTGGGTTGGTTTTGGTTGGAAAGCAGCAAAGGATGCGTCACGCCGATAGTGTCGAAACCTTTGGTTGCCAATATGTTATTGTCGTCGATGGCGCACATGGAAAGTATGGTTTCCAAAATGCCCGCCGCGCCCATCGTGTGGCCGAAATAGCCTTTCAAGCCGTTCACCGGCACTTGCGCCAGTCCAGCCCGCTCGATGGCGACGGACTCCATCTCGTCATTATACTCGGTCGCCGTTCCGTGCGCGTTAATGAAGGCAATTTCGTCGGGATTCAAGGCACCGATAGCGGTTTTCAAAGCGCGATAACTGCCTTCACCCGTGCGCGACGGCCCGCTGATGTGGTTGGCATCGTTGCGAATCGCGCCGCGACAAGCAACCCATTCATTTTCAGTGATTTTGTCTTTTCTCGTATAGATGATGGTCGCTGCTGCATCGCCGAGATTGAGGCCTGTTCGGTTCGCGTCGAAAGGTTTGCAGGATTCCATCGACAAGGCCTTGAACGACTGGAATCCCGACACGATGAACGCCGACTGCACATCGCAACCCACCGTAACGACAAAGTCGAACGCGCCGCTTTCCAGATTACGCATCGCTTCAATTTGAGCGCAAACACCTGAAATGCAAGCGTTTGAAACCACTATTGGCGTGTTGGAACTGTGGAAAAATTCGGTCATCTGTCGGGCGGCTGCTCCGAGCAAAACCCTTTCCTTTAGGAAACTCGTTTCGCGCTTGTCCAAAAGGAAAACGTTGCCTTTCGTGGTGGAAAGGATGAACAGCACCTTGCTTGAAGTCGGGTCGATGCTGGTTTGCTCCAAAGCCCTTTTCGCCGAGAGGATGATCATCTTCTCGAAAAAGGTATATCGTTTATTGTCAGCGATTTCAGAGAACACATCTTCCACCTTTTCCCTATCCATTAGCGAGGCCGTGAAAGGTTCGGGCAGGTTCCAAAGTCCATCGTGGCGCTTCAGTTCCGTGCGACCTGCCTTCACCGCCGCATAGTTCTCGGCTGAAGTCATGCCCAAAGGCGAAAGGATGTTATGTGCCACGCTGACAATCATACGTTTACCTCCCATTTCCGTTTCCATTCCTCGTAGAAGTCGGGGCTTGTCAAGACGAGTTGGTGGCTGTCTTTGTCCATGAAAACCTGCACGGAACGGCCTGTCACCACGACTTCGCCCGTTTCGGTGTCGCGAATCTCGTAGTCGAAGATGATTTTGGCGGCCTCGCAAGGTCGGTAAGTGATGGTGATTTCGGGTTTCATGCCGTAAATCAGCACGCGCTTGTATTTGAAAGTCAGTTCGACGATAGGCTCAAAGTAGCCTTTGCCGTACATCATCAGGTATTCGAGGCCGTATTTCGCGCCAAACGCCTCGCGCGCGTCCTCGAAATAAAGCGCGTAATGGCCGTGCCACACCACGCCCATCGAGTCCACTTCGCTGAAGCGGATGTCGAAGGGTTTGGTCACCGATAATACTTTCTCTTTCTCCATGATTTTCAGTTTGTTGCATCAATATCCATCAACGCGATTTTCATCTTGGCTTGCGCCAATTCTTCCGTTCCGCACCGGACCACGGCCTGTGCCAAAGTGATTTGGAACAGTTCCTCGATCACCTCTATCGTCGTAACGATTTTCTCCCCAACTTTCGGCGTGCGGAAAATGTCGAAACCGCTCACCGCCCCGATGACGCCGATTTTCACCTTGTCGCCCTTGCTCAAATTGATGTAGCCCATGCGGGCGGCGCAAGTCTGGGCCATGTTTTCCATCAAACCCTCGGCTGATAGACGACTTTCGGCCACAAAAACATTGTCCTCGCGCACTTCCAACTCTGTGACAGTCACTACCATATCGCACGACAACAGCCTGTCAATCATCACGAAAGGCGGCCTTTGCGGAATCAGTTCTTTCAGTGTTATGTCGTCAATCGTCCTCATTGCTTCCAAAAATCAAAATAGTTGAACCATTGCGTGGGATAGCGGCGCACGATTTCTTCGAGTTGAATGGCGAAATTCTGCGCCAACTGGCTCATCTGCTCGCGTTTGCTTAATTGCCTATCGTGTTGAATTTCACGAAGATATATACGATATTTTCGCATACCTTCTTTCATCACGAACACGGCTATCACATCCACTTCCTTCTGCACCGCCATGGCGAAAGCCCCCAAAGGGAAATGAGCATTCTCGCCAAAAAACTGACATTCAACGCTTTTCTGTGAGCCGAAAATGCGGTCGGCGGGCATACTGACGATTTCGCCGTCGTCGAGGGCGGTATTGAGCAAAAACAGATGCGAGAGGTCGTCTTTCACCGGCACCATCCTGACGTTGTTTTGTGACAAGATTCGCTGGCGGTTTTCCATCACCGTTTCTGTTTCTCCAGCAAACACTAAAGCATTGTATTTCTTTATCTTAGGACGCAACGAATAGCCTGCCATCTCATAGTTGCCCACATGGCTGCTCAGCATGACGAAGCCTTTTTCGTGGGTTTCCTTCTCGTCAAATACCGACTGCTCTTCCGAAATAAACCGGTATTTCTTGCCCGCATACACGCCGAAACGGTCCAAGATGACTTGACCAAAACGGAAATGGTTGAGATAGACATTCCGAAACGACTTCATGGGGCCATAACCGAACCTGTCGCGGAAAAAGCGATACATGGATTGGTAGCCTTTTCTGCTGAAAATCATGTAGAAAGGCACCACCAAAGCCATCACGCCATAGAGCAACCCGAGCGGAAGCACGCGAAACAACGCCACCAAAGAACGCTGCATCCACGGCAGTCCGCCAGTCTTGCCCGACCATTCGCTATGTTGCAGGGTGTCGGCCATGCGCAGTCTTAAGCTATCTTCTTCTCGATGTAGTCGCAGAAGTCGTTGAAAGTCTTTACCTTACCCATTTCTTCGGTCTTCATCTTGAAACCGAATGTCTTCTCGACAATAACCACGATGTCAACGAAATCGAGGCTGTCGATGCCGATGTCTTCCTTCAGGCGGGCTTCCGGCTGGATTTTTTCTTCGTCAATCTCAAGGTCCTCTATGAGGAATGCCTTGACTTTGGCTTCTATTTCTTGTCTGTTCATTTATGTTGAATGTTGATTGTTTAATCGTTGAATTGTTGTTTTTTTGACGCGGGACTTCGGGACGCGAGACACGGGACAGTTTTAACTGAAAACTGAAAACTGTCAACTCCTCACTGTTTTACAAACCATAATGCTGTGTCCTTGGCCGAGGTTGTCGTGAATCGTTTCCACTTGCAAACCTGCCTTTTCAACCAAACGAGTCATGTCGTCGCTGTGATACATCTTGCTGTTGCCGTTGGCGAGTGCGGTGAAATACAGGCTCGTCATGGTGAGGCAGAACGCGGCTGTTTCGAAACGCTGACGGTCCCAGAAAGTTTCCATGATGTACAAACGACTGTCGTTGTCCATGATTTTGGCGGCGCGGCTCACGATGCTCACGATTTCGTCCTCGCCAAAACAGTCGAGGAACTGGCTCATCCAAATCACGTCGTAATGCTTGTTGGTCGGGAAGGCTTGCGAAGCATCGAGCAGGTTCATGCCGTGGCCGTCAATGCGTTCGGCACCAGGTTTTCCAGCAGTGTCGCGACGCATCATCTCTAACTGTTGCGGCAAATCGACGATGGTCACTTGCACGTCCTTGTCGTAGCCCACGCATTGCAAGGCCCAGCGACCTGTGTTGCCGCCCACATCGAGCAAGGCTTTGGGTTTGCCGGAAAACACGATTTCCAATGCCTGTTGGAACGAGCTGTCGCTATAGAAATGGTCGAAGCCGAACCAGCTTTTCTGCACTTGCGGCGGCAGTTGCGAGAGACCTTCGTAAATCGTGGGCCACGGACCGAAATGCTCCAAACCGGCGGGGCGGCCTTCTCTCAGGCTTTCCTCGAGGCGGAACCAGCCTTCGTAGTTCACGTCGTGGTTAAACTCCGTGTTCACGTCGGTGGCGGCATCGGTGATGAAGCACCAGCCTGTCTTGCTCAGCGTGTAGCGGTCTGTTTCGGGGTCAATCAGCACTGTTCCGATACAGAGGCTCGCTTCCAACATCACCTTGGCGGCATAGTCGCTGATGCCGGCTTCCTGAGCTACCTCGGTTTCGGTCATGCCGTTGTCGCTATTGCGCAGCATTTCAAAGATACCGAATCTTTTCATCAGGCGGCTCACTTGGAACACAATCGGTCCCCAGGCAATCCATTCCGCTTTGGCTTGTGCCTCGCGGGCGGTCAGACGCTCTTTGCTGTAAGCTTTAAGTAAAGCAGGTGAAAGATACATGTTTGTTTAATTATTTCAGTTTGGCAATTTTTTTGCCCAATTCTCCAAAAGAATCGTTGAAAGCACGATCGGTAGTTGGTGCACCACCACCATCAATCTCATCTATCTCAACGACCAATAAAGATTCGCCAGTTTTGACATCAGTTACGGTCAATGTTCCCCAAATACGAACACAAGGACCAGCAACCCAGCCCATCACATTGTAAAACTCATCTACTTTTGTTACATTGATAGTCATCTTGTAGGTTGCTTCGGTTTCATCTTTAACGAATTTCATATTCGAGTTACGCTCACTGAACTCCTCAATAAAACCATTGTATGAAATTACCGTTTTTGCCTCAATATCAGCATATTTCTCTGTCAGAGGCATCCTGCCGTCGTAGGTGGCATCGTCGTTATAAATTACTTCGAGAAAAACATTTCCTTCTGCCGATTTGAAGAATTTCTTGTCGCCATTAACGACTTTTAAGGGGTTTGCTGCGAATGTAACTGTGGCAATAATCGTCATGAATGCCATCATAAATAAACGTTTCATAGTTGTGTGTTTTTAAGTTTTACTTATTTGAATTAGAATCATTTTTTGATTACCAATGCAGAGTTGGTTCCTCCAAATCCAAAGGAATTGGAAAGGATGGTTTTGAGTTCCTTTTCAGTGGTCTTGGCCACGATGTTGAGTCCTTCGGAATACTCGTCGGGATGCTCGAAATTGAGGTTCGGAGCGATGAAGCCGCCGCGCATCATAAGGATGCAATAGACGATTTCGCTCGCGCCGGCCATCCAGCACTCGTGGCCAGTCATCGACTTAGTCGAGGAGATGGGCGTTTGTGTCGGTCCGAAAAGCCGTTTCAAGGCCAAGGCCTCAAACATGTCGCCTTGCGGTGTGGAAGTGGCGTGGGCGTTCACATAGTCAATGTCTTCAGCTTTTACGCCTGCTTCGTTCATGGCGCGGGTCATGGCGCGATAGCAGCCTTCCTCACTGGGTTGCGAGATGTGGCTTTCGCCATTTGAGGAAAAGCCGTAGCCACACACTTCGGCCAAAATCGTTGCGCCTCGTGCTACGGCATGGTCGTAATCTTCTAAAACCAATGCTGCCGCACCGCCGCTTGGCACAAGGCCGTCGCGGTCGCGGTCAAAGGGACGGGAGGCTTTGGTAGGCTCGTCAATGCGGGTCGAGAAGGCACTAATGCCGTCGAAACTGCCCATCGAGAGGTAATTGGTTTCTTGTGCGCCGCCGCACAACACCATGTCTTGCAATCCGTTGCGAATCAGCAATGCCCCCAAGCCAATGGAATGGGAGCCGCTGGCGCAGGCCGCGCTGATGGTTAGGTTGATGCCTTTCAGGTGGAAGATGGTGGAGAGGTTCATCGTCACGGTCGAGTTCATCGACTGGAAAATGGCTGCCGAGCCAACCAAAGTGGTGTCTTTTTTCTCCAAAATGGTTTCGTGCGAATCGATGACCGCCTTGGCCGAAGAGTCGTTGCCAAACAGCACACCGACTTCGTTTTCAAGCAGATAGGCATCGTCAATGCCAGCTTGTTTGAAGGCTTCCAAGGTGGCCATGTAGGCATATTCGCCTTCTTCGGCCAAATACATTCGCATTTTGCGGTCGAGCACACCTTTCAGTTG
>CADAVB010000073.1 GCA_902791165.1 uncultured Bacteroidia bacterium
ATGCCGTGAACCCTTGCAAATATGCCAAAAAATGGTCTATCTTTGCCTCGAATTATTAACCAAAACTTAAACAAAATGAATACACAAAACAACCTAAAAGCAAAAGCCCTTCTGTTCTTGCTGCTGATGGCGGCGGGGGCGGTGAAGGCACAAAACTACGAACCTATCCTTCAGGAAGGAAACGTATGGTACACACTTGATGTTACCACAGGACTTGGAATATATGAACCTGACAAATGCAAGACCTTAGTCAATTGGATTTCTGGCGACACCCTCGTTGAAGGTGTGCGGTATTCGAAAATAATGGAAACCGTGAATGATGTAGGCAACCCATACTTGGTGGCACTGCTCAGGGAAGAGGAAGGAAAGGTTTGGGTGAGGAAAAGACCCAATGGCTTTCAATCTGAAGTATTGTTTTACAACTTCAACGCCAACGTTGGCGACACCTTGAGTTTCGGCGATTTTGAAGAATCTTTTATCGTTGATTCCATCAGTTTTGAGCAAATCGGGGGAAGAGAAAGAAAAAAGATTTGGTTCTGGTTGGAGTATGAGCCTTTTGGCAGTGAGACTTGGATTGAGGGCATAGGTAGCGATATGGGGTTACTTTATTGTGGGTGGTTCCATGCCACTGGGGGATATTATAAATCCCTTTGTTTCCACCAAAACGAAGAGTTGGTTTGGCAGAATCCTGAATACGATGCCTGCCTCATCACTTCGGTTGAAGAAACTGAAATGCAGAGAACCTGCATTTACCCAAACCCAACCTCAGACGTTGTCTCCATTGAAGGTTCGGTAAAGACCCTTGCCGTGTTCAACTCCTTCGGGCAGTGCATATTTAGTGGCACGACAAACACGATAGACATGCGTGATTGGCCAAACGGAGTGTATTTCATTCGTGTGATTGACGAGGCAGGGATGATTGGCATAGCGAAATTAGTGAAGCAATGGTGAATTCACAAATTCTTGGTTTCCCGTTCTCCCGAATTTGCAATTCGGAAGCCGTGAGGCTGGCATTTGCAATGCGGGTTGAAACAAAAAACAAGGCCAAAGCATAACAAAAACAACCTAAAATACACAACGACAAATGAAATCACTAAACCATCTAAGACAAAAAGCCCTTCTGCTCTTGCTGCTCCTGGCGGCAGGGACGGCGAAGGCACAGGAATCCTTGGGTATTATCAAAGAGAATGCCGAATGGAATATTCTTTGGAAATCCACATCATCGCCAACACAAACGCTCATTACGGAAACCATCAAACTTGGAGAGGATACTTTGGTTGGCGGTGCAACATACAAAAAACTACTGCAAAAACAATCATCACCAACCGACTTTGGGCAAGGATGTTTGGACTATTGTTTACATGGCCTGATTAGGGAAGAACCAACAGGAAAAGTATTTTTCAAGCCAAACAACCAAGATTGCGAATACTTGTTGTATGACTTTGGCATGGTTGTTAGCGACACGGCGGTAATGTATTGGTGCCAAAACCCCAATTGCGAAATCCTCATACGCATCGATTCCATCTCTACCCAAAATATTGCAGGATTGGACAGAAGAGTTTTTTATGTGAGTTCAAAAGACCAATATGGTGATGATTGGAGATGGCTGAATACATGGATTGAAGGATTGGGTGCCTTGGAGGGTTTGTTATACAGTTGTCATATCGTGAATGCGGGAGGAATAACACTTCACGAGCTCCTTTGCTATCATGAAAACGACGAAGTGCTGTATGTAAACGAACACTACAACACTTGTATTGTGGACTCCAACAACACTTCAATATCTGAAACTGTTCAAACCATAATGCGTTTTGACCCTCATTCCCAAAATCTTTGCTTGTTGGATTCTTCCAATGTTAAGTACATAACTATCTATGATATGCTTGGTCGTGTGGTATTCAACCAAAAGATATGTTTAAGCCAAACAATTGACCTTTCTCCCTTGCCTAACGGGACATACATAGTTTTTGCCCAAACGGAAAAACAAATCGTTTCAACATTCAAGTTTGTAAAATAAAAGACACAAAACGATGAAAATCATAAAACAAACCATACTGACAATAATAACATTATTTCCATTCTTGTTTACTTATGGACAAAATGATTGTTTTTCTTTACGAGCAAACAGATCCAAAGATTCGATAGTCAGAATTGACATTGACAGTACTTTTTATGCCTCTTCTATAGTTTGTTCTATTTCAAACAATTCATTTTCGGGTCTTTCGGTAACTGCAAACGTAAAGCTATACAATTATGAAAGTTATGTTAGAATTCTTTTATATGATTTGGATGATGGACAAGAGAATTATGCCTATGAAACAAATCTGCTTTACAACATCTCAAATGCAATCGTAAAGGTTGAAATACATAATGGTGAATGTCAGATTGACAACATTTCTTATTCTCCCTCTCTGTATAGTTTAGATAGAAATCTATTTGACAAAGAGAAAAGTCAATTAAAACTAATACAAGACTCCATTATTATAGCATCTTTAAACCAACGCCTTAGAAACGAGAGTTCACTTTGGTTTGCTGGTGTCACTTCAATTTCCAAATTGTATTACGATCAGCGAAAAGATATTTTGCCTAAAAACACAGAAAACGAAACACCCAACCTTCAAGGTTTTGAATATTACATAGGAGGAGTATTTGAAATCTTAACAGATTCCGCTCGAAACTATAGCAACTGTGAATCTGCTTATGTCGATGAATTCGATTGGAGAAATAGACATGGTGAGAATTGGATTACACCAGTAAAGAATCAATCATGTAATCATTGTTGGGTATTCTGTCCTACAAGTGTTGCAGAATCGTCAATGAACTTGTTTTACAATCAACATATAGATTATGACTTATCTGAACAACATCTTGCCTCGTGTAGTTCTGGAAATTTAGGGGAATGTAGTGGCGGGAGAATTGCACAATCAGTACATTTTTTGGCAACTCAAGGTGTTGTTAATGAAGATTGTTTCCCTTATTTGGGCGGAGACAGTGGGAGCGTACCTTGTTTTAGTGGTTGTCACAATCCAACCGAAAGGATTTCTTTTAATAGTTATTCATCAATAACAAATTATGTTGATAATATTAAAAAAGCTATAATATTACACGGCCCCATCTGCGGAGGAGTTTCTAACCTATGGCATTATATGTCAATTATTGGGTTTAAAACTTTAAATGAAGGCGATGTTGTATATAATGGGACAAGTAATTATCACTATACCATTCAATCAAATAATCCATACATAGGTCAAACGTGTTGGTTGTTTAAAAATAGTTTTGGTATTGAATGGGGCGAAGAAGGTTGTGCCTATGTTGTAACGGATTTGAGTAATTTGTATGGGTTGTTTTCGCTCCATACACCTGAAAGCTACATATATGAAGACAACAATATATTATGTGAGGACAAAGATGGTGATGGTTATTACTATTGGGGAATCGGTCCAAAACCCGCCACCTGTCCCAATTGTCCAGATGAACCAGACTGTGATGATTCAGATCCCTTTAAAGGGCCTTACGGGGATGATTATAGCTGTATATCATTATGTGACATGACTAATTCTCCTACTCCCATCAATATTTCTGAATCTGAAACATGGAATACATCTAAACACATTGATGGCGATATAGAAATTCTCTCGTCTGCAACATTAACAATCACTAATATCATTCGACTAAGTTCTCAAAGTAAAATTGTGGTTCATCCTGGTGCAAAGCTTATCGTGGATGGGGGAATTTTAACAAATCTGTGTCCCAATTCCATGTGGCCCGGCATCGAAGTCTGGGGCAACAGCGCCGCGCACCAATATCCTGACGCCAGCGGACACTACGCCCAAGGCTACGTGGAGCTGAAGAACGGCGCGGTGATAGAGAACGCCGAGTGCGCCCTGGCCTTGTGGCGGCCCAACCACTGGGGCACCACCGGCGGCATCGTCCACGCCGACAACGCCACCTTCCGCAACTGCGCCAAGGCCGTACACGCGCTTCATTACACTAACCACTCGCCCATCAACGGCAGCGAGCTGCCCTACAACAGCCGCTTCCGCAACTGCACCTTCGCCATCGACGAGGACTACCTCGGCACCAGCACTTTCTACAAGCACATCGACCTGGACGAAGTGAACGGCATCGGATTCACGGGCTGCGACTTCTCCGTGGTGCGCAGCGTCGGCGGCGTGTCGCCGTGGTGCGCGGGCATCGCCGCCCACTCGGCGGGCTTCTCCGTCATGGCTTACTGCGACAACGGGAACAGTCAGCCCGAGACCTGCCCCGAGCCGCAGCTGCGGCGCTCCACCTTCACGGGCTTCCACCGTGGCATCCACGCCTCCAACGACGGCAGCGCGGCACGCACCTTCACCGTGCGCGACGCCGTCTTCGCCAACAACACCTGCGGCATCCACGCCCTCAACACGGGCTTCGCCACCGTCATCGGCTGCGACTTCACCGTGGGCTGCGGCTCCGACTGCGACTTCGGCATCTACGCCGTCCACGTCACAGGATTCTGCATCGAGGAGAACACCTTCCGCCCGAAGCAGCATTGCACGGGCGCACCCTATGGCATCCTCATCGCCGACTCGGAAGGCAGCAACGACATCTACCGCAACACCTTCAACGGCCTGCTGTGCGGCAACGTGGCCGTGGGCGCCAACCACCACGCCGACCCCAACGCGGGAGGACGAATCAGGCGGGCGGGACTCACCTACACCTGCAACGCCAACTCGGGCAACCAAGCCGACTTCCTCGTCCTCGACAACGGCGGCACCTTGGCGGGCATCCAACCACAGCAAGGCTCGGCGGCAAAACCCGCAGGCAACACCTTCAGCGACGGACGCTGGCACTTGCACAACGGCGGCGACATCCAGGTTACCTACTACTACAGCAACGCCGACCCCGCCCAAGCACCCGACTCCGCAAAACTCCACAATGCCTCTGCCGTGGCCACCACCAACGCCAACACCTGCCCCTCGCACTACGGAGGCGGCAGCGTAGTAAAATCGGCAGCTGAAAAGGCGGCCTTGGCAGAGGATTACACCTCAGCAAGCACCGTCCACGAAAGCCTCGCCCGCATCTACGACAGCAAGCTGGACGGCGGAAGCACCCCGGCCGAGACCGCCGACATCAACGCCGCCGCGCCCTCCGACCTGTGGAGGCTCCGCGCCAAGCTGCTCGGACACTCGCCCTACCTCTCGCAGGAGGCCCTCACCGCCGCCGCCGACCGCCACGACGTGTTCCCCGAGTCCGTCCTCTTCGAGATCCTCGCCGCCAACCCCGACGAGCTGAAGAAGGACACGCTCATCCGCTACATGGAGAACAAGGCCAACCCCTTGCCGCAATACATGACCGACCTGCTCCGCCAGATGGCCTCCGGCACCACCGCCCGCACCGCACTCCTCGCGCAGATGGGACGGTACGCCCACGAGCGCGACCTCGCAGCCGGCGACATCGTTCGCAGCAACCTGAACGACACCCTCGCCGACCATGCCGAACTCCGCGCCTGGCTCGGCAACATGGAGAGCCTCGCCGCCGACCGCTTGGCCGTGGCCTCCTTCGTGCAGCAGGGCGACTTCGGCAGCGCATTGGCCCTTGCAGAATCGCTCCCGGAACTCTACGGGCTTCAAGGCGGCGAACTTAACGACCACAACGACTACATGAGCCTGTTGTCGCTGTACCAGACGCTCTACGGCGAGGGGCGCAACACGCTCCAGCTGACAGAGGCCGAGGCCGCGATGGTGGAAGGCATCGCCGAAAACGGTCAAGGCGCTTCAAGGGCGATGGCCGAGGCTTTGCTGCAAGGCCGGTCGGACAACCGCGTCCCCGCATTGTCGTGCCCGACGATACCCGAGGCAAACGGCGGACGCGGCAATGCCGCTTCCCCCGACCCCTCGCTGCTCAACAAGGCTTTGGGATTCAGCGCGAGCATCAGCCCAAACCCCGCCAACACTTGGGCAGCCATCGACTACACCCTGCCCGTAGGCGCATCCAAGGCGACGCTCACCCTCACCAACGCCCTCGGCGTGGCCGTGATGACAGCCGAGCTGAACGGCAACCAAGGACAAAAAGTGCTCGACCTACGCCCATTGGCCGCTGGCGTTTACGGCTATTCCGTCCGCTGTAGGGAACATGTGATGAACGGGAAAATTGTTGTGACCAAATAAAATCTGATTTCAGAGGAGGCGCAAAATTTTTGCGCCTCCTCTGAAAATAAATGCTTATCTTTGCCTCAAAATGATAACAAAAAAACATTTACAAATATGAATACACAAAACAACCTAAAAACAAAAATCCTTCTCTTCTTGCTGCTGGTGGCGGCGGGGTTGGCGAAGGCGCAGACACAGTTAGTGGAAGGCTGGATGGAAATCTCAACAGGTGTTTCGGAGAGCCTTTTCGGCGTATACTGTATCAATGAAAACGAGGTGGTCGTCTGTGGCGAGAATGGTAAAATACTGAAAACATCCGACGGTGGAGCTTCATGGGAGGTCAATTTCGAAAAAGAAGGCTTCAATATGGTTCATGTGGCTTTTGCCGATGAACAAGTGGGCTATGCCTGTGGCAACCCAGTAGCAAGCTGTCAATGCATCATTGTGAAAACCACCGACGGCGGCCAGACCTGGCAAGAACTCCCTTATAACATATATGCTTGTTTGGAGAATGAAGGCTGGTATCGGTCGAGTCACCTGTTTGTGGTAAATTCAGAAACGTTCTTCCTCGCCGATTTTGAAAATGAAACGCTTTGGAATACCTTTGATGGCGGGCAGAGTTTTAATCATTTTGACCTATCGAGCGGCGATATAGAATTACCTTTATACCTTAATAATGTTTCTTGTTGCGAATTATTTTTCGAGGATGAAACAGGGTACCTTGTTATTTTGGACCAATGGAATGAACAGCTTTATGTTTGTAAAACCACAGATTTAGGAGCAACATGGATAGCAAGGCACTCGGTCGTTTCTGACCATCCTTCATTTGTCGCCCATTTCTTTGACAAGAACCATATCGAGATATATGGTTCCTTCAACGGTTGGTCCCATAACATGATTGTGACGGAAGACGGTTTTGAGAGCGTTAGTTTTGAGAATAGTGAAGCATTGCCCGACATGGGAACTTCTTCCTATGCCAAATTCACTTCCGACACATACGGCTGCATATTTGGCGGTAATACACTAACAAAAGGTTCAACGATTTGGGGAAGTGTAATAATGAAAAATGGCTGGGAAAACTGGATTTCAGCCAACCAAGGGCTTCCAGGATGTGAGTATCAGGGCACGACACAGTGTCAGGACATTTACAACCTAGACGGTGCCGACACGACATTCTATATTGTGTCAGAAAATGGTTTGGTTTACAAGTCGGCTATGATTTCAATAACCAATCTTCCTGAAAGTGTTTCTGGAATCACCGTATGCCCCAATCCAGCAAAAGAGAAGATTGCCATCGACGGCGCCCAAGCCGCCGAAACCCAAGTTTATAATGCTTTGGGCCAGTTGGTGAAGACTGTCCAAAACACCAACGAAATCAACCTGCACGGTTTGCCGCAAGGCATCTACCTGCTGCGCGTTGCTTTAGAAGACGGCACCGTGTTCACCGACAAGGTGGTGAAGGAATAAACGCGACGACATTCGTAGAGCCGTGGCGCGCCGCGGCTCTACAACCGCCGCAAAACAAACCCAAGCGGCTGCCGCAACAGGTTTTTCTATTCGCATCGGCTTTTTTATCCCAAATGAGCAAAATTTTTGCACGGTTTTTGTAAAAAGCACTAATTTTGCAATTTAATTCAAAAAATGCCGTTATTAGCAGTGAATAGATAAAACAAAAAACGATGAAAAACAGAATCACCACCGTCATCATGGTACTCCTTGCCGTGTTTGTCACCCTCGGAGGCACCACCAGTTGCAAAAGCAAGAAAAGATTAGCCAAGGAAGCTGCCGAGGCCGAGTACAAGTCGCGGGTGGAACAGGCCACCAAAGACCTGAACGCCATCCTCGACGACGAAACCTTGTGGACCCTTGAAGAAAAAGAAGCCCGCGTGAAAACCATCAAAGACTGGAACCTGCAAAACGCCGAAGTCGATGACCTGCTCTTCCAAGTGGAGAAAAAACTGGCCCGCGAGCGCGCACAAAAGGAAGAAGAGGAACGCATGAACGCCCAACAGCAGCAACAGCAAGAAGCCGCCAACGTGGTGTTGGAGAAAAACTTCAACAGCATCGCCCGCGCCGGTGGCACCGCACAGGCCAACCGCCTCATCAACGAAACCTTGGGCTTGTTTGAATCGGCCAACGTGCCCGTGCTCATCATCATCAGCCAAAACGCCGGATTCAACGACTACGACAGACCCACCACCATTGAGAAGTATCTCAACTACCTGAAGGACCAAAAGAAGACCGCCGACAAGGTGTACGAAATCAAATACAACGACAACGGAAAAATCAACGAACTTGAACTGATAAAGAAATGAAAAAGATCATTGCCACATTAGCCCTTGTGCTGTGCTTCGCAGGCATCAGCCTCGCACAAGACGAACTGAGTTTCGAACGCAAACAAGCCATCGACAGCCTCGCCTTGGAAAAGGTGCGCGACCTGAGCAAATACATCAAGATTGTTGGCTCGAAAGACACGCCTTTCAGCGAAGCCAACCGCGTCATCGACCGCGCCGAGGAACTCTTTATGAGCGATGCCGAAATCGGTGTTTCGTCGCTCAGCTCCAACCAAATCACCTATTATCGCGTGCGCAAATACTTCGAGCACCTGATGCGCTTGAACTACGACCGCGTCGAGATTGAATGGTACAACATCGAATACGTCAGCGACCTGCAACGCCAACCCGACGGCACCTACGTGGGTGTCATCACCATCTTCCAAACCTTCAGAGGCTACGACGCCGAAGGCAACTTGGCCTACAAGGACACCACCAAGAAAGACATCACCGTTTATGTGAAACGCAAAGAAACCCAAATCGGAGGCCGCACTATAGGCTTCTGGGATGTGTTGTTGGGTGATATGCGCGTCAAAGAAACCAGCAATAGATGAGAATAGCCCGAAATATTTTCATTCTGGCATTGACATTCGCCTTCGTCTGGCCTGTTGCAGGCCAGACGATTGGCGATTTTAAGATGGACGAAACGGAACTCTACGCCATGACGAAGCAGATGGGGCAGTTTATGCGCCGCTTCAACTACGAGGAAGACCAATTTGGCGAACGCCTCAACCCGAAAGACCCACGCTATCGCAGCAACGAAATGCGCCGGCAGTCGCTACCCATCCTCTTCGACCAAGAGAAATACGGCACTCAAACCGAACTGCAACGCTATTTCATCGAAGATGTCACCAAAGGCGACTCCACCTTTATGACCTTCCTCGGCGGACGCTGGTATTCAGAGGTTTCGGCCACGTTCAGATACAATGGAAAAGATGTCAATGTGATGCTGTTTTTGGCCGTCGAGAAAGAAGGCTTGGGATCGAAATGGGTGCTGACCAACGTGTATTTCTCCGAATTTAACAAACTCTTCCCCAACGGCGAAATGGCCGAAAAGGAAAAGCATTTCCTCCACCCAATGAGCCACGAACTCGACTTCATGAACATCTACAAGGCTTTCCAAAATACCGATGTCATCGAATATTATGCCTCCAAGGAATACCAACCCGACTATCTGACGCTCTTCTTCTACGAAATCAAGAAAGGCCATTTGGTTTTCAAGCATGTGGATAGCGTGAAATTCCATGTGCTTCAAATCAAGGATTGGTATTTCGAGGTGTCGTGGTTCAACCGTTCGGGCCTCAATTCAGGATGGCTGATGTCGAATGTTATTTATATGCCTGAAAAAGAAAAAGTTAATATCATTAAGTTTTACCAACCATGAAAAAGACAATAACGCTCTTTCTTCTTTTTTTCTGCCTGATTAATTCTATTAATGCACAAAAACTGTCGAAAGAAGAAATCAACAAGTATGAGGCCGAAGTAAAGGGCCTTTTGTCGTATTTGGAGGAAACCCTTAATTTCATAGGCGACAGTACCGCGACAGCCTACGAAAAAGAGATTGTTTTCACCGAAAGTTGGAACAAGATTTTTATTGATGACAAGGTTCAGGTGGAAGACGACTTGGATGTAAACCGCAACACACCTATTAATAAAGACGTGCAAGCCTACCTGAAAGACATTGACTTTTTCTTCAAGAACGCGCAATTTAAATTCGACCTGCAAAGCATTGCCAACCAAACCCGCGACGACGGCAGCGTTTATTTCAAAGCCACCCTTTCGCGCCACCATCAACGACGAAGCCATCGACAACATCAAGAACCGCTTTGTGGAAGTGAACCTCGACCGTCAAAACAGCAGCCTAAAAATTGCCAGCATCTACACCACGAAAATCAACGAGAAGGAAGCCCTTCGCAACTGGTGGAACGGCTTGTCGCAAAACTGGAAAACCCGCTTGGGCGCCGATGTCAAACTTTATGACAGCATCCCGTTGTCAAGCGTCGGACTTATCAGTAGCGCCGACTTCATGGCTTCCTATCCCACCATCGACCCCATCACAGGCGAAACCCTTGAAAAAGACAAATTTTTCAAGACCGAGGCCGACCAAAACGAGCTTTATGCCAAACTGAAACTCGTCACCCAAAAGCAAAGTGTGGATATTTCGGGCATCCGCGAAATCATCAGCGTGGAGCCCCTCAGCGAGCTTTCCGACTTGACCAGCCTTGATATTTCAGGCACTTCCATCGACGACATCTCGCCTTTGCGCAATGCCAACAAACTGAAAGTGCTCTGCGCCAATTCCACCTTGATTGACGACATTTCGTCGCTCAAATATTGCATCACCCTCGAAGAGCTCAACATCGGAGGAACCACCGTCAGCGACCTTGGGGTGCTTTCGTCGCTGCGCAACCTTAGGAAACTCGACATTTCCAATACAATGGCCAGCCGACTCACCGACGTGAAAAACTGTGCCCAATTGAATATGCTCAACCTTAGTGGATGCCGGATTTCAAACATCGCACCGCTGCAAGACCTTGCGCAACTCACCCATTTGGACCTTAGCAACACTACGGTTCGCGACCTCAGTCCCATCGCAAAAATAGGCACAATAAAAAGCCTGAATATTTCGGGCACACCCATTACCCGTTTGGAAAGTTTGAGTGAAACCCAAAACCTGCGCGAATTGTATTGCAGCAAGACTAACATCAGCGACCTCACCCCGCTCAAAAACAACAAAAGACTGAGTAAAATCTATTGCGACCAGTCGCAGGTCGGCGATGCCGAAGCCAGTGCCTTCACGATGGAAAACCCCTTCACGCTTGTCATCTACGACACCGAAGCGTTGCGCAACTGGTGGAACAATTTGCCCATCTATTGGAAAGCCATCTTCTCGAAAAACGTGCAAATCGAGTCGCAACCTACCACCGAAGAATTACACCAAATCATCAACCTCCAACAATTAGACCTTGCTGGCAACCATTACATCCAAAATCTGTTGCCCGTTAGCCGACTCACCAACCTTAAGTCGCTCAACATCTCGAACACCGACATTGGAAATCTTCAAGCCCTGCAAAGCCTCAGCAATCTTGAGTCGCTCAACATCTCAAACACTTTCATCAAAGACTTGAAACCTTTGCATGAAATGACAAACCTGAAACATATCAATATAAGGAATACGCCCGTGACCGACTTAACGCCCTTGATTAACGACAAGAGCATAGAAGTGGTGGAAGCCGACAGCACGAGTATCAATATTAATAATGTGATTGACCTCAAGGAAAAGCAGCGCCAAGTGGTGGTGGTGTATCAAACCCAGGAACTGGAAACCTGGTGGAACGGTATTGATGATATTTGGAAGGCTGTTTTGCGCAACCAAACCAATTTGACCAATCCAACGCCCGACGCGCTTCAGCTCCAAACTATAGTGGATTTAAGAGAAATCACCGTGGGCACAGAATATCCCATCATCAGTCTTGAACCACTCACCAATTTTATTTGGCTCGAAAGGCTTACTATCAGCAACCAAGCTATCCGCGACCTCGGTCCCTTGGCTAACAAAAACTATATGGTTGAACTGAATGCCGAGAACAATCCTATCAGCAGCCTTAAGCCCATCGAGAACAATCTGATGATGGAATTGATTAACCTCGAAAACACGCAAATCAGCGATTTGGGGCCACTTTCGAAGATGACCAATCTCATTACCCTAAATATCAGCGGAACCGCCGTAAAATCGCTGAAACCGCTGCAAAATCTCATTAATTTGGAAAACCTGTTCATCAACAATACCAACGTCAAGAACATATCGCCCATTGAAAACCTGCCTAAGTTGCGCCAACTGAAAGCCTACAACACCAAAATCAGAAGCAAGAGCATCGCATCGCTGCAACAAAAGCGACTCGACATGAACATCATCTATTATTAATATTCATCATTGGATTAATTAATTTATGGTATTGATTAATGGAAGGATGTGAATTGGTTGAAAACTTTTCAATAAAAATCTTGCATTTTTTTTGGCAACGTATAGGGTAGGATGAGAATAAAAAAATAAAGGGTTATTTTTCAGTGTCATTGGACCGTTTTCGCAAATTCGATGAAAAATAAAAAAACGGGTAAATGAACGACGGTTTACCAAAAAAAATGTTGATTGTGGCGTGATTTGGGTTTAAAATTAATGCGGTTTCCGGATTTATCAACAGCAGGCCAAAATAGTAAACATGAATCAAAAAGTTATCAACAAAAATTTTGTTGATAACTTTTTATCTTATTGGTTATATGATAGTTACAGAAAAAATCGACAAAATTTGTCAAGCGACTAAGTGTTTCAGAAATAATGGAATAAGTATGAATGGAACGATGAAAAATTGTAATTTTGCGCATTAATTATCAACAATGGAAAAAATGAACCAAATAATTCCTATAGCGAGCGACCATGGTGGCTTCGAAATGAAAGAATACCTCATTGAGCAGTTAAAGAAATGGGGTTATGAAGTAAAAGACTATGGCACACACAGCACAGAAAGTGTGGACTATCCCGACATGATACATCCTTTGGCGACGGCCATCGAAAACGGCGAGTATCCATTGGGTATCATCCTATGTGGCAGCGGCAACGGTGCCCAAATGACGGCCAACCATCATCATGGTGTTAGGGCGGCTTTGTGTTGGAACGTGGAGTTGGCAGAATTGGCCCGACGTCACAACGATGCCAATATATTGGCTCTGCCTGGGCGTTTCATAGACAACGAAACGGCATGGGATATGGTTCAAGTGTTTCTCAATACACCTTTCGATGGTGGAAGGCACACCCAACGAGTGGAAAAAATTGAAAGTTTACTGGCATGAGCATGACAAAAGAAGAATTCAAAGAAAACTGCGAGATTTCCTTTGACGAGGAACATTGGCAAAAAATTAACTACAACACGAGTTGTTTTGAGCGCAACTTCAATAAAGGTAAAATCAAATACCGGAATATGGAGTTGGAAAAAGAGCGTGCCTACAACTTGAGTAATAAGTCGCTGCTCAACATGGAGAAACTCTTGGTTGACTTTGAAACCCATTTCAACCTCAACGGAGGCAAGGTTCTATGGGCTCGCGATGCCGCCGATGCGCGCACCTTGATTTTCGACTTGCTGATGCGCGAGCAGGTGAACACAGTGGCGCGGTCACATTCCACCGTGCTGGATGAAATCGAACTGAATGATTTCTTTAGCAAGAAAAACATCAAGCTTTATGAAACCCATGTAGGACGTTTCACCCTACAAAACCAAGGTTTGCGCTCTTATCATCCGCTGCTTCCTGCCTTAAATCTTTCGAAAGAGGAAATGAACACTTTGCTCAACGGAGCCTATAAGTTAAAACTCGACAGCACACCCAAGCAGATGGTGAATTTTGTGCGCTACAAGGTGGACGAAAACCTTAAGGAAGTAGGTGCTTGTATCACGGGAGCCAACTTTCTGCTTTCTGACGAAGGCGGCGTGGTGCTGACCGAAAACGAAGGCAATATCCTGAAATCGACCACAAAGGCAAAGATACATATTGCCGTGGCCGGTATTGCCAAAGTGATTCCATCGATGGATGATTTGAGTGTGTTGATGCCGTTGCTGTCGTCGCACGCCACAGGACAAAGTATGTCGGCACTGAACAGTATAACCTTCGGTCCGGCCAAAAACGGAAGAAATCCACAACAGATGTATGTCATTCTGCTTAACAACGACAGATCGGAGTTGCTTTCGCATGAGCGGCAACGCCAAATGATGTCATGCATCCATTGCGGTGCT
Source organism: uncultured Bacteroidia bacterium (assembly GCA_902791165.1). GTDB lineage: Bacteria > Bacteroidota > Bacteroidia > Bacteroidales > F082 > Limimorpha. The sequence continues at coordinate 14,251 of CADAVB010000073.1, forward strand.
TGTGTGAGTGTGTGTCCTATATACAAAAACATTGGAGGATATGCCTACGACACGAGTTATGTCGGTCCAATGGGAAGCGTTATGACCCCATTAATGCGCGGCCTGAAGGAATACGAATACCTTACGTCGGCCTGCGCGATGTGTGGCAAATGCACAGAAGTATGTCCTGTGAGGATACCATTGGACGACCTTATCATAGAGAACCGCCATCTTGTGGCCACTGAAAAAGTGGGCGATGCCAAAATTGAGGCAATGTTGAAACTGATGGTTTGGCACTGCAAATCCCGTAAAAAAATGGATAGTCCATTGTTTATCAAGAAGATGGAATTGAAGCGTTTTCTTAATCAAAACACGTGGGGTGACCGACGCGAAGTGCCCGAATTTGCACCCAAGTCGTTCAGCCAATGGTGGAAAGAACATTATGAATAAGGATTTGTTTTCCTCATTGGAGTATTTTTATTACTTTTGCGGTTTTCGGTCCAACTTGTTAAAACCTGTTATTAAATGATTGAGTTTAAAGAGAGAATAACCCTTGATGCCGTTGAAAAGGTCTTGTATTCGGGCGAGTCAATGAAAGTTGACCCGCGATGGATTGACAAGGTGGACGATTGTTTCCATTTTTTGGAGAAATTCGCCGCCGAAAAGGTCATCTATGGCATCAACACGGGTTTCGGCCCGATGGCGCAATGGCGCGTTGATGATAAATATCTTACTGATTTACAATATAATATCATCCGTAGCCACTCCACAGGTGCAGGCGAGCCTTTGGACGACGTGTATGTGAAGTCGGCCATGATTGCCCGCCTCGGAACGGTGCTGCAATGCCGCTCGGGTGTGCATACCGACGTGGTGAAAATCCTCGTCGAGTTCATCAACCACGAGATTTTCCCCTTCATTCCCATGCACGGCAGCGTGGGCGCCAGCGGCGACTTGGTGCAACTGGCGCACATCGCGCTATGTTTGATTGGCGAAGGCGAGGTACACTACAAAGGCGAGTGGCGACCGACCGCCGAAGTGATGAAGGAAAACGGCATCGAGCCGCTGAAAATACACATCCGCGAAGGCCTTTCCATCACCAACGGCACTTCCGTGATGACCGGCATCAGCATCGTCAACCAGTTTCATGCAGAGAATTTACTCGATTGGGCGACCTTGGCCGCCGTGTGGATGAACGAAATCGCCGCTTCTTTCGATGATTATATGTCGGAGGGCGAAAACAATTGCCGCCGCCACGAAGGCCAACAAGTGATGGCCCGCCGTATGCGCGAACTCTCTGAAGGCTCACAATGTCTGAAGAAACGCGCCCACGAACTTTACGATTATGGCCACTCCGACGTGAAAGTGTTTGAGCACAAGGTGCAGGCCTATTACTCGCTGCGCTGCACGCCACAGATTTTGGGACCCATTTACGACACTTTGAAAAACACACGCCAAATCCTTGAGGATGAACTCAATTCGGCTTGCGACAATCCCATCGTTGATCCTGAAACGGAGTATGTCTATCACGGCGGCAACTTCCACGGCGACTATATCTCGTTGGAGGAAGACAAAGTGAAAATCGCGCTCGTGCGCCTCTGCATGACGGCTGAGCGACAGTTGAACTACCTTTTCCACGATCGCATCAACGGCATTTTGCCGCCCTTCCTCAACCTCGGCACACTCGGGCTGAACTACGGAATGCAGGCCTGCCAGTTCACGGCCACCTCGACGACCGCCGAGTGCCAGACCTTGGCCATGCCCAACTACGTGCACAGCATCCCGAACAACAACGACAACCAAGACATCGTCAGCATGGGCACCAACTCGGCCTTGCTCTGCAAGCAAGTGGTGGAAAACTGCTTCCAGGTGATGGCCATCCAATACATCGCCCTCGCGCAGGCCACCGACTGCCTGAAGATTGCCGACAAGTTGGCACCCGCTTCGCGCAAAATCTATGACAAGGTGCGTGAGATGGTGCCGCTCTTCATCGAGGACACGCCTTTCTACAAAGACATCGCCGCCGTTGAGAAATATCTGAAAACCAACCCATTGAAACTGAAATAATGAAATACGCACTCATCACCGGAGCCTCTCGAGGATTGGGAAAAGCCATCGCCCTGCGCTTGGCCAAGGACGGTTTTGCCGTCGTCATCAACTACCAATCGAACCGCGAAGCCGCCGAAGATACCTTGAAGCAAGTCGAAGAAGCTGGAGGAACGGGCGAACTGCTGCCTTTCGACGTTTCCGACCCGCAAGCCATCGAAGCGGCTTTGGAATCGTGGCAAAACGCCCACCCCGAAGAATACATTTCCGTTTTGGTGAACAATGCGGGCATCCGTCAGGACAACTTGATGATTTTCATGCAGGAAGAGCAATGGAGCAAGGTTCTCGACACCACCTTGAACGGCTTTTTCTACATCACGCGCCGCCTGTTGAAGGACATGATGACCCACCGCAACGGGCGCATCATCAACATGGCTTCGCTGTCGGGCTTGAAGGGTTTGCCTGGTCAGACCAACTACTCCGCCGCCAAGGCCGCGCTTATCGGGGCCACCAAGGCTTTGGCGCAGGAAGTGGCTGCCCGCAAGGTAACCGTCAACGCCATCGCGCCAGGATTCATCGCCTCCGACATGACCAAGGAACTCGACGAAGCCGAACTGAAGAAACTCATCCCGCTTGGGCGCTTCGGCAAGCCTGAGGAAGTGGCCGCGCTGACAAGTTTCTTGGCTTCTGAAGAATCGGCTTACATCACTGGGCAAGTCATATCAATCAATGGAGGGCTATACACATGAGAAGAGTCGTC
>CADAVB010000074.1:0-11019 GCA_902791165.1 uncultured Bacteroidia bacterium
GTCATGCGCATGGACGAAAAAGGCAACGAAAAAGAGACCTTCACGAAAGTCCAGTTCGTGCTCGGCATGATTCTCGCCATGCTCATCTACTTTTTCATCATGCTTTTCGGCGGCCAGGTGATGCAAGGCGTGATTGAGGAAAAGACCAACCGCATCATCGAGGTCATCATCAGTTCGGTAAGGCCTTTCCAGCTGATGATGGGCAAGATCGTGGGCGTGTCGTTAGTCGCGCTCACCCAATTCGTCATGTGGACGCTGCTTTCGGGCGTGCTTTACGTAGGCTTTTCGGCCTTCGTCGGCCTTAGCAATCCAGGAATCTTGTCGTCGGGCACCGTGATGACCCAAGAAATCGCGGGCAACGACATCACAAGCAACGAAAGCGTGCAGCAAATCCTGCAAATCGCGCAAAGCATCGACTTTGGCACCATCCTCGGCACCTTTGCCATCTTTTTCATCCTTGGCTACCTACTCTACGCGACCCTTTACGCCGCCGTCGGCTCGTTGGTCGATAACAACACTGACTCACAGCAGTTTATGTTACCTATCACCGTGCCGCTCATCATCGCCATGATTTCCTCGTTCTACATCGTCAATAATCCCGACAGCGGTCTTTCGTTCTGCCTATCGATGATTCCCTTCACCTCCCCCATCTCGATGATGGTCAGGATTCCGTTCGGCGTCCCGATATGGCAGATTGTGCTTTCGGTGGTGCTGTTGGCTGGAACTTTTGTGCTGATGACCTGGATTGCGGCAAAAATCTATCGCACCGGCATTTTGATGTACGGAAAAAAACTTTCTTATAAAGAAATATTCAAGTGGTTAAGATATAAATAACTGATTTAAAATAAGATAAACAACAATTTAAGACACTAAAAAAAGATAAAAAGAGTCATCAAAAAAAGTATTTTTTGTCTATTGAGAATAAAAACCTTATTTTTGCAGGCTCGAATAAGAGTAAAATCAAGCGATTGAAATAATTAACAAATTAAAAGTCAAATAATTAAAACAGTTTTACAATGCAAAACAAAGGAGCAATCAAGGCGTTAGCCATTATCTTCGGACTGATTTTCCTTTACCAACTTTCTTTCACGTTGGTGACCAAGAGAGTGGAGAAGAAAGCCGTCAAGTATGCCGAAGCAGAGGCTAACAAGCTTGCAAACGGAGACCAAACACAGTACAATCTCCTCAAGAACCAGAAAGAGACTTACTATCTCGACTCGATCAGCAACGTCAATGTGTACAACATGCTTTTCAAGAAGTACACCTATCGTGACGCAAAAGAAAAGGAAATCAACTTAGGTTTGGACTTGAAGGGCGGCATGAACGTCACCCTTGAAGTTTCGGTGAAAGACATTGTCAACGCTTTGTCGGGTCATTCTCAAGACCCCACCTTCTTGAGAGCCATGGAGCTGGCCACCGAAAGACAAGAAAAGAGCGAAGGCGATTTTGTCACCCTGTTTGGCGAGGCTTACAACGAGGTTGGCCCCAACGAGCGCCTTGCCTCCATCTTTTTGTATGAATTCAAGGACAAAGGCATCACCATCAATTCGAGCAACAGCGACGTGCTGAAGGTGTTGCGCAGCGAGAGCGAGGATGCCATCAACCGTTCTTACCAAATCTTAAGAACCCGTATCGACCGTTTCGGCGTGGCCCAGCCCAACATCCAAAAGCTGGAAAACTCGGGTCGTATTTTGGTTGAACTGCCTGGCATCAAGGACCCGAAGCGTGTGCGCAAACTCTTGCAAGGCACGGCTCAACTCGAATTCTGGGAAACCTACAACTTCTCCGAACTTCAGCAGTATTTTGCCGAAGCCAACAACAAGCTCGCCGAAACGAGAAAGGCCCAGAAGGAATTGGGCAATGCTCCCGTTCCTGCCGAGACCTCCACTTTAGAGGCTGATGGCGAAGAAACCACCATCGAAGAAGGCGAAACGGAAGTGGCCGTCGCCGACAGCACTGCCGAAACGAGCCTTGAAGAACAACTGGCCCAAAATACCGAATCAGAAGTGCTCTCGGAGGAAGACGAGATGAACCAATTCAACGAAAACAATCCGTTGTTTGCTTACCTGCAACCTTCCTACTATCAGAACGCCTCCGGAATGTATGCGGCTGCCGAAACCGCCCGTGTGGGTATCGCCCAAGTGAAAGACACCGCCACCATCAACCAAATGCTGGCTGAAGTTAAGACCATCTTCCCGCGCAACCTGAAGTTTGCCTGGACGGTGAAGCCTGAAATCGTGCAAGGCGAAGTTGAGTATCTCGACTTGGTGGCCCTGAAAATGTCGCGCGACAACAAGTGCGCCCTCGGCGGCGAAGTCATCACCGACGCTCGCCAAGACTTCGGCCAAGGCAATCAAGTGGAAGTTACCATCCAAATGAACGCCGAAGGCGCCAAGGCTTGGAAACGCCTCACTGGCGAAAACATCGGCAAGCAAGTGGCCATCGTGCTCGACGACTACGTTTATAGCTATCCCGTTGTCAATCAGGAAATCGGCGGTGGTCGTTCGCAGATTTCGGGCGGCGGCATGACCATCGAAGAAGCCCAAGACTTGGCCAACATCCTGAAAGCCGGTAAGCTGCCCGCTCCTGCAAGAATTCTTGAGGAACAGGTGGTTGGCCCGTCGCTCGGTAAGGAAGCCGTGCAAAAAGGTATGTGGTCGATGGTGTTCGCCTTTATCCTCGTGCTGGCCTACATGGTGTTCTTCTACAACAAGGCCGGCGTTGTGGCCGACATCGCCCTGTTGGTGAACGTGTTCTTCCTGTTCGGCGTGTTGGCTTGCCTCGGCTCGGTGCTCACCCTGCCTGGTATCGCTGGTATCGTGCTGACCTTGGGTATGGCCGTTGACTCCAACGTGATCATCTTCGAGCGTATCAAGGAAGAAATCAAGGCTGGCAAGGGCATCAAGCTCGCCATCGCCGACGGTTACAAGAACGCCTACTCCGCCATCATCGACGGTAACGTCACCACCTTGATTACGGGTATCATCCTCATCGTTTTGGGTACGGGTCCTGTCCACAGCTTCGCCGTCACCCTCTGCATCGGTATCCTCACCTCCTTGGCCACGTCCATCTTCATTTCGCGCCTCATCTTCGAGCGTATGCTTGACAAGGAAAAGGAAATCAGCTTCTCCACCAAGTGGACTCGCAATTTCTTGCAAGACAAGCATTTCGACTTTATCGGTATGCGCAAGACCAGTTTCATCATCTGCATTTGCTTCCTCGTGATCAGCTTGGCCTCACTTGCCTTCCGTGGCATGAATCTCGGCATCGACTTCACGGGTGGACGCAACTACGTGGTGCAATTCGACAACCCGAGCATGAAGGTTGAAACCGTCCGCGAAGCCTTGACTTCTGTGGATTTCGACAAGAACGCCATTCACAAGGCTTTGGAAATGAGAGAAGGCCAAGAAGTGGAAGACTGGACGGCTCCCGAAGTGAAGACTTACGGTACCAACGGCCAAGTGAAAATCACGACCAAGTTCTTGATTAAGAACGACAACCCCGCCGTTGACTCTGTCATCCAAACCATCCTTTACGACGGCTTGAAGGGCCTCTATGGCAACAACCTGACGATGGAACAGTTCTCCTCTGAGGACGAAACCGTCGGCATCCTGAGCACGCAAAAAGTAGGCGCCACCATCGCCAGCGACGTAACGCGCAAGTCCATCATCGCCATCATCGTGGCCTTGGCCCTCATGTTCTGCTACATCGCCCTCCGATTCAAGAAGTGGCAATACGGTGTGTCATCGCTCATGGCCTTGGCACAAGACACCATCATCGTGTTGGGTATGTATTCGTTGTTCTACAACATCCTGCCCTTCACCATGGAAGTTGACCAAAGCTTCATCGCCGCCGTGCTGACCGTCATCGGTTACTCCATCAACGCCACCGTGGTTATCTTCGACCGCGTGCGTGAGAACGTGAACCTGCATCCCAAGGCCTCTTGGAAAGAGAACATGGTCAATGCCGTGAACAGCACCTTGACCCGCTCGTTCAACACCTCGGGTTCGACCTTGGTCGTGTTGCTCGCCATCTTCATCTTCGGCGGCGACACCATCCGCGGCTTCATCTTCGCCATGCTGGTTGGTGTGTTGGCCGGTACGTTCTCTTCGGTGTTCCTGTCCACTCCGTTCGCCTACATGCTGATGAAGGGCGACAAGAAAGACAAGGCCATCGCCGAAGAAGGCACCTCGAAGAAAAAGTAATCGAGGCTACTGAACCCCCAATAAAGAATCCCGCTGGCAACGGCGGGATTTTTTTTGTTACCAAACGCGGTCAAGTTTCACGGAATTATTGTACCTTTGCCCGATAATAAAAACGCCAATTTCGCGTTTGTAAAAAGAGAAATTGTACCTATGAAAAAATACATCATCGTCATCCTTTCGGCCCTGTTCATTTTCATCAGCGCCGACCTTCAAGCCCAGAGAAGAAACCCCGCCAAAAACGCCGACTTGGCCTTTGGCCGCAAGCAGTACACCGAGGCCGCCGACCGCTACAAGAAAGCCTACCGCAAGGTGCGCCGCAACAAGGAAGAACGCAATCGCATCAGCTTCCAAATGGGCGAATGTTACCGACTCATCGGCCTCACCAAACGCGCCGAGCCTTATTACAAGCGCCTGCTGAAGACCGACTACCCGAACAGCCATCCCGAGGTGTATCTCTACATGGCCGACACCTACAAGATGAACGAGAAATACAAGGATGCCATAGAGATGTACGAGAAATATGCCGAGCGCGTGCCCGACGACCCGCGCGGCCGACTTGGCGCAGAAACCACAGCCCAAATTGCCGAATGGATAGAGAATCCTTCGCGCTACCAACTGACCCCGCTCAAAAAGGTGAACTCCACAAAGGACTCCGACTTTGGCGCCACATGGTCAAACAGCAACTACAACGAAATCATCTTCACCTCCAACCGCGACGCGGCCACCGGCAAGGAAAAAGACGGCATCACCGGACAAGAGTTTGCCGACTTCTTCACCTCGAAGCAAGACCGAAAAGGCGAATGGAGCACACCCGTTTTGGCTGACGAAAACGAGAACGTGAACACCGAGGCAAGCGAAGGCACACCGTTTATGAATGCGAAATACACCAAGATGTACTTCACCCGCTGCCAAAACGGAGCCCACCGCAAAAACGGCTGCCAAATCATGGTGGCGGGCAAGAGCGGTGGCGCGTTCTCCGAGGCGCGCCCCGTTGAGATTGCTGGCTTCGACACGCTTGACATCGTGGGCCACCCCACCCTTTCGAGCGACGAGCTCATCATGTATTTCGCCGCCGAGCGCAAAGACGGCTTTGGCGGAAACGACATTTGGGTGGCCATGCGCGACAATGCCAACGAAGCCTTCAAGCGCCCGTTCAACCTCGGAGGGAAAATCAACACGGCCGGCAACGAGGTGTTTCCTTATTTGAGAAACGACACCACCTTGTACTTTTCCTCTGACGGCCACGGCGGCATGGGCGGCTTGGATGTTTTCGTCAGCACCATCGACACGGCAGGCAACTGGGGCGAGCCGCGCAACCTGAAATACCCCATCAACTCCGTCGGCGACGACTTCGCCATCGTGTTCCACCCCACACAGGAAAGCGGCTTCGTATCCTCCAACCGTGGCAACAACCGCGCCATTGACAACATCTATTATTTCGAGGAACCAACCATCCACTTCACCTTCTCGGGCACAGTCAAAGATGCCAAAACCAAGCAACTTGTGAGCAACGCCAACGTGCGCATGGTGGGCAGCGACGGCTCCAACCTCTCGACCCGCACCAACGACAAAGGCTACTTCAACTTCAGCGAGAGCCAGATGAACAAGAACACCACCTACGACATCACCATCGACAAAGACAACTACTTCACGCTCAGCGCACAAGAGACCACCATCGGCTTGGAGTTCAGCAAGGAATTCGAGAAGGAATTCGACATCGAACCCATCCCACAAGAACCTATCATGCTGCCCGACATCCTTTACGACTTGGGCAAATGGGACCTCAAGCCGCAGTTTGAAGACTCGCTGCAAGGCCTCATCGAAACCCTGCAAATCAACCCGACCATCACCATCGAATTGGCCTCGCACACCGATGCCCGCGACACCGACGAGCGCAACGATATCCTCTCGCAAAAACGTGCCCAAAGCGTGGTCGATTACCTGATTATCAGAGGCATTGACCCGTTGCGCCTCACCGCTAAAGGCTACGGCGAAAGAGTACCGCGCACCATCGTGAACGACATCACCGTGAAGGGCTACACCTTCAAATCGGGCACAAGACTTACCGAAGATTTCATCAACAAGCTGCCGAGCAACGATGTGAAGGAAGCCGCCCACCAGATGAACCGACGCACCGAGTTCCGTATCCTCAGCAAGGACTATGTGCCGCGCGACGTCATCAATGAAAACCAGACCGTTAACATCGCCATCAACCCGCAGGAAGACCAAAGCGAGCATTTCACCGTGACCCAGAAAGGCTATTTCACCTTCTTCGCCAACGTGGATGGCTACAACGAGCCTTTCACCTACAGCCAAAACGCCGACTTCTGCGTTAGCGAAAGCCGCGCCCTACAACTGCTGAAAGACGGTCGCCTCACCGCCGACGACTTCCAAGGCGACGTGGAAAAAATCCTCACGACGGGCGGCATCCAAAACGGCGCAATCTGTGTCATCAAGGAAGTGAGAATCGCCGGACGATCTCTCTACAATGTTGAGTGTAAGGTTGTTAGCCGCATGGTCGAGCAATGGGTCATCGGACAGAAGAACATGAAGCAACTCGGCAACTTCGAGTTTGACACTAAAGACAAAAAGTTAAAGTTTAAATAATTGGACTATGGCTTATGACTATGGCCTATGGCCACTTGGCCAATGAAAGTTGGCCATAGTCATAGGCCATAAGCCATAGTAAAAATGGAGAAAATGGACAACCAAAGATATGCTCAACGCGGCGTCTCAGCCGAAAAGGAAGACATCCACAACGCCATCAAGAACCTTGACAAGGGCTTGTATCCCAACGCTTTCTGCAAAATCATCCCCGACATCCTCGGCCATGACCCGCTTTATTGCAACATCATGCACGCCGACGGCGCGGGAACCAAATCCTCATTGGCCTACCTCTATTGGAAAGAGACCGGCGACATGAGCGTGTGGGAAGGCGTGGCACAAGACGCCGTGGTGATGAACACCGACGACCTCATCTGCGTGGGCGCGACAGACAATATGCTCCTCTCCTCCACCATCGGGCGCAACAAGAGCCTGATTCCGGGCGAGGTGATTTCCGCCTTGATTAACGGAACGGAGCATTTCTTGGAGAAGTTGCGCAAACTCGGCATCGGCATCTACCTCACCGGAGGCGAAACCGCCGATGTGGGCGACTTGGTGCGCACAGTCATCGTCGACAGCACCGTGACCACCCGAATCAAACGTGACGAAGTGATTGAGAACAACATACAGCCGAATGATGTCATCGTGGCCTTCGCCTCTTACGGACAAGCCACCTACGAGGACAGCTACAACGGCGGCATGGGCAGCAATGGCCTCACCTCGGCCCGCCACGATATGCTCAACCATTATCTGGCCGAGAAATACGACGAGAGCTACGACCACAGCATTCCGAATGACTTGGTCTATTCCGGTCCGCACAAGCTCACCGACCCGACCGAAGTCCCTGGCGTGGACGTGGGCAAACTCATCCTCTCGCCCACCCGCACCTACGCCCCGCTGATGATTCCGATCCTTAAGGAGTTCCGCAAGCAAATCCACGGCATCATCCATTGCAGTGGAGGTGCGCAGACCAAAGTGCTGCATTTCGTTGACAAACTGCATATCGTGAAGGACAATATGCTAGCGTTGCCGCCTTTGTTCAAGATGATCCAAGCCGCCTCGGGCACCGACTGGCACGAGATGTACAAGGTCTTCAATATGGGCCATCGCTTGGAGATTTACACCAACGAAAAGGCTGCCAATGAGATGATTGCCATCGCAAAACAGTTCAATATTGACAGCCAAATTATTGGGCATGTGGAGGCTTCGGAGCAAAAACGATTGACGATTAAAAGTGAGTTTGGAACATTCGAGTACTAACCAATCAAAACATACAAACATGAAAAAAAGCTAGTACTTCTATTCTTCGTTGCATCTTCTTTATTGCTATCCTCTTGCGGTACGACGAAAGGCTACGTTGGAGCCAAACAAGAAAAAGCTGCATTGGCAACCATTAATCAGGGCAACCACCAGCTAACTCCTAACGGATGGAATTCCAAAGAAGCCGCTCTTCTTATCCAAGTCGATTCAATTACCGTTGGCAACTATTACAAAGGGTTCCCGAAACGTTGTTATATTCTTCCCGGAAATCACACTATCGAAATACGTCATTATCAACAATGGAATGACAAACAGGCAAATGCCGCAGCCACTGGTGGTGTTATTGGAGGAGCCATAGGAGGAATGATAGCTGGTAGTATAGCTGAATCGCATAATCCTCACAAGCATTATCTGATCACTTTTAATGCTGTTGCAGGCCAAAAATACACCATCATGGCGGTCACAGATGCAGAATCCAAGGAAGTAGAGATCTATGTTATCAACGACAGCAATGGCGAACGCGTTGAATCCTCTTATAAGTTGAAAGAGGAAGAAAAGAAATAATCCCTTTCCACATCATGGACATCACCGAAAAATTAGAAACAATAAAGCACCGCTGGGAGGAAATGGGCGAACAGCTCGCCGACCCTGCCGTGGCTTCCGACATAAAAAAGTTCGTGAAGCTCAACAAGGACTATAAGGACTTGGAGCCAATCGTCATGGCCTTCAAGGAATACAAGACGCTGAAAGCCAACGTGGAAGAAGCCCGCGAAATCCTCGCCACAGAGAAGGATGAGGAGATGCGCAAGATGGCCCAAGAAGAACTGGACACCGCCCAAACGCGCATTGAGCAGTTGGAGCAGGACATCCGCGTGATGATGATTCCCAAAGACCCGCAAGACAGCAAGAACGCCATTATGGAAATCCGCGCGGGCACGGGCGGCGACGAGGCCTGCCTCTTTGCCGGCGACCTGTTCCGAATGTACAGCAAGTTCTGCGAAAACCGTGGCTGGAAGGTCGAAGTGACCGGCGTGAGCGAAGGTGCGAGCGGCGGCTACAAGGAAATCGACTTCACCGTGACGGGCAATGGCTGCTATGGCATCCTGAAGTTCGAGTCGGGTGTTCACCGCGTGCAGCGTGTGCCCAAGACCGAGACCCAAGGCCGTATCCACACCTCTGCCGCTTCGGTGGCCGTGTTGCCAGAAGCCGAGGAATTTGACGTGGAAATCAACGAGGGCGAAATCAAGTGGGACACCTTCCGCTCAAGTGGCGCAGGTGGCCAGAACGTGAACAAAGTGGAGTCGGGCGTGCGCCTGCGCTATATGTGGAAGAACCCCAACACGGGCGAAATGCAAGAAATCCTCATCGAGTGCACCGAAACCCGCGACCAACCCAAGAACCGTGAACGCGCCTTGGCAAGACTGCGCACTCGGATTTACGACATGGAATACCAGAAATACATCAGCGACATCTCCGCCAAGCGCAAGACCATGGTCTCCACCGGCGACCGCTCGGCGAAGATTCGCACCTATAATTATCCCCAAGGCCGCGTCACCGACCACCGCGTGGAAGGTTTGACCGTTTATAACCTCGCCGCCGTCATGGATGGCGACTTGGATGAGATTATCAATCGTTTGCAAATGGCGGAAAACGCTGAGAGACTGAAAGAAAACATTGAATCATGACACTACACCTCACCTCTCGCCGTCATTGCGGGCTTGACCCGCAATCCCCTGAGCGAAAAGGATACTCCTTCGCACATGGGAGATGGCGGATCCTCGTCCGCCATGACGTCAAAAAGCAGAAGGTTAGTCTTTCATGCTCCATTCTTAATGCAACAAATACTTATACATATGAATAAACACCAGTTATTCGAGCAAATCAAGAAAAAGCAGTCGTTCCTTTGCGTTGGGTTGGACACCGAAATCAACAAGATTCCGCAGGAATTCTTGGCTTTGGAAGACCCTGTTTTTGAGTTCAACAAGCAGATTATCAACAAGACCGCAGAATTTGCCGTGGCTTACAAGCCCAACACGGCTTTTTACGAGGTGTATGGTGCCAAAGGCTGGCAGAGCCTTGAGCGCACCGTCCAATACATCCACAACAACCACCCCGACATCTTCATCATCGCCGATGCCAAGCGCGGCGACATCGGGAACACCTCGGCCAACTACGCCAAAGCCTTCTTCAACACCTTGAAAGCCGACGCCCTGACCGTGGCACCCTACATGGGCAAAGACTCCGTCGAACCTTTCCTCAACTTTGAGGACAAATGGGTGATTTTGTTGGCCTTGACTTCCAACAAAGGCTCACAGGATTTCCAATACTTGAACGTCGGGGAACGAATGCTGCACCAACAAGTCTTGCAAACCGCCACTACTTGGGCCACTTCGGAGCAGATGATGTTTGTGATTGGCGCAACACATCCCGAGGAATTGGGCGAAATCCGCAAGATGTTGCCCGACTATTTCTTCCTCGTTCCCGGTGTGGGTGCGCAAGGCGGCGACTTGCAGGCCGTGGCCCACAACGGCTTGAACGACGAATGTGGCCTGTTGGTCAATTCGTCAAGAGGGATTATCTATGCCTCCAACGGCAGCGACTTTGCCGTGCGCGCCGGCGAGGAAGCACAGAAGTTGCAGCAACAAATGGCCGAATTGCTGAAGGAGAAAGGTTTGGTTTAATCCCCCCTGCCCCTTTTACAAAGGGGGAGCCTCCCCACTTGCTTTCCAGATTACTCCACCACTAACAATAACGACAAAAGCCACCTCGGTTGAGATGGCTTTTTTCGTTTCATTCGGTTGCCTTGTTTAGCGGGCGACCGAGAATGTGCGGTTCAGCACCGTGCCGTCGTTGGCGTGGATGCGGATGAAATACGCGCCGTTGTCCATGGCTTCAGTGTTGATTTGGACACTGTTGCCGCAGACTTCCTTCATCAAGATGCGCTGGCCGA
>CADAVB010000074.1:11050-14755 GCA_902791165.1 uncultured Bacteroidia bacterium
CCTTCGCCTTCGATGTTCAGCACACCCGAAGTCGGGTTGGGATAGAGCCTCAAGCTGTTTTCAAGCTCGCCCAAGCCCGTATAGCTCGTGAAGAAATGATTCTCCTGTCCGTAGTAAGTTTCGCCATTGACCACGGCGAAAGCTTTCACCCTGTACATCTTGTCTGGCTCAAGGTCATCGACGGAGGCGAGAATCTTCTGGAACTCGTTGAAGACACCCACCACGGTGTTCATTTGGGAGCTGGTCAGTTTGCCATACATGAAGCCTACCTGCTCGGGATACATATTGGTTTGGAGCGAACTGACGAAGTGGGCCTCGGTGTCGCTTGCCATCGTAACTTGTGTCTCACCCACAATCACCTCTCCCGTGCCAGCACTTTGTGTCTTGATTTGGAATGAAGCCTCCTTGCCGAAATCGCCATTGCTTTGGTTTCCAATAATCACATTGTTTTGGCTGTCGGAAATAGTGAAATAGCCATTGCCGTAGTTGCAGCAAATACCATTCTCGCCACTGTCGTAAATCGAGAACCTCACGCATTCATTGACCGGGATATGCACGTATTCCACATGAGGCTGAGTGGCCGAACCGCCAACCAAAGTGGCATAGGGACCGCCCGAGGCAAGCACTTCGCCGTTGGAATCAACGAACTCCCAGGTAATCTGTTCGCCATGCTTGTCTTGCATCAACACAAGTTTGAAGCGTTCCTCATCGGTATCCATCGAATGGGTAACCCAATCCAAACAATTGAAGCTCATCGTTTTCCCAAAATCAACCGTCTGCCCGTTGGCTTCCACGACCTTCACCTCTACCGTATGGTGGCCTACCGTAAGTTCTATCGGGATTTCAATCGACTCTGAGTCGAAAGTATTGAGCGAACCCGACCAGTTTCCTGTAAAGGTGTTGCCTCCCGCCACCACGTTTAGCGTCATGGATGTCAGGACATCCTGGCCTCCATTCATTATGGTAATCGTCATATCCTTGGAATTGGAGCAGCTTGTGCCAAGCTTAATATTCCTGAGAACGGGGTAAATGGGGTCGTCGGAACCTTCCAATCGTTCCAATTCATTGACATTCAATATAGGACGAGTGACCGAACCTTGGTATTTTTCAGAAACCCAAGCCAGGAAAGTAATGTTGTTGAGATCGACCTCCACCCCATTGGGGCTACCGATTGTGGCCGGAATCTGGTATTGGTAGGTCTTGGTAACCAAGGTGCCCTGTGTGGTAGGGCTAATCACGTCGCCCCAAACATTATCGCTGATAATGTCGCGCAAAACATGCATGTTGCAGTATTGGCCGTTTATCATTTGCGAAGGGTTAGACGAGCCATTGACATGGCTACCCATTATACTGTCTTGCAACATCGCGACGGTCAAGTAGTTCTCTGCGCTATTGCTGTTTCCAGTATAGTAAACCTCAACGGTAATCGAAGCCATGCGCGTCGCGGGATTGACAATAACCCGACCCGCAACGTTACATTCGGCAAGTTGATTGAGTTGCGTGTTGGTCAGGCTCATCCATTGGCCACGGTCGGCAGCAGTGCCAGAGTGTCGGTTCACCACGCCCGTCGGAATACCATCAAAATTAATCCCACCGGCAATGGCATGACCGTCGGTGCAGTTCAGGTTGGGATAGGTAGAGGGCGACAAACCTGTGCAATGCACATTGACCGACCAAAACCGGCCTGGATGCGCCTCACTGATCTGGTTGGCGATGCGATGTCCGTCAGGGCAATACTGGCAATTGCGCCCGGTGAACTCTTCAAGGACGGCATTCCGGTTGGTCGGTGTCGTCGAAACAAACTGCTGGGCGTTCAGCGAGAAGGTGAAGGCCAGCAAAGCCATTAAGGCAAGGGTGTTTTTCTTCATGATAAGAGATTTTGATTGATTCTTTTTTCGCCACAAAAATACATATTAATTCAAAAAATGCGCCATTTCTGACGCATTTTTTTTGAACAAACGGAACTTAAAAACGATTAAATTCCCTCGACAACGGTAATCCAGCCGAATTCATCGGGCTCTGTGCCGTATTGGATGCCACGGAGCTTGTTGTAGAGCTTCAGGCTCCACGGGCCGGGCTGGCCGTCGCCAAATTGGTACGACTTACCGGTTTCAGGGTCGTCGATGCGCGAGATGGGGCTGATGACGGCAGCAGTGCCGCAAGCACCGGCCTCTTCGAAGGTGGCCAGTTCCTCTTCGGCGATGGGACGACGCTCCACCTTCATGCCAAGGCTCTCGGCAATCTGCATCAGGCTCTTGTTGGTGATGGAAGGCAGGATTGACGAGCTTTGCGGTGTGATGTAGGTGTTGTCCTTGATACCGAAGAAGTTGGCAGCGCCAGCCTCATCAATGTACTTCTTTTCTTTGGCGTCGAGATAGAACTCGCAGGCGTATTGCCCGCCGTGGCAGGCTTCGGTGTGGGCACGCAACGAAGCGGCATAGTTGCCACCCACCTTGTAAATACCTGTGCCAAGCGGGGCCGAACGGTCATACTTGCGTGTGATAACGTAGGGGTTGGCCATAAAGCCGCCCTTGAAGTAAGGACCGACCGGCGTCACGAAGACGAGGAACAGGTATTCAGTGGCAGGCTTTACGCCCACCTGGGCACCCATGCCGATGAGCATCGGACGGATGTAGAGCGAAGCACCCGTTTCGTAAGGCGGAATGAAATCAGCGTTGAGCTTCACCACCTTCACGATGGCTTCCTCAAACTTTTCCAATGGCAGCTTGGCCATCATAATGCCGTCGCACGAGGATTGCAAACGCTTGCCGTTCTCGTCCATGCGGAACAAGCGCACTTTGCCGTCCTTGCCACGGAAAGCCTTTAAGCCTTCGAAAGCCTCTTGTCCGTAGTGCAGGCAGGTGGCCGCCATGTGGATGTTGATTGTCGTTTCGGAGCTGACTTCGAGTTCGCCCCATTCGCCGTTGCGATAGTAGCAGCGGACATTGTAATTCGTTGGATAATAGCCAAATGATAAGCTGGCCCAATCGATGTTTTGCATGATTCTTATTGTTTTAGTTAATTGATTCAGTTGATTTGTAAAAGCCCACGAAATTACGAATAATTTCTGAATGTGAGCCGCTTTTTTGGAGAAATTTAGCAATTTAAGTCCAAAGCCGCTTCAAGGTAGTGTCTTTCAATGCCGTAGCGAGCCTTCAAATCGGCAATCTGCTGCAAAATTTTCGGTTCTTTCGCGTTTTTCGATGTTTTTCTCCCGACGAGCAGCACGTTTTTCGGCGTGTGTTCCATCTCAATGAACTCCATGATTTGCGTCTTGTAGCCGAAATATTCCAAAATCAGTGCGCGGATGGTGTCGGTAACCATAACGGCCTGACGTTCAAGGAAGATGCCGTAGCGCGTGATGGCATCCACCTTGCCCGAGCGTTCCATTTCCTGGCGGATTTGCTTGTGGCAACAAGGCGCACAAACAATCAGCTCCGCCCCTGCCCTAATGCCCGATGCGATAGCATCGTCGGTGGCCGTATTGCAGGCATGAAGCGCAATCAAAACGTCCAGTTTTTCAGGATGATACGCCTCGATGCTGCTCTCCACAAACTCCAAGCCCTTCAAATGGTTCGAGCTGATTATCTCATTGATTTTCAACACCAAATCAGGACGGATTTCCACGCCTTTGATGTCCACATCAAGGTTCAATCGTTGGGTCAATAGCTCATGGAGGGCGAAAGTGAGGTACCCCTTCCCTGC
>CADAVB010000075.1 GCA_902791165.1 uncultured Bacteroidia bacterium
TCGATGAGCAATGCGTCATGAATGCCGTATGCGGTATAATCGAGGTCTTCTGGGTTCTTGGCTTCGAGGAACAGGATCTTCTGTCCGTTGACAATCATGGCGTTTTCTTCAATCAGCGGACGGCACACACCGTGGAAATAGCGGTGCACAGAATCGGTGCGGAACAGGTTGATGCGCTTGGCAATGTCTTCCGGCGAGTTTTTGCGGGTTACGATGGCTCTGACGCGAAGGGCGTCGCCACGGCCAGCCATTTCCGTCATCTCGCGGCAAAGGATGCGGCCGATACGGCCAAAGCCGAAGAGGATGACGTCCTGCACCTTGTTGCTGCGCGGATTGGCATTGATGATGTAGTTCAACTTGTCGCGCACAAAATCAGTAACATTGTTGTTGTACTTCTCCTTCTCGTCGGTCCATTCCGAGTTGAGGCGACCAATATCGATGCGGGCCGGGGCAAGGTTTTCGCCCAGCAATGCCTTGGCAATGAGCAGTGAATCTTGCACACGAACGGGCTTGCCAAGCACGTTCTCTGCACGCATGTGCTTGTTCAGGATTTTGCCCGAACCTCGGTTCACCAATAAAGAGCGGAGCATAATCAGCTCGACGGACTTTTCGTACCACAGCTTGCCGACGATGTTGATAAGCTCGTTGGCAGCCATTTCGTTTTCATTCCACGACTTTAAGGAAGTCTCGAAGTTGTCGTTGTTCATGACTTTGAGTTTTGATGATACTTGAATTGACGATTTAGTTTTGGGGCAAAAATAGGGAAAAATTCAATCCTGAATAAAAATTGGGGAAAAATAATTTTTTGTGCCGCGATTGCCTTCAAAACAGTGTGTCCATCACCACCTCCTCCACGTCAATTTCATCGGAGAGATAAACCAAATAAGCGCGGATTTCTTTTTCTACCATGCCTTGCAAAGCACCGATGTAGCGCTTCAACTGGTTGTGATGTTCATCATTCTTTTTGCCCGTCTTGTAATCGATGATGTAAATGACTTGTGGAAGCTCGGCATAACGGTCGGGACGGATGATTTCGCCCGCGTTGAGAATCTCACATTCGTTTTTCACCTTGGCATCCTCGCCAAAAGCGGCCGCAATCAAAGGATGACGGGCCATTTGCTCAAACCAGCCCATGAGCATGTCGGCGATTTCTTGATGGATGGTGCCTTCGAGCAGATAAGGCTTCAGTGCCGTTTCGCCATCGGCCAAGGTGTGCATCCCCGACAAAATCTGGTGCACCAAAATGCCCCATTCCATAGGTTGCATTTTGTCGTCAGGCGAAGCCCAATACATGCTCGGCGACGGGTCGAGGCTGATTTTCGAGAACCAGTCCATGCTGGCAACGTGCTTAGCGCTGCCCTCCAAAACATGGGCATCCTTTTCGCTTCTTGGGTTGTGGAAATGCGGGTCGCCCAACCGATATATGGACACTCCTTCGCCTGTATCCTGCACTTGCTGCATCATCGACGGATTTTCGCCAAGGAAACGGCGATAGAGATTCTCCTTCTTTTCGTCAGGATCGAGCTTGGCCATGATATAAAGCCGTTGCTTGGCTCGGGTGAACGCCACATAAAGAAGGTTGAGATTGTCCAAACGGTTGCTGTCTTTTTCGTCTTCGACCCGTTCGGCTGGTATGCCACCCATCTCATGAACCGACTTGGTGAGTTTGAACAGCACCTTTTCAATATGGGGAATCGCATCAAATCCAGGACCAAGTTCTTGGGGCGAAACCCAAATCTCCGGCGTTTCATTGCTCTTCAATTTCTCATCCAAATCGAAAATCGCTTCGGGATAGATGACCACCTCAAACTCGGAGCCTTTTGACTTATGTATCGTCTTGATTTGCACCGCATTGCCGACCGCCGACTTCACCGACAGCTTTTTCTGGTTCTTGTCCCAATAGTTGAGAAAACGTTCCAAGCCGTCTTGGGTCCCCGACTGGAATGCAAACACCTCCTCGAGGAAATAATCCAAGAAAGCGTCGTTGATGATTGTCATTTCGTAAACCGCCATCAATGAGCAACATAGGTCGTACAAACAGGTGGACTTGGTGAACAATTCGCGAAACACACCTTCGCCCTCGATACCCAAAACGCTTTCCATCTCCAACGTGCCTTGGGCAATTGCTTTCACTAGCTTAAAAAGGGTATCTTTCGCAGAAGGAGCCGCGTTTTCAAGCGTCAAATATCTATAATACAATACGTTGACAATATAAACCTCATTGGCAGGTTGAAGCAAATGTCGCAGAGTATTGACCAACAACTGCACCCGATCAGAAGATTGCAACAGGATGGAGTCTTGCGAAACAACAGGTATGCCACTGTCATTCAGATGATTGGCTATCATGGAACCCAACTCTTTTCGCCGAATCAGAACGGTAATGTCCTTATAGGCATAGCCGTGTTGGGTTGTCAGTTCGCGAATCAACTCCACTATCCTACCCTGGCAATACGCCTTGTCCTCCTTGGGATTGAACAACTCGAGTTGCACCAAACCTTTCTCTTTTCGAGTGGCTATCTGCTTGACCGACACCGACTTGCCAAACGATTGGTTTTCCTCTCGGTAAACCTTCTGCAACGCTGGAGGTAGCCCATCAACGGCAAAACTGAAGAAGGCATTGTTGAAATCCACCACATTCACAAAAGAGCGATAGTTGTACTCCAAATTGTGGAAACAGAATCCGTTTTCCAATTGCTGCTGATAGCCAAGAAAAGCGGCTCGGCGATGGTCGTCGGGAAGGGCATAAATCTCTGGAAGTTTCACGATTTGCCCCACCTCGCCACTACGAAACCTATAAATCGACTGTTTGCCGTCGCCCACCACCATGCTCATGGCGTTGTTGGCCAATCCGTTATCAACCAAAGGCAGGAGATTCTGCCACTGCAAAACGGAGGTGTCCTGAAACTCGTCGATGAAAATGTGCCTGAATTGCTCGCCAATGCGCTCATACACAAAAGGAACCGAAAAATCGCCCATCACCGAATGGAGCAACTTGTTGAACTCCGAGATATGCACCACCTCGTCATCGTGTGTCAAAGACTCGAAAGCCAGTCTGATTTGGGTTCGCAGGGCATACAGGTAAAGCAAGTCGCGCTGTGATTTGTAAAAGGAATACGACCTCAACCCGTCCATATAGAACTCATTAAACGGCTCCATGATGGACAGCAAGGCATCGTTGGCGTCTTGCTTAGCCAGGTCCGATAGGCATTTTCGTTTCTCAAGAGCGGTGAAGAAATAACTGTTCGGGACCGAAAAGTCTTTTTGGACGAGTTTGTCGAAAAACGCCCCCACCCCTTTTCTCTTTTGCCAATAATCATCGGATTGAAGTCCATAACGTTGCTCCACGGCCTTGTAATCGTCGGCAAAGCACTTCACTTTTTCCTCGAAGTAAGACAGTTTTTCATTCAGAAAACCAAGCGTTTCCTTGTATTGTCTCAGATTCGTCAGCATGTTGTCGCAGCCTTGATAGGCTTTTTCTTCTGTCAGCTTTTTCACGAAGTTTGAAAGCTCGGTTTGGAGCGATGTGTTGCGCTCGTTGGCAAACTGGTTGGCGCTGAAATCCAAGAGCAACTGTACGAGATAGGGGTTGGACTTGTCGATTTGGAGTCCGATGTTTTCCACTATGGTTTCCGCGATCTCGTCGGTATCAACACTAACCGAGTATTGCGAAGGCAGTCCCAAATCGTGGGCAAACGAGCGCGAGAGTTTTTGCACGAAGGCATCAATGGTGCTGACGCAGAAACTGCTGTAATCGTGGATAATACGGGTCAATAGGAGCTGCGCATGATGTTTCAGGCTAGCTTCGTCCAAGCCCAATTCTTCCATTAAGGCCTCCCCCATATCCACTTCCGACACGTCGGAGGCATCTTTGATTTCACAAAGCTTCTTGACGATTTTCTCCTTCATCTCGTTGGCCGAGGCATTGGTGAAGGTGATGGCGAGGATGTGCCTGAAATTATCCACCTGGCGCTCGTCTTTGAGGCACAGTTTCAAATACTCCTTGACTATGGTATAGGTTTTTCCTGCGCCGGCCGAGGCTTGGTAAACCTGGAAGTTGTCGTTCCCGCTCATGGTTTCAATGTTCCGTTTATACCTCTATTATTAATAAAGGGCTTGCTGGCGTTCTGTTTTTTCTTGGGTTTGAAGAGGTCGCCGAAGCTGTCGAAACTGCGCCCATACGAGATACCCAACCCTTGCGTGTAAGGTGCCAGCCTGTCGAATGAAAGGCTGGAGAAATTGCTGTTGTAGTTGGAATGGTTGTAGAAGTAGCCGACAAGCCTTCCGTCTTGGCTCAGCTTATACTTAATGTCAAATTCGCCC
This sequence comes from uncultured Bacteroidia bacterium, assembly GCA_902791165.1. Classification (GTDB taxonomy): domain Bacteria; phylum Bacteroidota; class Bacteroidia; order Bacteroidales; family F082; genus Limimorpha. The sequence goes on from CADAVB010000075.1 coordinate 4,321, forward strand.
ACCAGGTTAGAGGCGTTGCCCGCATTGGTGGTGTTGTCGGAAATCACGCCGAGGTTGGTTTCGATCATCAGGCGGTCTTCAAATAGCTCTGTTCGCAGGGCGATTTGCATCTCGTCATACGAATAGGCGTCGCCCGTATGGTAGTGGAAGTCCAAATCGACTCCTGAGCCCAAATCGAGGGTCAGGCTGGGCAAAAGGCCGCTGATGAAACCGCTGAGGTATTGCGAATCGGGTGCGTCGTTGGTCGTACCGGCGTAGGCGAAGGTGCCAAACATCAACAGGGAGATGACTTGCGAACTCATGGCTGCCTGATTGGTGGTGTCAATCAGCGCAAAAACGGTTTGGTGGATGTCGTCGGAAGCGTTAGGCAGTCGCATCCCGAAAGTGATGGTCGGGTTGAGCAAGGCATCTTTCAGATGGATCAGACATTCCACATTCACAATGTTCGAGACTGATGAGGTGGAATCGACTTGCACGCCCAAAGTGGCCACCGAGGCTTTGGTTGAATACACACCCGTGGCGTTGATGCGTCCGTCGGTGGGCGAACCGGTCCAATTGATGGTACCGCCTTTTTCGAGGTTAAAAGTCTTGTTCAGGATGTTCTTGAAATTGAGCTGGAAGCGTCCGCTGTTGATGCTGTAGTCGCCAAATAGCGTTAGTTTTTCAGCACTCGAAGTGCCCATTTTCAGGTTGCCGTTACCCGTGGCGTCGATGGTGCCTATCTCGCCCGGGAGGTTGATTTTCATGCTGGCCACGTCGGTCACGTCCACATCGAGGTTAAGGGCGAAGTTGCTTTTTTTCTTCTCTTCCTCAATGACTTCCTCCTCCTCTTCGGCGTTGTTGATGAACACGATGAAGTCGTTTTCCGACACCGAGGAAACGCGGTTCAGCGGCAAGGTCAGTTTGGTGCCTTTGCGCGTCATGGCCTTGATGTCGAGCAGAATGTCATTGACCGGACCTTTGACCGAGGCTAGTCCGTCGGCAATCACCGAACCATAGAAGGTGTCGTTGTCCTTGAGCGTGGTCGCCATCACCAGGAAGTTGCGCGGATGCAGTTTCAAGTCCATGTAGAAGTCTTTCAGGTTGTTGTGATGGATTTTGCCTTGCACGGGCGCCTTGTTGCCCAAAGTGTCGGTCAGCACCATGTTCTGGAATTCAATCACCTTTGAGTCGATGAGGATTGTGGGGCTAAAGGTGAAGAAGGTGTTCAGATAATTGACCTTGCATCCGCCGTCTTTGATGTCGAGCCGTCCGCTCAGCTTGGGTTCTTTCAGCGAGCCGGTGACAGACAAGTTGCCGTTGCCGTAGCCTTGCACGCGTGTTATCAGATTGGAAACGAAGGGATTGGCCAGGCCCAATTGCAGCGAGTCCATTTTTACGTTGAAATCGAGGTTGTCGGTTTCACGTTTCACGTAATACGCCCCCAACACGTTCAAGGTTTGCTTATGGTCGGTCAGTATGCTCATATCGACATTTATTGCCTGTTGCGCGTTGTCCCAATGGCTGTGGACGGCCGCGTCGCCGATTTTGTCGCCATTGACGCCCAAACCCTCAACATTGAGGTCGGCCAACACCATCGGGCTGCCATTGAGGCCTCCCACCCTAGCCCGACCGGTGATGAACCCGTCGGCGTCGAAGCCCTTGCCTTGGGTGAGAATGTCGAACATCGACACATCAAAACGGTGCATCTCCACCGTAAGGGTGTCGTCGGCGGTCAGCGGTGCATAGCCGTCCAACTTGAGGAATTGGTCGTCGTGACTGAACAAGAGGTTGGATATCCCGACACGTTGTCCGTCCAAGTCGATATAGTTGTCGTGGGCTACCGTCCAAAGCGTATCGTTGATGATAATGCCAGCCGTGTCGATAACGAAGGTTCCGCCGTGTTCGTGCGGATGGAATTTGGTTTCTATCAAGGCCTTGTTGTGGTCGTTTAGCGAAACGTCGTCCCATCTGATGCGCGTGCTAATGGTGTCGTCGGCCATCCTTGCCGACAGCGAGAGGTTCTCGAGGCCGTAGGCCACGGTGTCTCTTTGCCATTTCACTTCGCCAATGGAGAGCGTCCCGAAGGCCGAGCGCGGCGTGTTGAAATTGCGCAGTTCAATGTTGTTGATGGCCACGTCGCCAAACAGCACTGCTTTCGAGCGTGCCGTCATGTTGAGCGCATTGGAACGCGAGGTAAAAGTGCCGTTGACGGTGGTGTTTTTTGCAATCTGCAAGTTGGGCATAAACAGGCGACTGGGCGTTTCGGTGTCTTTCAGGTTAAGGTGGAAGAAGAAATCCTGCTCCACATCGTGCTTGAGCTTGTATTCCTTGAAAGCCGCCACACGGTCGGCCCAAATGGGGAAATGCACGAAAGTGTCGCCATACTCGTCGAGCGACGACAGCAGATGGGCGAAGTTCACCTTGCCGCCCATCTCGAAGTCGAAGAAGTCGTTGTTGATGTTGATGCGGCGTTGCATGAGGTTGTCATTCACGATGCTGGCGTCAAACGACTTCATGGTGTAGGAGCCTCGGCTGTCGCGATACACCGTGCTGTCAAGATGCAAGGTACCTTCCAGATTGTCGATGTCGAACCCCGTCATGTTGGCATAGATTTTTGTGCTGACGACCGACACCGAGTCTTTTTTCATCAGATTGAGCGAGCGCAGGTCGGCATGACGTATGTCGGCCACGAAGTCCGACTTGGGCTTCTTCGGGTCGCTGAAGTCGATCAGGCCGTTGAAGTCGAGGTCAAGCTCGTTGTCGATGACGCGCAACTTGCCGTCGAAACGGTTTTCCTTCATGTCGCCATTAAGCTCCACAATGTCGATATGGTTGCCCAACAAATCGGCATCATGGATGTTGCCGTTCAAGACGAAATCGGGATTGCCTTCCTTGGGGAAAGTGGCAGTGAACTCTGCGTTCATGTCGAGTTTTCCGACAATGTTGGATGCGTTGGCGATCATGCCGGCGTCGATGCCTTCCGAGTTGATGCTGCCGTAAAAAACGTTGGACCCGTCGGCGTGCCTGTCGCGCGACACGTTGGCTTCCACGTTGCCGATGTCGGAGACCAAGCTCACGTTGGAAACGAAGTCGTTGTATGACCCTTTGAAATTCAGCTTGATGTCGCCCGACTTGAGCGTGTTCATCTGTTCCGGCAACGGGATGGTCACCGTTTTGCTGGGGATATGGAAACTCGTCAAGTCGTCGTAAGTGAAATGCATGTTCTTGATATTCAGCTCATGCTCGCCGTCCATGAAGTCAAGCGGATGCATTTTGAGGCTGCCTTTGATTTGGGTTTCCTTGCCGAATCTTACGTTCATGTCATCAACGCTGAAATGCTCAATCGGGCCAGAGAAACGGCCTTGGAAATTCAGCTGGTTGGGCATCTTGTTCATCACGGAGGCGAAATAGCCTATATCGGAAAGCATGACATCGGTGGGATGAAACTTTGCGTCAAACTCAACGGAATCCACGAAATGCTTGAAGGCCGAATAACCTTCGTAGTTCATGTTGAGGTCGAGATGGAACAAGCTGTTGTTGGTTTCCATCTGCATGTCTTTCAAGAAGATACCTTTTTGACAAACGGTTACGTCAGACTGGAAGTGCTTCAGGTCAAGGCCACATTGTTCGGTGGCTTGCAGTTTTTCCACCACAACGAAAATCGAGTCGCCGACCATCGTGAAATGCTTGGCTTCGAGGTTGATGCCGTCGAGGTCAAGATGGGAATAGTC
>CADAVB010000076.1 GCA_902791165.1 uncultured Bacteroidia bacterium
GAATATCGTCAATGCGTCGAACAGCGTCATCGCGCACAACAAGGACCAAATCAAGAAAAAGGTGTGGAGCGACAAGGAAGCCGGCGAACTCATCGGCCTGATTCACGCCAACAGCGACACCGAGGAAGGCACGATGGTGGCCAATAGCATCTTCCGCTACAAGATGGAACGCCACCTGCCCAACAAGGACTTCGCCATCCTCTACCGCACCAACGCCCAAAGCCGCTCGATGGAAGAGGCACTGCGCAAGCAGAACATACCTTACAAAATATACGGCGGCCTCTCGTTCTACGACCGCAAGGAAATCAAGGACCTCTTAGCCTATTTCCGCGTCGTCATCAACCCTGAGGACGAACAGGCACTTTTGCGCATCATCAACTATCCCGCCCGTGGCATCGGCAAGACCAGCATCGAGCGCATGATGGTAACCGCCAACGAACACCGTGCAAGCATCTGGAAGTGCATGGAAAACAACGTGTTCCCGCAAGACTTCAACATGGGCACCGTGAACAAGTTCCGCGACTTCATGGTGATGATCAAGAGTTTCCAGAGCCTGCAAGCCAAGATGAACGCCTTCGAGCTGGCCAAGCACATCACCAACGCCATTGGATTAATAAAGGTGCTGAAGGAAGACGACTCGCCCGAGGGCGTTTCGAGGGTGGAGAACGTGGAGGAGCTGCTCAACGCCATCATGGAGTTCAGCGACCGACAAGTGGATGAAACCACCGGCGAGACCGCCCGCGTGGACCTCGTGCAATTCATGGAAGACGTGGCCTTGCTCACCGACGCCGAGATGAAGAAAGACGACGGCGACAACGACTACGTCAGCCTGATGACCATCCACAGCGCGAAGGGCTTGGAGTTCCCATACGTCTATGTCGTCGGCATGGAAGAGAACCTTTTCCCGGGCATCATGAGCCTAAGCACGAGAGAGGAACTGGAGGAAGAACGCCGCTTGTTCTACGTGGCCATCACCCGCGCCATGACCAAGCTCACCTTGAGCTATGCCGAGCAACGCTACCGCTACGGCAACCTCACCCTCAGCGAGCGTTCCCGCTTCGTCGATGAAATCGACGCCAACCTCATCGAGCAGACGCAGAAGGCCTCGTTCAGAGGCACTTCGCCGATGGGCGGCAGAGGCGGCTTCGGCGGACGCTTTGGCAAGCCCATCGCCGAGCCGGAGCAACACGGTTTCCGCAAGATAGAGAACACGCCCACGGCAAGGCCAAGTTTCAGCCAACCCGCTGTGCCACAAAACTTTGAGCCTTCCAACCCCGACCTGCTTCAGGAAGGTATGCGCGTGATGCACGCCAAGTTCGGGGCAGGCACCATCCTCAGCATCGACGGCGCTGGCGCGAACAAGAAGGCTTCCGTCAATTTCGACACAGGAGGCGTTAAGATGCTGATGCTGAAATTTGCGCGGTTAGGGATAATCAGATAATCTTCATGCTTATGCATTATGTTCAGAATTGAAGATTTCATAATTGATAGTATTTTCGGAGAACGCCTGCTTATCCACAAGCAAGCTGACCAATCAGAGCTTGAAGAAAACATTCGTGTAGCAAGAGTGTTGCTTAATTGCTTTGATGACATGAGCATACGCATCAATGAGCATCTTCTGGTTTTTGGTCATAAAAACCCAGAATACACTATCAATGAGAAACTTGGCGACCGAAAAGGCGTGGAAAGCGAAAACGGAATAAAGTCGGCTTTCCGCAAAGCCAAAGAACAAGGTTGCCAAACCGTAGTGCTCGATTTCGATATGCACATGGCTGACAACATTCTTAAAACAAAGAAGATAGCATCGGGCATCTATGGCAGGCACGAAGATTTCATGAGCGGAAGTATCAATGAATGTTATGTGGTTCACAACAGCAAAGCCATTGTGGTGAGGCCTAATGTATTTTCCACCCTGGAAAAAGATGCCGTCAAGCAAAAGATAATGGACGAAATAGAAAAACTAAGGACATAACCTTGTGGCTATGTCCTAGTATAGGGGTCAGAATGGTCCAGCTTGAATATTGCTGCAAAAGCAAATTGTTCGCGCCCTCTGACGACAATCTGACACCGCAAAATTACAAACTTTTCCCCACCCTGCAAGGGTTTTGGCGAAAAAAATTCTTTTTACGAAAAAAACGCAGGCGGCGTGATTTTCCCTTTCCAACTTTTTTTCTTCACCAAAAAGAAAAACTTCGTACCTTTGCCGCCCGAAAATAACGCATGAAGACCCACTATCAGACATATAACAGCCTGACAGCGCCTTTGCCCATGGCGGCCCTCCCCCTGTACCCACCCTCCATATCTATCTGATTTTCAGCAATTTACAATATTCCAACCGCAAGCGACAGACCCTGTGCCTGCCGCTTGTCGTTTTGTTGTGCCGTGGCAGCAGTCCCGCGTCTCGCGTCCCGCAGTCAATTAAAAAACTTAACAACTAAATAACTAAACAACTTAAAAATGAAAAACGTTTTCTACCAAACAGAAACAGCAAGGGGTAGCGCCAGCCCGCAGGCGGCCGCTCCCCGACGACTCCGAATGAAGCGCTTCATCGCGCTCGCAGCCGCCATCCTGTGCGGCATGAACTGGGCATGGGCCTACAGTTTCTCTGTTGAATATTACGGAAAAACCTTGTACTTCAACATCCGCGAAGGCAGTTATGTTGAGGTGACCTTCCCAGGGAATTCAACGATCTCTCCATGGCCAGACGGCATTACCAAACCAACAGGCACGGTGACCATCCCCAGTACGGTTACAAACCCAAACACCGGCACTACCTATCCTGTGAAGCAAATCGGTAGCAGTGCTTTCGCTGGCTGCACGGGCATCTACCAGGTGAGCCTTCCCGTCAGCAATCTGAGCTTCATCGGAGCCGATGCTTTCTATGGCTGCACGGGCCTGTATTCTATTGGCTTCCCCAGCGTAGTGACCGAAATTGAGTTACGTGCTTTCCAGGGTTGCACGGGCCTTACCTCGGTGACCATCCCCAGCACCGTACAAACTATTGGTAACTGGGCCTTCGAAGATTGCACCAACCTGACCTCGGTGAGTATCTACAGCAACGCCGTGGCCTCGACCGATTATGGCTATACATACATTAGTCCTACTAATACTAAATACGACAATTTCAGGTCAAGATTCGGCAACCAAGTGACGAGCTACACTTTAGGTTCTCAAGTGACGGCCATTGGAAAGAATGCGTTCTATGGCTGCACCGGCATGACCGAGATAGACTTCCTCGGCCATGTGAACTCCATTGGCTCGCGTGCTTTTTCTGGCTGCACGAATTTGACCTCGGTGGACATCTCCCACTTGACCACCATTAATTCTGACACTTTCTCTGGCTGCTCGAGCTTGACCTCGGTGACCATCCCCAGTTCGGTGACTTCCATTGGCTATTCTGCTTTCTCTGGCTGCACCGGCCTGACCTCGGTGACCATCCCCAGTTCGGTGACCACCATAGACACTTATGCTTTCTCTGGCTGCACGGGCTTTTCTTCGGTAACCATCCCCAGCACCGTACAAACTGTTGGTAACTGGGCCTTCGCTAATTGCCCCAACCTGACCACGGTAACCATCAACAGCAACGCCGTAGCCTCGAAGAATTATAGCGTTACTGACTTCAACGGTACTATTTCTTACAGCAATTTCAGGTCAATTTTTGGCAACCAAGTGACGTGCTACATCTTAGGTTCTCAAGTGACGGGAATTGGCCAAAGGGCGTTCTACGACTGCACCAACATTCAAACCTTGTATGTGAATTCAACTACGCCGCCCACGATCGATTATTTAGCTTTTTACAATGTCCCCACGAACACCCCCGTGCATGTGCCCTGCGGCAGCCGCGATGCCTATGAAAACACCACCTCCTGGAATAGCCGGTTCTCCAACTTTGTGGAGGAGTGCCCCATCAACTTCGCCGATAGTTGGGTGAAGGCCCGCTGTGTGGTCTACTGGGACATCAATGGCGACGGCGAGCTGAGCTACAACGAAGCCGCCGCAGTGACGAATTTAGGAATGGTTTTCTACGCGAATCCCATGGAATCCTTCGAAGAATTGCAATACTTCACTGGCATAGAAAGCATTCCAATCAGTGCGTTTATGAATTGCACTTCTTTAACTAAGATAAAAATCCCCAATACAGTAACTTCCATCGAACAATCTGCGTTTAGACATTGCACTGTCCTGGCCTCAATAATAATTCCCAACTCCGTCACTACCATCGGAGTATGGGCGTTTGAAAACTGCACCGGCCTTCAAAGCATCACTGTTTTGGCCACGGAGCCGCCCATTTTGGGAGTCAATTCTTCCTATGCTACTTATGCTTTCAATAACGTGCCCACGAACACCCCCGTGTATGTGCCCTGCAGCAGCCGCGATGCCTATGTGGCCGCCGAGGGTTGGAAAGAGTTCACCAACATTGGCGGTAATTGCCACATCGTCTTCGCCGACTGGCAGGTGGAAGAAGTTTGCGCGGATGAGTGGGGATACCAAGGCACGCTGAGCTACAACGACGCCGCCGCAGTAACGAGCCTGAACGGACTGTTCACTAATAACAACCGCATCCACACGTTTGACGAGCTGCAATACTTCACTGGCCTCACGTATCTTGGAGAAGAAGAGTTCTTTGATTGTAACCAACTCACTTCCATCACGCTTCCCGAAGGCCTAACCACAATTTACAGTTTTGCTTTCCAATATTCGGGATTAGAGTCCATTTTCATCCCCGCCAACGTAACAGAAATTGGAACAAGTGTGTTTGCTGCCTGCAACAACCTCGAGACAATAGAAGTGGATCCCAACAACACGACCTACACCAGCAACAACGGCTGCAATATCATCGTGAACAAAGGAACGATGAGCGTGGTAGCGGGCTGCGCCAACAGCAATTTCTATGAAGGTATCCTGGAAATCGAAGAATTTGCCTTCGATGGAGAGACGAGCCTTACAACGATAGTTTTGCCTTTCACGCTAGAAGCCATTAAATCTGGGGCCTTCTACAGTTGTACCAATTTGACCTCAATAAGGGTGAACGCCACAACGCCGCCCGCGGTCGGAGACTATGCATTCATGAATGTTCCCACCGACATCCCCGTGTATGTGCCTTGCGGCAGCCTTGCAGCCTACCAAAGCGCCGAGGGCTGGAGCACATTCACCAACATTCAGGAAGATTGCAACATCGTGTTTGAAGACCAATTGGTTGAAAACATCTGCGTGGATACCGAAACAGGCTGGGACACCAACGGCGACCGCAAGTTGAGCTACTACGAGGCCGCTCAGGTGACAGACTTGGGAACTTGGTTCCAAGACAATGGTATTGTGAGGTTCAACGAATTGCAATACTTCACCAGCCTTACCACGATTGGCGAAGATGCGTTTATGGAATGTGAACAATTGGCTTCCATCATCCTCCCCGAAGGCGTGACAAGCATCGGAAAACAAGCCTTCGCAGGCTGCAAGGAGCTGAAAAGCATCATTATCCCCGAAAATGTCACCACAATTTCCCTTTTCGCCTTCTATCTCTCGGGATTGGAGTCCATCGTCATCCCCGCCAGCGTGACGCAACTTGCAGGTGCATTCTTGCAGTGCCCGCTGCAATCGATCTCTGTGCATCCCGACAACCTGACCTACACCAGCAACAACGGCTGCAACGTCATCGTGGAAAAGGCCACCAACAAATTGATCGTAGGCTGCGCCAACAGCGATATCTATGAAGGCATCGAAGCCATTGAGGATGATGCCTTCTTCTACAATACGGAAATCACGACGTTGGAATTGCCTTCCACGCTTCAAACGATAGGAGTCCAGGCTTTCCAAGGCTGCAGCAACTTGCAGTCGATAGTGCTGCCTGCCAGTTTGACAAGCATTGGGGAAAATGCTTTCCGTGGCTGCCGCAACTTGCAGACGATGGAGCTGCCTGCTAACCTGACAAGCATAGGAAACAATGCCTTCTATGCCTGCCGCAATTTGGCGGAAATCACCTGCCGTGCCGAAGTGCCGCCCACTCTTGGCACAGATGCATTCAAGCAAGTGACCACTACCATCCCCGTCTATGTTCCCTGCGGCAGCCTTGCAGCCTACCAAAGCGCCGAGGGCTGGAGCACATTCACCAACATTCAGGAAGATTGCAATATTACTCTGAGCATCACCGGCTACGGCAACAACCCCACCACCACCGAAGGCTGGCATCTGATTGCCTCGCCTTTGGAAGGAGTTTCCCCCGAAAATGTCGGCAACTTGCTCAGCAACAAATACGACCTCTACCAGTTCCACGGGAGCTTTGAAGGTGCGGAATGGCGCAACTACAAGAACAACGAAAACAACGGTTTCATCATGTTGTACGCTGGCGACGGCTACCTCTATGCCAACAGCGAAGATGTTACGCTGGAATTCAAAGGCAGTGTATTGAATCTCCAAGAATACCCTGTTTATCTCATCAAAGATGATGACACCAGGTTCGGCAACTGGAACCTCGTGGGCAACAGCTTCACTACGGAAGCCACCGTTTCGAAGACGGACTACTACCGCATCGAACCCGGCACCCGCACCCTGATGCCTTCAAGCGGCAACGTGAACCCCATGGAAGGCATCTTCGTGGAGGCCAATGAGGATTCGGAAATGGTCACCTTCACCAAGCTCACCCGTGGCGAGCGCGCCATCGAGTCGCCCATGGTGAACATCGACCTGCGCAACGCCGAAGGCCACCTGCTCGACCGCGCCCGCCTGCGCACTGGCGAAGGCGCACAGCTCAGCAAGCTCGACATGCTCAGCGACCCGAACCGCCTCTACTTCCGCATCGACGGCAAGGACTACGCCGTGGCCCGCGTGAACGGCCAAGGCGAGATGCCGCTCCACTTCGACGCCGCCCAAAACGGCACCTACTCGCTCAACGTGAACGTGGAAGGCATGGAGATGGCCTACCTGCACCTGATCGACAACATGACCGGCGAAGACATCGACCTGCTGGCCACGAATGGCGGAGACGCAAGGCATTGCGTCTCTACATACACCTTCACCGGCAAGCCCAGCGACTATGCCTCGCGCTTCCGCCTGGTGTTTGAAACGGGCAGCAGCGCCGAGGGCGACAGCTTCGCCTTCATCGACGCCGCCGGTAACATCGTCATCAACGGCGAAGGCACGTTGCAGATTGTGGACGTGACGGGCCGTGTGGTGGTTTGTAGGGACGCATCGAATGCGTCCGCCATATCCACCAGCGGCATGACGGCTGGCGTTTACGTCCTGCGCCTCATCAACGGCGACGACGTGAAGACGCAGAAAATTGTTGTCGATTAATTGTTTTGACCAATGACCATGACTATGACCACGACACCCAAGGCGCCAACCACCGCGCCCCAGCCCGAAATGGCCATAGTCATAGTCAAAGGTCATAGTAACCCAACTAAACAACTAATAACAACCATCGCCCTCCTCCTCGCCCTAACCCTCGGCGCGGCGGCTCAATCGCGCGGCTTCTTCGATCGCGGCTACGCAACCGAAACCAGCACCGATGGCAGCGACTCGCCCTTGCTGCCCCATTCTCACAACCTCGACGGCGACCAAGATGCCGCTCCCTTGGGTGGCGGCGTGGCACTGCTCTTCAGCCTCGGCGTGATGTACCTGACGGCCAACCGACGCAAGGAAGACTGAGGAAAAACGGTTTTCCGCACCAAAAAGCGTTCCGTCCTGCGAGGCGGAACGCTTTTTTTGTGCTTGCCGTTATCCGAAAAATACGTACCTTTGCGGCAAATTCCAACCACTATGGACAAGATCGGATTGACCTACAATACTGAAAAAGAACAGATTGCCATCTCGGAATACGGTCGCTGCATTCAGGAGATGGTCAAAAAACTGCCTGAAATCGAAGACCGTCGGCAACGCACCGAGGCCGCGAAATACATCATCGGCGTGATGGTGCAGATGAACCCGCAAATCAAGGAATCCAACGACTGGGAACACAAGTTGTGGGACCACCTCTACATGATTTCGGGCTACAACATCGACCTCGACGGGCCCTTTGCGCCGCCCGTCCCCGCAGAACAACAGAAGAAACCGCAACACATTGGCTATCAGAACAACAACATCAAATATGGCCATTATGGGCTTTACATCGTCAAGATGATCGAGGCGGCCTCAAAAGAGCCTAACGAAGAGGTGAAGGAAGCCCTGGCCTACTCCATCGCCGTGCAGATGAAACGCAACTACATGGAGTGGAACAAGAACATCGTGAACGACCAAGTGGTCATCGACGACCTGAAAGCCATCTCGCAAGGCGCACTCACCCTCCCCGACGAAACCAAACTGAACCTCAGCGGCGAATACTACTTCAAGAAAGGCCAAGCCAAACAGCAAAACCAACCGCAAGGCAACAAGAAAAAGAAAAAGAAAGTGCCGAACCTGAAGGCCAACATGAACAACCCGAACAATCCGGCGTATAAGCTTAGGATGCAACAAATGGGAAAAGCTTGATTAGTTTTGAGTGAGGAGTGAGGAGTGTTGAGCAATTCAACTCCCAACTCCTAACTCCCAACTCCTAACTCCTAACTCCCAACTCCTAACTCCCAACTCCTAACTCCCAACTCCTAACTCCCAACTCCTAACTCCCAACTGAAGAAAAATGGCATCACTGAAAATAAAAGGCGGCTGCAAGCTGCAAGGCGAAATCACCCCGCAAGGCGCGAAAAACGAGGCCATGCAAATCCTCTGCGCCTGTCTGCTCACCGACGAGAAAGTCACCATCCACAACCTGCCCGACATCCTCGACATCAACAACCTGATTGCCCTGCTGGAAGGCATGGGCGTGACGGTGGAACGACCGACGCGGCACGACATCACCCTGCAAGCCAAGAACATCGATTTCGACTATTTCGAGGGCGAAGACTTCCAAAGCACCGCCTCCAAGCTGCGCGGCAGCGTAATGATGACCGGCCCGATGCTGGCCCGATTCGGCAAGGCCCACATGCCCAAGCCCGGCGGCGACAAAATCGGTCGGCGCAGGCTAGACACACACGTCATCGGCTTGCAGAAACTCGGTGCCCTCTTCGATTTCGACACATACAAAGTAGAGGTGCAAAAAGGCGGACTGAAAGGCTGCTACATGCTCCTTGACGAGGCCTCCGTCACGGGTACGGCCAACATCGTCATGGCCGCTGTGATGGCCGAAGGCACCACCACCATCTTCAACGCCGCCTGCGAACCTTATCTCGTGCAACTCTGCACCATGCTCAACAATATGGGTGCCGACATCAAAGGAGTGGGTTCCAACCTATTGACCATCAACGGGGTAAGCAAACTTCACGGCACAGAACATACTTTACTCGCCGACATGATCGAGGTGGGCAGCTTTATCGGCATGGCCGCCATGACGGGCAGCGAAATCACCATCAAGAACGCTGGCATTGGGCAACTTGGCATCATCCCAGACGTTTTCCGCCGCTTGGGTATCCAAATGGAATACCGTGGCGACGACATCTTCATCCCCGCACAAGAGCACTACGAGGTGCAGACCTTCATGGACGGCAGCATCCTCACCGTGGCCGACGCGCCCTGGCCCGGCTTCACCCCCGACTTGATTAGTATCGTTTTGGTGGTGGCCACCCAAGCCAAAGGCACCGTGCTGATTCACCAAAAGATGTTCGAGAGCCGCCTGTTTTTCGTCGATAAGCTCATCGACATGGGCGCGCAAATCATCCTCTGCGACCCGCACCGCGCCAACGTCATCGGCCTCGACCACCATCACGCCTTACGCGGCATCCGCATGGCCTCGCCCGACATCCGCGCCGGCGTCGCCCTGCTCATCGCCGCCCTCTCCGCCGACGGCACCAGCATCATCGACAACAGCGACCAGATTGAGCGCGGCTATCAGTATATCGACAAACGACTGAATGCCTTGGGAGCGGAGATTCAAAGAATATAAGTCTAAAATTGCCGAAAAACGGACATTTTTATGTAGTTTTGTTGCCGAAAAACGGACAATTTCCAAAGAAAACCTTGCCGAAAAGCGGACAATTCAATGTGCTATTCATTGAAAACCAATAAATTCCAGAAAATTTGATTTATCGGGTGGAGGCGATATAGGAAAACTGTATTTTTATGGCCGAAATTTACAGGAAAAGTGTAATTTGTCATACTTAAAAGTGTAGGATGTAGTGTTCACACCTCAGTCAACAGAAACGCCAAATAAAACGGAATCGTCAGCAAAGCTCCATTGCGGCCAATGTTGTAATCACCCAATTTGATGGCGTGGCTGACATGGTAATGTTCCGGGTGCTTCAGTACAGTCTTTATCGATTTGGCATTACCCGTCGTGGCCTTGCACTCCACAGGAACACATTCGCCCTTGTAACGAATCAAAAAGTCCAACTCCAAGCCGCCTTCCTTCTGGAAATAATAGAGTTTGCGTCCCATCTTGCCAAAAAGGTCGGCGGCAAGGTTCTCAAAAATGGCACCTTTATAGCCTTTCAAATCGCCTTGGAGGATGCTCCATGCCGTGCCTTCTTCCAACATACTGACTAACAGTCCAATATCAGCCATATACACCTTGAATATGTCGGGGATGGCATTGCCCGACAAAGGCAGTTCGGTAATCGTGGTATTATGACAACGTTGTATGATGCCTGCATCCTCTATCCATTGCAGGCTACCTTGATAATCTCGTGAGCGCGCCCCTTTTCGCACCGTGGCATATTGGAATTTCTTGTTCTCCTTGGCCAACTGTGCTGGAATAGACTCAAAGCACTCGCGGATGTGTGGCTTGTCCTCCACCAAGGCATATTTCAGCATGTCTGCCTTGTAGGTTTCGATGATGCCGTGCTGCACGTCCCAAACATCGCTCATATTGTTGGTTTCCATGAAAACAGAAACAGCTTCAGGCATACCGCCTACGACCACATAGCGAAGCAAAAGCTGATGCATCCGCTGATGGAAAGCTTCGTTCACAGGGGTTTCCTTTTGCAGGCACTCACGCAAATATCCAATATGTTGAGGTTCAACACCATTGGCCCAAAGCCACTCCTCGAAGTCCATCGGGTACATGGTGATGATTTGCTCAAAGCCCACGGAAATGGACGCGGTTTCTTCTTCCAACTGCTCTTCCTTTGACTTATAGCCATTTACACCCAACAACGAACCCGTGCAAATCACATCATAGCGACCGTCCAATTTGAAAAACTTCAGCGAAGCATGGGCGTTGGGGCAATCTTGTATTTCATCAAGCACGAGACAGGTTTCATTGGCCACAAACCTTGCGCCGGGGATGCCCACGGATATGTTAAGCGTCAGCGTGTCCACATCAAGCGCACCCGCAAAGAAAGTCTTGTATTCACGGTGTTCGTGGAAGTCGAGATAAACGACATTCGCATAATTCTTTCGGGCAAATTCCAAAACGGAACTTGTTTTTCCGCATTGTCTGCAGCCTTTGATTACCAAAGGTTTATGGTTTTTCTTCGTTTTCCATTGTAACAATGCTGATTCTATCTTTCTCTTGAACATTTTTGGCCTATTTTTAATATATTGTTTATCAGTCTTTTACCATTTTTCGGTGCGACTTTTTACCGAATTATTACACTTTTCGGGGCGACTTTTCGCGGCAAAGATACACTTTTCGGGGCGACTTCTTGAAAAATGAAGCAAAAAATTTTGAATCAAGTATTCGGTGGTTGCATATCATTCCCTGCCATTTTGTCAAAACCCAACGTTTGGCAAAGGTTTTGATAATGTTCGCGGCAAATTGAAAGAAAAGTAAACAAACACATATCATGAAAGAGAACGAAAACGTTAAGAATCAGGACGATGCCTTGAGCGACACCGTCAATCCCGACATGGAGAACAAGCAAGAAAACGCCGAAGAACAACCCGCTACCGAGAGCAACGAAGCTCCCGCTGACACGGTTTCGGACAAAAAGTCAAAGCGGTTCAAAATCCGTCACTCCAACGACAAGAAAGCCTTGGAAGAGGAAAAGGCCAAATATGCCGAAACTGAACGACAAGTACTTGCGCCTCGCCTCGGAGTTCGACAACTTCCGCAAGCGCACCGCCAAGGAAAAGCTCGACCTCACCGCCACGGCTTCGGAAAACGTCATCAAGGACATCCTGCCCGTGTTTGACGACTTCGAGCGCGCCCTGCAAAACATGGAGAAGAACGGCAACGAAGCCGACTTACAAGGCGTTACGTTGATTTTCAATAAGTTGAAAGACAGCTTGAAGAAGAAAGGCTTGGAGGAAATCGAGGCGATGGACGCCGAGTTCAACACCGACGAACACGAAGCCCTCACGATGATTCCCGCGCCCGAGGAAGACAAGAAAGGCAAGGTTTTGGATGTCATCCAAAAGGGCTACAAGCTGAATGGCAAGGTGATACGCTTCGCGAGAGTCGTCGTCGGGAATTAACACTATGAAGCACCAAAACCAACCCAAAACGTCATTGCGGGCTTGACCCGCAATCTCCTGCGCAAAAAGGCTCATCTTCAGGCGCAGTAGATGGCGGATGTTCCTCCGCCATGACGGTTAAAGCGTTAGGGGTTAGTGTTCTTCGGTCGATGGAACAGCAGAAAGAAAGGACAATAGATAATGGCAGACAAACAAAAAAGAGACTATTACGAGGTGCTTGGGGTGAACAAAAACTCCACACCCGACGAGATAAAGAGCGCCTACCGTAAGGCCGCGCTCAAATGGCACCCCGACAAATGGGTGAACGGCACCGACGCCGAGAAAAAGACCGCCGAGGAGAACTTCAAGGAAGCCTCGGAGGCCTATTCCGTGTTGAGCGACCCGAACAAGAAGGCGCGTTACGACCAATTCGGCTTCGCCGGCATGGACGGTGGCTCGGCCAGTGGCGGGTTCGGCGGTTTCGCCGACTTCGACCTGAACGACATCCTCAACAGCGTGTTCGGGCGCGGCTTCAACTTCGGGGGCTTCAGCGGCGGTTTCAGCGACTTCGGAGGAGGTCACGGCGGACGCGGCGGAACAGTGCGCCAACGCGGCTCCAACCTGCGCGTGAAGGTAAAACTCAACCTCCAGGAAATCGCCCACGGCACCAAAAAGAAAATCAAGGTCAGCAAGTATGTGGCTTGCACGCATTGCCACGGCAGCGGCTCAGAGGATGGCACCACCGAGACCTGCCCCACCTGCCACGGTCGCGGCCAAGTGGTGCAAACCGTCAATTCGTTCTTCGGACAGATGCAAACCGCCTCTGTGTGCCCCACTTGCAATGGCACGGGTAGCGTCATCAAGAAGAAATGCTCCCATTGCGGCGGCGAAGGCATCATGAAAGGCGAAGAAATCATCGAAATCGACATCCCCGCTGGCGTGGGCGAAGGAATGCAGCTCACCCTGCGCGGCAAGGGCAACGCTGGGCCGCACAACGGCATCAACGGCGACCTGCTTGTCCTCATCGAGGAGGAAGCCCATCCCGACTTCGAACGCGATGAAAGCACGCTGATTTACAACCTCTTCATCACCATCCCCGAGGCCATCATGGGAACCCAAGCCGAAGTGCCTACCGTCGATGGCAAGGTGAGGGTGAAAATCGCGCCCGGAACCCAAAGCGGCAAGGTGTTGAGATTGAGAGGAAAAGGCCTGCCTGTCGTGAACGGCTACGGCGTGGGCGACATGCTCGTGAACGTGAACGTGTGGGTGCCGAAAAAAATCAACAAGAAAGAAGAGGAACTGCTGCAACAACTCGCCGAATCCGAGAACTTCAAGCCCAACCCATCCGCCGAGGAGAAGAGTTTTTTCAGTAAGATTAAGGATTACTTTAATTAACCATGACCACTGACCATGACCATGACTGCTTTTACCCAAGGATAATGCTGTCATGGTCATAGTCACAAGTCATAGTCAAAAAACAACATGACCAAAATAGCCATACAAGAAGTCTCGAAACGTTACGCCGACCATTTGGCTTTGGACCGTATCTGCCTTGACATTCCCGAGCATTGCATCTACGGCCTTTTGGGTCCCAACGGAGCGGGCAAGACCACCCTCATCCGCATCCTCAACCAAATCACCGCACCCGACAGCGGAGAAGTGCTCATCAACGGCGA
>CADAVB010000077.1 GCA_902791165.1 uncultured Bacteroidia bacterium
GCGAATGACGAACCTGGTTTGCCTGTCGTCATCAAGTACATGGGTTGCATAAACTTCGTGTCGAACAGCATGGCCCCATTGACGATGCCTTCGTTTGTATCGGCCAAAAGCTTCAAGTTGGCATAGTGCGTGGTGACCATTCCAAAAGCCTGCTTCTTGTTGAGTTCCAATAGGATAGCCTCTGCGATGGCGCCACCCAGTTGAGGCTCCGTTCCTGTTCCGAATTCGTCGATGAGAAACAAAGAACAAGCGTTGGCGTGCTCTAAAAGCGCCTTCATGTTAAAAAGGTGGGAGCTGTAAGTGGAGAGGTCGTCCAAGATAGACTGTTGGTCGCCGATGTCGATGAAGAGATGTTCGAACAAGCCACATTCTGAATCGATGCGCATAGGGAGCATAAGGCCGCATTGCAACATATATTGCAGTAAACCAGTCGTTTTCAGACATACCGACTTGCCGCCAGCGTTGGGTCCACTGATGACCAGAATACGGTCGCGTTCGTTTAGGTCAAGGTCTAAAGGCACGATGACTTTTCCTTGTTCTTTCAGCTTTTTCTCCAACAGCGGATGACGTGCTTGCTGCCAATGGATATGAGGCGTGTCGCGAATCTCGGGTTTGACACCGTTTATTTCGTTGGCTAATAATGTTTTGGCTCGGATAAAATCCAACTCGCCCAACAGATTCCAGGCTTTGAAAAGTTCAGGAAGACAAGGCCGAAGCAGGCGCGTGAAAGCCATCAAGATGCGGTGGATTTCACGTTTTTCAGCATATTCTAGTTCCTTAATCTCGTTGGAAGTGTCGAAAATTTCGGCTGGTTCGATGTAAACGGTCTGACCTGTGGCCGATTCGTCGTGGATGAATCCTCGGAGCGAGCGTTTGTCGGCGGCTTTCACGGGGATGACCAGACGCCCGTCGCGAATGGTGATTTCCGATTTTTGGTCAACCCAACCCGCAGTCTTGGCATCGCTCATGATTTGTCGGATACGTTTTTCAATTCCCCCTTGCTTGCGGCGGATGCTTTGCCGGATTTCCATCAATTCGGGTGATGCGTTGCTCGGGATTTCGCCTTTATCGTCCACAAGACGGTTGGCTTCGGTGAAAATGTTTTTATCAATTAAGATGTTGTTAGTTAGAGTTTTAAGTTGTGGAAAATCGTCGGCGACTTCGGAGCGTCCGAAGCGTAGAATGGCATCAATCACTAGGAGAGAGGGCTTTAATGCAAACAAATCTTCCACACTGATGCAAGTGCCTTCAATTTGGATTCGATGGAAGGTTTCGCGCAAATCGTGGAAATCGCGAACGGGAAAAGGTACGCCCATTTGCATGAGGCGACGAAACTCCTCGGTTTGTTCTAAACTCTTGACAATGAAATCTTTGTTGGAAGAAAACGCCATCAATTCGGCTTTCTCCAGTCCCATTGGGCTGATGCAGTGTTCTGAAACAAGCAACCGAATGCCATCGAAGCCGATTTTTTGTTCAAATTGGGTAGGATAAATCACAATGAGCGAGTTGTTGGGATGAATACGGGTGTATCAATAAAACCCGTTTGATATTACACTTCTAATTAGATTGCAATATTACGGAATTTCTTGGTTGAAAGGGAAAAAAATAGGAAAATTGAAAAAATAATGACAAATTAATTTGTCTATTTGGAAAGTTTACTTTACTTTTGCGGCGTCAAACTTGTTAAACTAAAACATACGCAAAATGAAACACCTTTTTAAAAATGTATGGGTCATGGCCGCCATAGCGGTCGTGATTGCGAGCTGCAACAGCGGGCCTACCGCTGAGGATGTCCTCAGAAAGTCTTACCAGAAATGCCAGTCCATCCAAGGCGGGCATTATGAAATGACATTGAAGAAGAAGTGGATGTCGGGCAACGACACGATAATAACACCTTATATTTGCGACTTCAAAAAACTGCCCGATGATACGATTTTCGGCAAGGCCTTCAACTTAGTTGAACATGTAGAATACCTTGATTCCACATGGTCGAATTATTACCTCTACACGGGCAACGAGGAAGTCTTCTATGGCGATAGCACAGGTACTATCGTGTCGTGCGACCTTTGGGCCAAAGACATCATAGCGGGACGGCACAACCTCGATTTCTACACACCTTTGACCAACAAAAGCAGCTATCCCGTGCGGACCAATACGGATATGGATGACGAGAACATATTCGACAAGGACCATTCTTTCTCACTCTCGGAAACCCAATTGGATGGGAAACCTTGCTATTTGGTGGATATTCTTGGCCCAGCAGACGAAGAACCTGATAGCATCTATGGTATGCAGACCATCCGTTACGAAATCAATCTGTGGATTGACAAAGAGGACTACATGCCCATCCAATACTCTATCGCTTTCGATAACATTCAACAACAGGACACCATGTATCAATACGAGGAGTTCAAGTTGCTCGCCTTCGACCCGAATGTGGACGAGTCGAAACTGACATTGGAATCCATTCCCAAGAATGTCGTTTTGAAAGATTACGAACCTTACAAGGCTCCCGAGCCGCTTCCCGAAGGCTCACCTGCGCCAGACTGGACCTTGCCCACCTTGACGGGCGAGATGGTCAGCCTCGCCGACCTGAAAGGCAAAGTGGTGCTGCTCGATTTCTTCTACAAGGGTTGCGGTCCGTGCTGTGCCGCTCTGCCCGTGTTGCAAAGTCTGCACGAGAAGTACAAGGATAAAGGGTTTATCATGATTGGCATCGACCCGATTGACGACCCCGAAGAGGACGAGATGGCCGACTTTTTGGCCAAGCGCGGCATTACTTACACCGTTCTTTTCTCCGAAAGAAAACTGTATCAGACATATCAAGTATGGGCTTTCCCGACTTTGTTCTTCCTCGACCGCGAGGGAAAAATCGCGAAGATGCATAAGGGCTTCGGCAAAGATATGGAAGAAGAGTTGGAAGCGGATTTGGTTGAATTGTTAGAGAAACGTTGAACTAAGCTCGTCGCTTCGCGTCATTGCGAGGAGGTACGACGAAGCAATCCAGAAAAACGGCATAATTCTTTGGATTGCTTCGCTTCGCTCGCAATGACGCAAAGCGCGTCAAAAACTATAGAATCATGAAGAAAAACTATTTGTTTCCCCATCGGTTCAGAGTGATTGGATGGGTGTTGGCCATCGTGGCGGTGGCAGGGTTTGTCGTCTGTCAAATTTGGCATCCGAATCTGAGTTTCAAAATGCCTTCGTTGTATTTTGATGTCTTGTTCGATGATGACAATGAAAGCGGTTTCTTTCGCATGGCTCGAGCGGAAATTCTCTCCATCGCCATGCCTTTGCTGACCATCGGATTGCTGTTTGTCGGCTTTTCAAAGGAGAAAGTCGAGGACGAGTTCGTGCATTA
Source organism: uncultured Bacteroidia bacterium (assembly GCA_902791165.1). Taxonomy (GTDB): domain Bacteria; phylum Bacteroidota; class Bacteroidia; order Bacteroidales; family F082; genus Limimorpha. Next base: position 3,362 of record CADAVB010000077.1, read on the forward strand.
TCTTCGGGCACAAAGCCTGATTTGGGCGACATACGTCACATCGATTCTGTTTATTTTCGCCACTTTACTCATTTATGGAATCTCTTACATTTACGTGCCTTATTTGGTGTTCTTCGTATTCCTTATCTTGTTCATCATCAAGTTCCGAATAGAGTTGCGATGTTATAACAAAGGAGGCGCGCAATGAAGAATCGTTTGAAAGTGGCACGGGCCGAAATGGACCTCACGCAAGAAGAATTGGCCAAACGCATTGGTGTAAGCCGACAGTCGATAAACGCCATAGAATCAGGGCGGTATGTGCCTTCAGCAGTCTTAGCTTTGAAGATGGCGCAAGTGTTCGGCAAACCCGTGGAGGAGATTTTCTTCCTTGAAGAGGATGATTGACTTTACCGCCAAACATTCTGCGTCCTATCTGGCCCGTAGGAAACAAACTTGATGGGCACGCCGACGTAGTTTTCAATAAACTTGATATAATCTTCCAATTTTTGCGGAATCGAACCTTCAATCTTCTGTTGCCAGCCTGGAATTTCGGTATAGACGGGTTCCATCGTCTCGGTGCAAGCGGCGAAGGGCAAATGCTTGGTTTCCACTCCATTATAGCGATAGGCAGTGGCGACTTTCAAAGTCTTGAAGTCGTCCATCACGTCGGATTTCATCATCATCAGGTCGGTGACGCCGCTCAGCATGACGGCATATTTTAGCGCGGGCAGGTCGAGCCAGCCGCAACGGCGCGGACGGCCTGTGGTGGCGCCAAACTCATTCCCGTTTTGGCGGAGCGTTTCGCCCGTTTCGTCAAACAGCTCGGTGGGGAAGGGACCTGTGCCCACGCGGGTGCAGTAGGCCTTGAAGATGCCAAACACCTTGCCGATGCGGTTGGGTGCGACACCCAAGCCAGAGCACACGCCCGCCGCAATCACGTTCGACGAGGTGACGAAGGGATAGCTGCCGAAATCGACATCGAGCATGGAGCCTTGGGCACCTTCGGCGAGCACTCACCTTCGGCGAGCACTTTCTTGCCCGCGTCAAGGGCCTCGTTGAGGTAGTATTCGCTGTCGATGAACTCGAATTGCTTCAGGTATTCCACGCCTTCGAACCACGCTTTTTCGTACTCTGCAAAGGTCATGCCGTCCAAACGGAGTTCGTCCATGTCGAAGTCGAGGTTCTTGATTTGTAGCAAATGGCTCTCTTTCAGTCGGTTGTATTTCTCAAGGAAATCAGCCAAGCCGATGTCGCCGATGCGTAAGCCTTTGCGTGCGGTCTTGTCGGTGTAGGTCGGACCGATGCCTTTCAGCGTGGTGCCGACTTTCATCTTGCCGAGAGCCTTTTCATTGGCGGCATCCATGGCGCGGTGGGTCGGCAGAATCAAATGGGCGCGGTTGGCGATTTTCAGCGTTTGGCGCAGGTCGAAGCCCGCCTCGCTCAAGCCCTCGATTTCACCTTTTAATATATGCGGGTCGATGATGACACCATTACCGATTACATTGACGCAGCCTGGGGTGAGCACGCCCGAAGGGATGTTGTGCAGCACGAATTTCTTGCCTTCAAACTTGATGGTGTGGCCGGCGTTGGGACCGCCTTGAAAACGTGCCACGATGTCATAATTTGGAGTGAGGGCATCAACGACTTTGCCCTTGCCTTCGTCGCCCCATTGGAGGCCTAGGAGAATATCTAATTTGTTCATATATTGGGATTTCGAGATTTCAGATTTCTAATTTCAAGATTTCAAGATTTTCGGCTGCCACGGTGTGACAGCCTTACAACTTCATACTTTTCAACTCTCAACTTTTCTTCCGCCCATAAAAAATCAAGGAATGATGCGTAATCTCTACGCCGAGTTGTTCCTCAATTGAGCGTTGGATTTCAAGCAGTCTTGGGTCGCAAAACTCCATCACCTGCTCGGTTTCCATGTCGATGAAGTGGTCGTGCTGGCGGAATTTGTAGGCGCGTTCGTATTGGGCGCGGTTGTGTCCAAACTGATGCTTGATGACCAGTCTGCAATCCAACAGCAACTCAATGGTGTTGTATAACGTAGCGCGACTAACGAGATATTTGTCTTCCTTCATTAGGTTATACAGCGTGTCAATGTCGAAGTGGCCGTTGGTGGAATAGATTTCCCTGAGTATGGCGAACCGCTCCGGCGTCTTACGCAGCTTCCGTTGCTGAAGATATTCAGTGAACAGCTTCTTGACGGACAAGTAGGAATTGTCTAACGTTTCTTTCATGCCTTGAAGGATAAAAACGGGGCAAAATTAAGAATAATTCTAAATACGGCGTGTTATTTTCCTTCATTGTTGGTTTTTCGGATGACTTTTTGCACGTCTTTGAGGTGCGAAAGTTTGCCGATGAGGTCGTCCAACTCCTTGGTATTGTGCACATAAAGCGACAAAGAGGCTTCCACAAGGTCGTTTTTGGCTTCCATGTGGAGGGCGTGCAGGTTGAGGTGCATCTCGTTGGAAAGAACATTGGTCATGCGGTTGAGCAGTCCGGCGGTGTCTAATGCGGTGATTTTCAGCTCGCCGAGGAATGCGATTTCGCTCTTAGGCTGCCATTTGGCTTTCACGATATTGTTGCCGTAGCGCGACGAGAGCTGGATGGCTTTCGGACAGTCGCTGCGGTGGATTTGCAGCGGCTCGCCGGGGAAATTGAACGCGATGACGTCGTCGCCGGGAATAGGGTTACAACAGGTGGAAACGTTGAAGTCGAACTCGCCCGACGAGGTGATCGACGGCGTTTCCTCTTTTTCCTTGTTGCCCAAAAGGCCGAAGGTGAGGTAGCGTACGAAATTGGCGCTGCCCGACTGCGGTTTCAGCACGTCGCGGATGATGCGCTCGTCGATTTTGCCCGTGGCTACCTGATAGTAGAAATCGACCGCGCTGGTGAGTTTCTCGACTGCCATGACTTGGTTTCGGTTGGCTTTCGAGGCTTCGAGGCCGAGCTTTTGCATGATTTCCTCGTATTTTTTCTCGCCCGCCTCGCGGAAGGTGCGGCGGTATTCCTTTATGCCACTCTTGAGGCGCGACTTGGCCGTGGCCGTAACCAAAAACTCGAACCACTTCTCCTGCGGATGTTGGGCCTCGCTGGTGATGACCTCCACGCGGTCGCCGGTGCGGAGCACTTGGTCGAGCTGCGCGAGGTGACTGTTCACGTTAGCCGCTATGCTGTGGTCGCCGATTTCGGAGTGAATGCTGTAGGCGAAGTCCAAGACGGTGGCGCCCTTGGGCAGCGGAATCATTTGGCCACGCGGCGTGAAGACGGAAATCTCGTCGGAAAACAGGTCGAGCTTGAAGCTATCGACAAACTCGATGGCATTGTTGCTGTCGTTGCTGATGAGGTTTTGGGCTTTCTTGAGCCATTCGTCGAAGCCGCTTTCCGTCTGGTTGTCAGTCTTGTACTTGTAGTAGGCGGCAAAGCCTTTCTCCGCGATTTCGTCCATGCGCTCGCTGCGGATTTGCACCTCCACCCAGTTGCCCGTCTGGCCCATCACCACGGCGTGCAAGCTCTCGTAGCCGTTGGCCTTTGGGAACGAAATCCAGTCTTTCAGCTTCTTGGTGTAAGGCCGGTAGCAGTTGGTCAGCAGGGCGTAGATTTTCCAGCAGTCGATGCGCTCTTGCTCCTTCGGGCTGTCGGTGACGAAGCGGACGATGAACGAGCCGTAGAGGTCTTCAAAGGCCAACTCCTTGTCCATCATGCGTTTCCAGACCGAGTTAACCGAGCGTTCTTTGATGACGGTGCGAGCCTTCACGCCAGCTTTTTCCAAGGCTTCCATGACGGGCGCGGCGAAGTCGTGAAGCTCGTGCAGACGTTGCTCGCGCACCTCGTCCTTTCGCTTGCGGATGTTTTCGTAAATGGTTGGGTTGGTGTATTTTAGTGCCAAATCCTCCAACTCGATTTTGATGGAGTGGAGGCCGAGGCGGTAGGCCAGCGGCGCGTAGAGGTAGGCCGTTTCGGAGGCGATTTTCAGCTGCTTGTGCTTGGGCATCGAGTCCAAGGTGCGCATGTTGTGGAGGCGGTCGCTGAGCTTGATGAGCACCACGCGGGTGTCGTACGACAGCGAACTGATGATTTTCTTGAAGTTCTCGGCTTGTATGCTCTCCGCGTCGTCCATGGCATCGAACTTGGTGAGGCCGTCCACGACTTTCGCCACCTTGTCGCCGAACCTTTCGCGGAGGTCGTCGAGGGTGTATTTCGTGTCTTCGACAACATCGTGCAGCAGGGCGCAGATGATGGAGGTGCGGCCCAGTCCGATGTCGTGAGCCGCGATGGTGGCCACCTCAATGGGGTGGTAGATGTAAGGCTCGCCCGTGCGCCGGCGTTGGTCCTTGTGCGCCTCGACGGCGAAGTAGAAGGCTTCATCCACCTCGGCGAGGTCTTGCGCTTCCTTGCGCGTTTGCCAAGCGTCGATGAGCAGTCGGTGTCGTCGCTCGATTTCTTCCTGTTCTTCCTTTGAATAAGTGTCGGGCAAATGCGTTTCCATAAGCAATTGTTTTTTCAGACTGCAAAAGTAGGGATAATCTGCGACTGATAATGCTTTTGAAAGCGATTTTTTTCCTATTTTTGCACCCACAATGAAAAACATCAGAAATTTTTGCATCATAGCCCATATCGACCACGGCAAATCGACCCTGGCCGACAGGCTTTTGGAATTGACTAACACGCTCAATTCCAAGGAATTGGTAAATCAAGTTCTCGACGACATGGATCTCGAGCGCGAGCGTGGCATCACCATCAAGAGCCACGCCATACAAATGAAATATAACTATAAAGGCGAGGAGTTTACGCTCAATCTTATTGATACTCCCGGCCATGTGGACTTCTCCTACGAGGTTTCGCGTAGTATCGCTGCCTGCGAAGGCGCCTTGCTTGTGGTGGATGCCACGCAAGGCATTCAGGCCCAGACGATTGCCAACCTCTATTCCGCCCTTGATCACGATTTGGAAATCATCCCCGTGATGAACAAAATCGACATGGACAGCGCGATGGTGGACATCGTGGAAGACCAAATGGTGGACTTGCTTGGCTGCGACCCGAGCGAGATTCTGCGCGTCAGTGCACGCACGGGCGAAGGCGTTCCCGCTGTGCTGGATGCCATTGTCGATCGCATCCCTTGCCCCAAAGGCGACCCCAGCGCACCGCTCCAAGCCTTGATTTTCGACTCGGTGTTCAACTCGTTCCGTGGCATCATCGCCTATTTCCGAGTGATGAACGGCACGATTCGCACCAACGACCTCGTGAAGTTTTTCGCCACAGGCAAAGAATACCACGCCGACGAAATCGGGGTGCTGCAACTGAAGCAAGTGCCTAAGAATGAGCTTTCTGCGGGCGATGTGGGTTACATCATCTCTGGCATTAAGTCGTCGAAAGAGGTCAAGGTGGGCGACACCATCACGCACGTCGAAAAGCCTTGTGCAGAGCCGGTGGCAGGCTTCGAGAATGTGAAACCCATGCTGTTTGCGGGTATTTATCCTGTGGATGCCGATGATTATGAGGAACTTAGGGCTTCGTTGGAAAAACTGCAACTCAACGATGCCAGCTTGGTTTGGGAACCTGAATCGTCGGCGGCCTTGGGCTTCGGCTTCCGCTGCGGCTTCCTTGGCTTGTTGCACATGGAAATTGTGCAGGAGCGCCTCGACCGCGAGTTCGACATGGATGTCATCACCACGGTGCCGAATGTGTCGTTCAAGTGCTTCAGGACTGATGGCGAGATGATTGAGGTGCACAACCCGAGCGGCCTGCCCGAAGTGACGAAGATTGACCATATTGAGGAACCGTATATCATCGCGCAAATCATCTCGAAAAACGAGTTCACTGGCCCGATTATGACGCTCTGCATCGACAGGCGCGGCACTTTGAAAAACCAGGTCTATCTCTCCACCGACCGCGTGGAGCTGACCTTTCAAATGCCGCTCTCGGAAATCGTTTTCGACTTCTACGACAAACTGAAATCCATCTCGAAGGGCTATGCTTCGTTCGATTACCATATTGCTGGTTATCAGGACGCTGACTTGGTGAAATTGGACATCATGCTCAACGGCGAGTCCGTCGATGCCCTCTCGACTTTGATACACCGCGCTCATGCCTACGACTTCGGTCGGCGCATGTGCGAGAAACTCAAGGAATTGATACCAAGACACCAGTTCGACATCGCCATCCAAGCGGCCATCGGTGCGAAGATTATCGCCCGCGAAACGGTGCGCCAAGTGCGTAAGGACGTGACGGCGAAGTGCTATGGCGGCGACGTGTCGCGTAAGCGCAAACTGCTTGAAAAACAGAAGGCTGGAAAGAAACGCATGAGGCAAGTCGGCAATGTCGAAGTGCCGCAGTCGGCGTTCTTGGCAGTCCTAAAACTTGATTAATATTGTACGGCTGTCACATTGTGGCAGCCCTACAACGGAAAACTGCTAACTGAATGACTTCCTTGCAATATCAAATAGCATTGACCCTGCTCCCTGGTATCGGTGATATCAGCGGCAAGAAATTTGTGCAGTATTGCGGCAGCGCGGAGGCCATTTTCAGCGAAACGCGCAAATCGTTGGAGAAGATTTCGGGGATGCGCGAGGCTTCCATCGAGGCCATCTGCAACCCAAAACCTTACCTGAAACGCGCCGAAGAGGAGATAGCCTTCATCGAGAAAAACGACATTCGACCTTTGTTTTTCCTCGATTCCGACTATCCGCGCCGTTTGCTGCAATGCGACGACGGCCCGATGATGCTATATTATAAAGGTGCGGCCAATTTGAACGCCAATCGAGTGGTGGCCATAGTAGGAACGCGCAACATCACCGAGTACGGCAAGGAGAACTGCCAACAGTTGGTGGAAGATTTGAAACAGGATAACGTTCTGATTGTAAGTGGTTTGGCCTACGGCGTGGATACTTGCGCCCACAAAGCCTCAGTGAAAAACAATATCCCGACGGTAGGGGTGATGGGCAGCGGAATGCAGCAAGTCTATCCCGCGCCGAACAAGAAACTGGCCGCCGATATGGTTGAACAAGGCGGCGGCATCCTCACCGAGTGCCTCAGCGGCACCCAACCCGACCGCGAGAACTTCCCGCGCCGCAACCGCATCATCGCGGGCATGGCGGATGCCGTTGTGGTCATCGAATCTGCAATGAAAGGCGGTTCGCTCATCACGGCGGATTTGGCCAATTCCTACAACCGCGATGTGTTCGCTTATCCGGGTCGTGTTCTTGACATCTACAGCCAAGGTTGCAACTATCTCATCCGCACCAACCGCGCCCACTTGATGGAGAGTGTGTTGAACCTTCGTTATATAATGCGTTGGGATTCAGAAACAAAGACCGAAAAACAAACGGCTTTGTTCCGTGAGTTCACCGACGAGGAAAAACTGGTTATGGATTGTTTCGGCACGAGCGCGATGGTCAATTTGGACGACATCATCGTGAAAACCGAGTTGCCGACCACGAAAATCGCGGCATTGTTACTCAATTTGGAATTCGACGGCGTGCTGATGGCAATGCCTGGAAAACGTTATCAGAAATGTTAGGCAAGGTCATCAAATCGACGGGCAGTTGGTACATCGTCTTGGACGGTAAAGGTCGGCAGTGGGAATGCCGCCTGCGCGGAAAAATCCGCTTGGACGGCTTGCGTTCCACCAATCCCGTGGCCGTCGGCGACAACGTGCATTTTGAGCAGGAACCTGGCAAGGAAACGGGTGTCATCAACAAGATTGAGACCCGCGACAATCTGATTGTGCGCCAGTCCGTTAATCTCAGCAAAGCCTCACATATCATCGCCGCCAACGTGGATTTGGCCATCGTGGTGGCCACCATCGCGCACCCGCGCACCTCGACGGGT
>CADAVB010000078.1 GCA_902791165.1 uncultured Bacteroidia bacterium
ATCGCGTTGCCGTAAGGATTTAGGATTTCCAGCAAGCGGTAATTGCTCAACCATTTCATCTCGCCCACCTTGTAACCTTTTGTGAAGGAGGCATGGGCGGGCATTACAAAGTGGCATTGCTTTCCTAACTTATTGATAGTATGTTGTTTGATGTTTAAGTTTTGCATAAAGGGATAGTCAATACGCCACACTTTTTCGGCTCCGATGCAGATTTGGTGCGTCTTGCGGATGAGTCCGTAGCCGTGCTCGTATGCGGGTATATAGTCCTCGTTTTCAGCATTGTGCGTGTTAATGCTCATGTAGTCGGAAATGCCATAGTGGTCGTAGCCCAAAGCCGAATACACGCTGTCGATGGCGATTTCAGTGCTTTTGCGCCCGTTGGTCAGGCCGAAAAACTTGCGCGAATGGCAATGGAAATGGTATTTCTTCCATAGTTCGGGCTGCATGTCCTGATAAGGATTATAGAGGTAGGCTCCTTCGAAAGGCTTTGGCTCCTTGAATCGGTAGGCTGGCACGGATAGGTAGGCAACGAGAAAAAAGCCGAGAAACAATCCCAAAACAAGGCAGAGCGCGAGAAGGACGCCACGAAGCAAACGATTTTTGACGGATTTGAACATTTGCGCACAAATTTGTGGCAAAGGTAAGAATATTTCCTAATTTTGCACACTTTTTCGCAAACAGCATCAGATATGGCATTTTTGGATGAAATCAACAGGCGGAGGACTTTCGCCATCGTCAGCCACCCCGACGCGGGTAAGACCACTTTGACCGAGAAACTTCTGCTATACGGCGGCGCCATTCAGGTGGCCGGTGCCGTGAAGTCAAACAAAATCAAGAAAACCGCCACTTCCGACTGGATGGAAATCGAGCGGCAGCGCGGTATTTCGGTGGCCACATCCGTGATGGGTTTTGATTATAAAGACATTAAAATCAACATCTTGGATACGCCCGGTCACAAGGACTTCGCCGAAGACACCTTCCGCACCTTGACGGCTGTGGACAGCGTCATCGTCGTCATCGACTCGGCCAAAGGTGTTGAGTCGCAAACGGAAAAGTTGGTCGAGGTGTGCCGCATGCGCAACACGCCTATTATTGTTTTCATCAATAAGATGGACCGCCCCGGCATGGACCCGTTTGAACTGTTGGACGAAATCGAGCAGAAGCTGAGCCTGAAACTCACACCGCTGAGCTGGCCCATCAACAGCGGACCGAAATTCAAGGGCGTTTACAGCATCTACGACAAGAGCCTATACCTATTCAATTCTGACAAACAGCACATTACGGAAGGAATCGCCTTCGATGATTTGAGCAATCCCGACCTTGACAAAATGATTGGCGAGGATGCCGAAACCCTTCGCAACGAAACGGAATTGGTGCAAGGCGTTTATGACGATTTCAGTCGTGAGGCTTACTTGAAAAGTGACATTTGCCCTGTGTTCTTCGGCTCGGCCTTGAACAACTTCGGCGTGAAGGAACTGTTGGACTGCTTTATCGAGATTGCGCCCACGCCGATTGGTCGCGACACGGCTGAGCGCCGCATCGAGCCGACTGAGGAGAAGTTTACGGGCTTCGTGTTCAAGATTCACGCCAACATGGACCCCAACCACCGTGACCGCATCGCCTTCGTACGCGTGGTTTCGGGCCGCTTCGAGCGCAACAAGAACTACTTCCACGTGCGCCAACGCCGCGAGCTGAAGTTCTCCAACCCGACAGCCTTTATGGCGCAGAAAAAGTCGGTCCTCGACGAGGCCTATCCGGGTGATATTGTGGGTCTTTACGATGCCGGCAATTTCAAAATCGGCGACACGCTGACCGAAGGCGAAATCCTGAACTACAAGGGCATTCCGAGCTTCTCGCCCGAGCAGTTCCGCTACGTGGAAAACGCCGACCCGATGAAGTCAAAACAGTTGGCCAAAGGCTTGGAACAATTGACGGACGAAGGTGTGGCTCAATTGTTTACGGGCAAGATGACGGGCCGCAAAATCATCGGTACGGTAGGCGAGTTGCAGTTTGAGGTGATTCAATACCGCTTGTTGCACGAATACAACGCCTCATGCCGCTATGAGCCGATTTCGCTTTACAAGACCGCTTGGATTACCAGCGACAACGAAGCGCAATTGGCTGATTTCAAGATGCGTAAGTCGATGAATCTCGCCGAAGACAAGGAAGGCCGCGACGTGTTTCTCGCCGAATCGCCTTATGCCTTGCAGATAGCAATGGAGAAATACCCCGACATTGAGTTCCACTTTACTTCGGAGTTTTGAAATATTTAAACTTTTTTGAAGAAGTGAAAAACTATTATTCCTATCTTTGCAATTGAAAACTAATGTTAAACAACTCAAAATAATAAAAAATGGGAAAATTACTCAAAGAATTCAAGGAATTTGCCGTTAAGGGCAACGTGATGGACATGGCTATCGGTGTCGTCATCGGTGGCGCGTTCGGAAAAATTGTTACCTCGTTGGTGTCTGACATCATCATGCCATTGATTGGTGCTGCCACGGGTGGCCTGACCTTCACCGACTGGAAATGGGTTATTCGCGAAGCCGAAATGGTGGGCGAGGAAATCGTCAAACCTGAATTGGCCGTCACTTGGGGCAACCTGCTGCAGGTCATCTTCGACTTCATCATTATCGCCTTCTGCATCTTCATGGTGGTGAAAGGCCTCAACAAGATGAAAAAAGAGCAAGAACCCGCTCCCGCCGCTCCCGCTGGCCCGACGCAAGAGGAACTCCTCACCGAAATCCGCGACCTGCTGAAGAACAAATAATTCTTTGGCTGGTTCTGAACTAAAAAGCATCCGCATTTTCACGGATGCTTTTTTATTTCTGAAAAATTGCTACATTTGCAGTTCCAATGGATTGGATTATGAAGCGTAAGCTGTTGTTTGTCATAGGATTGCTTTTTTGTTTCGCCTTTTCCGCAAAGGCGACTCACCAGCGTGCGGCCGAAATTACCTACACCTGGATCGGCGGTCATGCCTACGAGTTTACGCTGACCACCTATAATGTCCCCAATGCGGCCTGGTCGCAACGCGATTCCCTGCTCGTGAAATGGGGCGACGGTAGCTCTAATTATATCCCCCGAATTGCATGGACGGATTTGGACAGCGATTGCACCAAAAGCATTTATCGGCAAATACACAATTTTTCTGCTTCGGGGACTTATGTAATCAGCATGGAGGACGCCAACCGCAACTATGGCGTGGTCAATGTGCCCAATTCGGTGAGCGTGCCGATGTACATCGAAACGGAATTGGTCATCAACCCTTTTTTGGGCAACAACAACTCCGTGCAGCTACTCAACGCGCCTATCGACAAGGGCTGCGTGGGCAAGCTGTATTTGCATAATCCATCGGCTTACGACCCCGACGGCGACAGTTTAAGTTACAAATTGGTGACTTGCAGAGGCATGGACGGCATGGAAATTCCAGGCTATAATTTCCCGCAGGCATCGCAATCTTTTGAAATTGACCCGAATACGGGCGAATTACGTTGGGAAAACCCGATGCTGCAAGGCGAATACAACGTGGCTTTTATGGTGGAGGAATGGCGTCACGGCGTGAAAGTCGGTTCCGTCGTCCGTGATATGCAGATTTTGGTTTCGGCCTGCGACAACGACCTGCCGCAAATCGTGTGCGACGACGAGTTTTGTTTGGTGGCAGGCGAGCAACTGGGTTTCACCATCTCCGCATCCGACCCCGACCCTTACAACAATGTAACCCTAACAGCTTCGGGCGCGCCTTTTGAGCTAACGGTGAGTCCTGCTACGCTCCATCCCGAAACCGCCACGGGGCTCAATCCTACGCTTGAGTTTCTTTGGAATACGACATTCGACCATATCCGCAACACACCTTATCAAGTGGTGGTTCATGCCAAAGACGACGATCTTCCCGTTAGTTTGACCAATAGCAAGACGATAACAATCAAAGTGATGGCGCCTAAAGTCCAAAATTTGAACGCTGTCGTGCATGGCCACGACGCAACGCTTTCTTGGTCGGCCTATCCCTGCTCGAATGTTACGGCGTTGCTGGTGTATCGCAAGGCGGGCTGCAACGGCTACGAACCAAATGTTTGCGAAACGGGCATCCGCGAAGGCTACCAACTGTTGGCTACACTGAACAACAGCCTGGTAACGTCCTATATTGATGCAGACATCCCGCAAGGCGTTGAATATGAGTACCGTATCCTGGCCCAATTCCCCGATGGCGCGTTAAGCATCGTGAGCGAGGCGGCTTGCGTGACCTTAAAAAACGACAGTCCGCTGATGACTCACGTTTCAAACGATAGCACCGACCTCGATGCGGGGCAAGTCATTGTATGTTGGGCGAGTCCGCAAGAAATTGATGACCAATATGTTGCGCCGTTCAATTACACGCTGACACGTATTCTCAATGGCGAAAGTGCCATCGTTTACGAAGGTGCCGACACCTGTTTCCTGGATGTCAATGTCGATTTGGCGGAAGCGGGCTCGTTGTTGTATGAAGTGGAGATGCGCGATGCTCATCAACAGGCTGTAGGGGAGAGAACTACGGCCTCGGCGGTCATGCTTTCCGTTTCCGGAGCCAACAGCGAAGCACACCTCTCCTGGACGGAATCTGTTCCATGGATGGTTGATAGTGCACTGGTATTCAAGGAAATAAATGGTCGTTTTGTTAAAATCGCTTCCATAAATGGATGGGACTATACCGACTTAGATGTGGAAATCGATGGGGTTTATCGTTATTGCGTGGCCACATACGGACATTATACCCTTGAAGGCATTATTCAGCCTTTGGTGAATTATTCGGCGCCCAAGACCGTACGCATCAGCTCCGACGATCCGATGGAAGTGTTTTCTTACGCTTTGCCCAATGTGATAACCCCCAACGGCGACGGCTATAATGACTTTTTTGAGCCGAAAGTAACAGGTATAGATTTGATAATCAGTGCAAAAACGGTGGTTTTCAACCGATGGGGTAATATCCTTTGGGATTCCGAAGACCCGCTCATCCGCTGGGACGGCAAAAACAAAATGACCCAAATGGACTGCCCGCCAGGCACTTATTTTTATGTTTGCGAGCTTACTTATCAAGGCGTGGAAGGAGAAGAACACATGCGGTTGCAAGGCGTGGTGATGATTGTTAGGTGAGGCTGAAAAACGCTTTGAAAAACCTGCACTTCGCAATAAATTTATTAAATAGGAGTTATTTACCTTAAAGCGCCAACTTTTGCACGCTTTTTGACGGGGCCGAAAAGCCCCGAAGGGGCGATACTACCATAACCGTAGGTCGTGACCTACGGCAGACCCCACAAGGCAACTAAACAAGAGCCAATTCCTCGACCTCATCAACCTCGAAATGAACAAGGTCATCGTCGGACAAAAACAGATGACCGAAAGACTTCTAATCGGCCTGCTAGCCAACGGCCACATCCTCTTGGAAGGTGTTCCGGGCTTAGCCAAGACCTTGGCTATTAAGTCGATGGCGAGCGCGATTGACGCCAACTTCGCCCGCATCCAATTCACTCCTGACCTGCTGCCCGCCGACCTCATCGGCACGTTGATCTACAGCCAGAAGAACGAGGAGTTTGTGGTGCGTCGCGGCCCCATCTTCGCCAACTTCGTCCTTGCTGACGAAATCAACCGTTCGCCTGCCAAGGTGCAGAGTGCCTTGCTCGAAGCCATGCAGGAGCACCAAGTGACCATCGGCGACGAGACCTTCCAACTGCCCGACCCGTTCTTGGTCATGGCCACGCAAAACCCCATCGAGCAGGAAGGCACCTATCCGCTGCCCGAAGCCCAAGTGGACCGTTTCATGTTGAAGGTCATCATCAACTACCCCAAGAAGGAGGAAGAGAAACTCATTCTGCGTCAGCAGATTGCGAGTGCCGGCGCGAAAATCAACGCTGTGGTGAAGCCCGAGGACATCATCCGCGCCCGCGAGGTGTGCCGCGAGATTTACCTTGACGAGAAGATTGAGAATTATATCACCGACATCGTCTTCGCCTCGCGTTATCCTTCGGATTACAAACTGAAGAAGTTCGCCAACATGATTAGTTACGGCGGTTCGCCGCGTGCCACCATCAATCTGGCATTGTCGGCCAAAGCCTACGCTTTCATCAAGCACCGTGGCTATGTCATTCCCGAGGACATCCGCGCCGTGGCTCCGGATGTGATGCGTCACCGTATCGGCCTGACCTACGAGGCTGAGGCTGAAAACATCACGACCGAAGAAATCATCAATGAAATATTGAACACTGTTGAAGTGCCGTAAAAGCCAGTCCCGTAGGGACGATGGATATTAGGCAGGCGGTGAAATGAAATGGAACCCCTGCCAAAAAACGGCGATTGGGTGTAACCCTTCGCCAAATGAAAAAATCCGATTTTCAATGGTTTAAAATATGGAATCAACAGAAATATTCAAAAAAGTCCGCAAAATCGAAATCAAGACGCGGGGCCTCTCGAACCACATCTTCTCGGGGCAATACCACAGTGCCTTCAAGGGGCGTGGCATGACCTTCAGCGAGGTGCGCGAGTACGAGTACGGCGACGACATCCGCAACATCGACTGGAATGTCACCGCGCGTTTCAACCGGCCTTTCGTCAAGATTTTCGAGGAAGAGCGCGAGATGACTGTGATGCTGCTCATCGACGTGTCGGGGTCCAACGACTTCGGCTCGCAAACGCAGTCGAAGCGTGACCTCACCGCCGAACTGGCTGCCGTTTTGGCATTTTCTGCCATCCAGAACAACGACAAGGTGGGCGTGATTTTCTTCAGTAGCAAGATTGAGAAGTTTATCCCGCCGAAGAAAGGCAGTTCGCATATCCTCCGCATCATTCGCGAAATCGTTGATTTTGAGCCGACTGAACGCGGAACCGACATCGGCGAGGGCTTGCGTTTCCTGACTTCGGCCATCAAGCGGCGCACCACGGCTTTCCTGATTTCCGACTTTATGACGGACCAAAGTTTTGAGAAGGAGATGCAGATTTGCGCCAACAAGCACGACCTCGTCGCGCTGCGCATCACCGACCGCCGCGAGATGGACATCCCGAAGGTGGGTTTGGTGAAGTTCCGCGACTTCGAGACGGGCAAGGAACGCTGGGTGGACACCTCGAGCCGCGCTTGGCACGATGCCTACCAGCAGATGATTCAGTACAAATCGGCGGAACTGAACCGCGAGTTTACCAAACACGGCATCGACAACTCGCTGATTTACACCGACGAAGACTATGTGAAACCTTTGATGCAACTCTTCAAGAAAAGGGAGGCAAGAAGATGAAGAAATATGTTTTGTTTTTGATGGCGACATTCGCCCTGTTTGGCGGCCTGAAGGCGCAAAATGTGGAGGTGGAAGGCAAAGTGAACGACACGAAAGTGCAAGTTGGCAAGCCTTTCACGCTCGATTTGAGCCTCAAGGTGCCTTACGGCTGGTTCGTGGAATGGAACGATTTTGCCATCGACACGCTGTCGGAGCAAATCGACATCATCAAGCGCGGCAATGTGGAACGCACCGCCGACGCGGATAGCAATGTCATTGTGAAACAGCAACTTACCCTGATGACTTTCGACACAGGACAAATCCAGTTGCCCGCTGTCGGTCTGAAATACGCTCCGTCGTTTGACGACCCGATGCGCCTGCAAGCCTTCACGGAACCCATTGATTTATACGCCACTACGATAACGGTCGATACCACTTTGGCCTACAAACCCATTGTGGAGCCTATCGCCGCACCGATTCGCATGAAAGAGGTGTTCCCGTGGATTTTGGCCGTGTTGCTGCTCGTGCTCGTCGGCCTCGGCATTTGGTTCTTTGTCAAACGCCGCAAAACTCACATCGATGCAGACGGTAATGTCATCAAAGGCCCTGTGATTCCGCCTTATGACAAGGCTGTCAGCGACTTGGAGAACCTGCGCCAGCAGAAACTCTGGCAGTCGGGCAAGGTGAAGGAGTATTTCTCCTCGCTCACCGACATCGCCCGCGAATACATTGAGGGACAGTTTGGCGTGAATGCCGTCGAAATGACCACCGACGACATCCTTGAAGAAATCAAGCCGCTGTATTTCTCGACGGAGGCCTACAATAAGCTGAAAGACACGATGGAAGTTGCTGATTTGGTAAAGTTTGCGAAGTATTCGGCCACGCCGTTGGAAAGCGACACTTGCTTGAACCACATGACCGACTTCGTGAACGAGAGTTACGCGCATTATCAGGACATGAAGGCCAAGGAAGCCGCAGCCCAGCCCGAAAACGCCATAAAAGAGGAGGTGCAAAATGTTTGAGAACATCGAATTTGCGAATCCTAAATTGTTGTGGCTCTTGCTGTTGGTACCGCTACTTGTGCTTTGGTACATCTTGCGCCACAAGAAACAGGAAGCGGCGGTCAGTTTCTCCGACTTGAAAGGAATGGCCAAGTTGCCCAAGACGTGGAAAGCCTATCTTCGCCATCTGCTCTTCGCTTTGAAGATGGCAGCGTTGGCCTTGCTCATCGTGGCTTTAGCGCGTCCGCAAAGTTCCTCAACCAACTCGACCTCCAACATTGAGGGCATTGACATCGTGATGGCGATGGATGTTTCGGGTTCCATGCTGGCCCGCGACCTCAAGCCCGACCGCCTCACCGCCGCCAAAAATGTGGCCTCCGACTTCGTGAAAGGTCGTCCGGGCGACAGAATGGGCTTGGTGATTTTCTCCGGCGAAACCTTCACCCAAGTGCCGCTGACCACCGACCACGGCGTGATGCTCAACATGCTCGGCGAGATGAAAAACGGCCTCATTGACGACGGTACCGCCATCGGCGACGGACTGGCCACCGCAGTCAGCCGACTGAAGGACAGCGAAGCCATCTCGAAGGTCGTCATCTTGCTTACTGACGGCTTGAACAACGCCGGCTCCGTGGACCCATACACCGCGGCTGAAATGGCCAAAATTTTTGGTGTTCGTGTTTATACAATCGGTGTGGGTACTTATGGCACAGCACCTTATCCTGTACAAACGCCTTTCGGGACCCAGATTCAGCAGGTGAAAGTCGAAATTGACGAAAAACTGCTCACCCAAATGGCCAACATGACGGGCGGCAAGTATTTCCGAGCCAACAACAACAAAAAGTTGGACGAGGTTTATCAGGAAATCGACAAGCTGGAACGTTCCAAAATCGAGGTGACGGAGTTCCGCCGCCTTCACGAGGAGTTTTATCCGCTTGTGGCATGGGCCTTGGCCTTGCTGCTGCTCGAATTCCTGTTGCGTAAGACTATTTTCAGAACTTTAACCGACTAAAGCCATGGAAAACGTATTGCGATTTGAACACCCTGAATACCTTTACGGACTGATTGTCATTTCGTTACTGATATTGATCTACGTTGCGTTCCGCCTCGGACAAAAGCGCCGTTTCGAGCGTTTCGCCAAAATCGGGATGCGCGAAAACTTGGTGCCGAGCTATTCCACCCGTCGCGCCAATTTCAAGTTCGTTATTTTCCTTCTCGTCATCGCCTGCTCGATTTTGGCTTTGGCCAACTTGCAGAGTGGCAGCAAGATGGAAGAGGTGAAGCGCGAAGGCATCGACCTTTATTTGGCCATCGACGTTTCCAACTCGATGAACGCCGAAGACATCGTGCCGAGCCGATTGGAACGCTCCAAGCAAGCCATCAACAAGTTGATTGGCGACATGAAGGGCGACCGTATTGGTGTCATCGTCTTTGCTGACAAGGCTTTCGTGCAACTGCCCATCACCACCGACTATTCGGCGGCGAAGATGTTCCTCTCAACCATCAACACGAGCCTCGTGGCCTCGCAAGGTACGGCCATCGCCGAGGCAATCAATCTGGCTGTCAAGTCGTTCTCCGACGAGGAACACAGCAAGGCCGTCGTCATCATCTCCGATGGCGAAGATCACGAAAACGATGCCGCCGTGAAAGCCGCGCAAGAGGCCTCCAAAAAAGGCATTCGCATCTATACCATCGGTATGGGCCTCGCCGAGGGTGCCCCGATTCCGGAATACAACAAGTACGGGCAACAGACGGGTTACCGCAAGGACAAAAACGGCAACACCATCATCACAAAACTCAATGAGTCGATGCTGCAACAAATTGCCGCTGCGGGCAACGGAATCTACGTCCGTGCCAGCAATTCCAACGTGGGCCTGAGCAAAATATACGACGACATCGAGAAACTCGACAAGTCGGAAATCGAGGCCAAGGTATTCACTGACTACGAGGACCAGTTCCAGTGGTTTGTCGCGCTCGCAATCATTTTGTTGCTCATCGAAATCCTCCTTTCGACCGGCAAACGCGAGTGGGAGAGAAGGTTTAATATTTTTGAAAAGAAGTTATGAAAAAGCTTTGTAAATACTTGATAACAATTGTTTTGGTTTTTGTTTTTGTGTCGGCTTCCGCGCAACGCGCAGTTCAATTTGGGCGACGCGCTTTTCAAGCAAGAGAACTACGACGCGGCTTTCAAGGCTTTCCAGAAAGTGGTGGAGATGTCGCCCGATGCCAAACTGAAGTCGAACGCGGTCTATAATATGGGCAACTGCCTCCTCGAACAAGGCAAATATTACGACGCTTTTAATATATATAAGGTGTCGCTGAAACTGAACCCCGAGAACGAAAACGCACTCTATAACCTCGAATTTTGCCGCGCCCATTTGGTGAAAAGCAAGATTCGTGTGGTGCAGCCCGAGCATGGAAGGGTAGAGGTTAGCGAAACGGAAGCCTTTAACGGTCAGCGGATTACGCTCTCAGCGAAAGGCGATACGGATTATGCGCTTTCGGGCTATAAGGTGGTTCGAGCCGACAATCAGTCCGTTGAGGTGCAAGTGAGTGGCAACAGCTTTGAAATGCCGAAGTTTGACGTTTTGGTGACGGCTGAGTTCAAGCAGGCGCACAAGATTGAAATCGAGAAGAACATCCAGAACGGAACCGTTATTGCTGATAAGACCAAAGCCATTGAAGGCCAACAGGTTGTGCTGAAAGGCCAAGGCAACGACGGCTTCATGGTGGACAGGTTCATTGTTTACAAGACCGGCAGTCGCAACGACACGGTGCCTGTCAATGACACGGTGTTCCAAATGCCCGACTTTGACGTGACGGTGACGGCCACGTTCCGCACGGCGCTGAAAGTCAGTGTTGATAGCGTATCCAACGGCACAATTTCAATCTCCGACAGCCTCGCCAAGCCAGGACAAAACATCGGCATCATCGTGAAGCCCGAAAAGGGTTTCCAATTAGGCGACTTGCGCGTGGTCAGCGAGAAGGATGCCACAGAATCTGCACCTGTCAGCGACGACAACCTATTCCAAATGCTCAATTCGGATGTCAGGGTGAAGGCCACCTTCGTGGAAGCCACTGATTATTACAAGGTTGAGGCTGATACAATGATTGAAGGCGGCCATGTGCTGCTCGACGTGTCGCAAGCCACGCGCCGCGAGACGGTTGCCTTGCGCAACGCGCCCGAGCCAGGCTACCAGTTCAAGGAATATGTTATCCATCAAGTGGGCGACACCTCGATTAAGGTACAGCCTTTGGGTAATTTCTTCACCATGCCCGACTTCGACGTGGAAGTTTCGGCTATCTTTGAGAAGAGCGAAGGCGAAGACCAACAGCAACAGCAGCAAAACCAAGACCAGCAACAAGATCAGCAAGACCAGCAGGACCAGCAGGACCAACAGCAGCAACAAGACCAACAAAATCAAGACCAGCAGCAAAACCAACAGCAACAGCAGCAACAAAATCAGGAAATGTCAAAAGAAGACGCGCAGCGAATGTTGGATGCCCTTGAGAATCAGGAGAAACAGACGATGGAGAAGGTGAATGAACAAAAGGTCCGTCAGCAACCCAAGAAAAAATCCGACAAAGATTGGTAACCATAGTCCCGTAGGGACGACGGAAATTAGGCAGGTGGTGAAGCGCAGCGGAACCCCTGCCGACAAAAAAGGTAAAAAATATGTATTTTTGCAACCCGAAAACAACGAATCAATGAAGAAGATATTCGGTTTATTATTATTCATCGTATGTGTCGCGCCCATCGCCTTGCGGGCGCAGGACGACCCCAGATTGACCGTTTCCGCCAAGAAGCAAGTCGTTGTGGGCGAGCGTTTCCAAGTGGTTTTTGAGGCCAACGCCGAAGGCAAGGGTTTCAGTGCGCCCTCGTTCGACGGCTTCACCGTCGTGGGCGGCCCCTTCACCTCCTCGAGCACCAGCTTCTCGATGGTAAACGGCTCTATGTCGCACACGGTCAAGAATACCTACACCTACGCGCTTCAAGCCTACAAAGAAGGCACGTTCCATATCGGCGCGGCCTCGCTGACTGTGAAAGGAAACAAAATCAGCAGCGAACCTTTTGATATACAAGTGCTTCCCGACGATGGAAGCCACGCAACGGCATCGGGCGGCGGCGCAGGTGGCGGTTCAAGTCAAGGGCAAAGCCAAAATACGAACGACCCGCAAGTGAGCGGCAAAGACTTGTACCTCAAGGTGATACCTTCGAAAAAGTCGGCTTACGTTGGCGAACAAATCGTGCTGACTTACAAGCTCTACACGAAGGTTCCAGTGTCGTCGCTCTCTATTTCCAAGGCCCCGGCTTACGGTGGTTTTTGGACCAAAGACATCTCCGACAACAACGGCGGCTCGTTGCGCCAAAATTCAGAATACATTAACGGCGTGGAATACACCGTGGCCGAAATTCAGAAAATCGTTGTGGTGCCGCAGCGCAGCGGCAGCCTCAGCATCGACCCGATGTCAATCGAGTGCATCGCGCAGATTCGCACTGAGAACAACCGCCGCCAAAGCAACGACCCCTTCGACATCTTCTTCAACGACCCCTTCTTTAATCGCAATATCGCCAATGTGAAGAAGGAACTCTCCACAAGTAGCCTCACCATCGACGTGAAAAATCTGCCCGAAAGCGGTAAGCCTGCCTCGTTTGCAGGTGCAGTGGGCAACTATAATTTCAAATCGGACATCGACAAGACCGAACTGCGGACCAACGAGGCCTTCACGCTTACCCTCACCGTTTCGGGAACGGGCAACATCGAACTGCTACAAATGCCCGAACCCAACTTTCCGCCTGATTTCGAGGTGTATGACCCGAAAATCACGACCTCGGCCAATAACACAGCACAAGGTATTTCGGGAACGAAAAAGGCTGAATATTTGGTGATACCGCGTCGTGCGGGCAACTTTACCCTCTCGCCTGTAGAGTTCAGCTTCTTCAATCCTGCCAACGGCACTTATTCCACCTTGCGCTCCGATGCCTATGCCGTCCACGTGGAGAAGGGTAGTGGCGATGAGAGCGAAGGCGGCATTTTTGCCTCCAACCAAGAAGGAATCAAATACTTGGGCAGTGATGTGCGCCACATTATGACGGGCAATCCGCACCTTAAGGCCAAACATTCGGCCTTCTTCGGTACAGCGCCTTATTTTGTGGCGTTGCTTGCCATGTTGTTGATCTTCATTATTTTGCTTTTGGTTTCAAAAAAACGCGAGCAATCGAAGGAAGACACGATGGCCAACCGCAACAAGAAGGCGACCAAGGTGGCGCGTGGCCGACTGAAGAAAGCCGAACAATACCTCAAGGTGAAAGACCAAAATAACTTCTACACGGAAATGTCGCAAGCCTTGTGGGGTTACATCGCCGACAAACTCGGCATCGAACGGTCGAAACTCTCAATGGACACCGTCAGCGAGGCCATGAAGGAAAAGAACGTGCCCGACGACCTTACGCAGCAGTTTGTCGATACGCTCAACAATTGCGAGTTTGCCCGTTTCGCACCAGGCAGCGCCGAGGAAAAGATGGGCGACCTCTACCAAAAAGGCATCGAAGTAATCACCAAAGCGGAAAAAGTTTTGTAAAACAGAAAGGAATCCGAAAAATGAAACGATACACCTTATTAATATTAATGGCATTCGCCGTGATGGGCGCAAAAGCCCAACAAACCCCCGAGCAGTGGTTTGAACAAGCCAACGCGGCCTACAATGCTGGTCGTTATGATTCAGCCATCTTTCTGTATGACAGGGTGTTGCAGGATAATTTGGAATCCGTTCCACTTTATTTCAACATGGGGAACGCCTATTATAAGATGCGGGAATATCCCATGGCCATTTATTATTTCGAGAAAGCACTGAAACTCGACCCGAGCAACGACGATGCACGCACCAATCTAGCCATTGCCAACATGGCCATCGTCGATAAGATTGAGCCGGTGCCGCAGTCGTTCATTGTGAAAGGCTGGAACGGATTGAGAGGAATGTTGTCGGGTGGCCAGTGGGCCTGGCTTTCTGTGGCGGCCTTCGGACTGCTGCTAGTGGCTGTCGGCTTGTTCATCCGTTCAAACCGCATGGCTTTGCGCAAGTTGGGCTTTTTCGGTGGCATCGTCATGGCTTTGGTGTTCGTTCTCTCGGTTATGTTCGCATCGCAACTGAAAAAAGCCGCACTCAAGGAAGACCAAGCCATCGTCATCACGCCTACCGTGACCGTGAGAAGCACTCCCAACGAGGCCAGTGTTGATTTGTTTGTGCTCCACGAAGGCACCAAAGTCGAAATACTCGACCACGCCGACGGCTGGAATAAAATCAAAATCGCCAATGGAAGCATAGGCTGGCTGCAGGCCGAAACCATGCTCCCATTCTGACCCTATTTGGACGAAAAAAACAAAATAATGAAAAAAAAACACTTTTTTTTCCAAATTTTGTCATTTCTTTCTGAGAATGTCCTATATTTGCAGACCATAATTTGACTAAAATAGGTCATAGAATCATGTAAAATCGTTTATTATACAGATAGTTAATTAAATTTCGTGATATGAAAAAGAGATTTTTACCCTTCAGTTTTCTACTGGCAATCATGCTCTTAGGTCAGTCGATTACTATCGCTGACAATGGCGGACACTATGTGCCGCGCACTTCAGAAACGCCTTCTGCCGATCGCTTTATGAGCGAGTTGCGTGCCAATCAGAAGACCGGTCTCATCGACCCCGTCGATATGATTAAGGCCACTCAAGGCGCTGCTACCAAAGACGGCCCTGCCGATGCTCCCCTCTACTGGATCAGCATGGGTCCTGACAACATGGCCGGACAAACCACTGCCATCGTTTACGACAACAGAGGCACTGGCATCGTTTATGTCGCTTCCAAAGGCGGTGGCATCTTCAAGTCCTACAACAACGGCATCACTTGGCATCATGTAGCAAGCAACGCCCTTATGGCGAGCTGCATGGTTCAAGCCGCCGACGGTACCATCTACATCGGCACGGGCGACAACAACGAGGCTCAAGACCTCAACGGCCTTTCCGATCTCGGTTCCCCTGCTTATTCCAACAGTTTCGTAGGTACGGGTATCTACAAGATGGTTGATGAAGAAATCACTCAAATCGCTTCAACCAGACCTTCAACCAGCGAAACGGATGACTGGAGTTTCGTCAATGGCCTCGCCATCGTTGGCAACTACCTCGTTGCTGCCACCGACAAAGGCATCCTCAGCTCCGATGATAAGGGCCAAACCTGGACCCTCGTCGCCGAAGGCAAAGCCGACGAAGTGAAAGTGATGGCCGATGGCACCACCGTCATCGCCTCCATCGACGGACAACTCTACAAAGGCACTGCCACCCAGCTGACCCTGCTCAGCGGCGATGGCACTGCAGCCACTGTGGACGAAAGCGGAACCATCATCGCTCTGCCCAAGGCTGGCATCCTCAACATTGCTTGCTCGGCCAACGACGCCAAAGTGATGTATGCCGCCTGCATTTCTACCTCCGGCAATACCGAAGGTAACCACACTGGCATCTACCTCACCAAAGACGGTTGCCAAACCTGGAAACTCGTCTATCCTGGTGTCGCCTTCAGTTTCGACCTGGGTCACCAACTTTACGACGGCTATGGCATCTATCACCATGTCATGACGGTTGATCCCACCAACGATGAAATCGTTTACGTGGGTGGCTATGACCTTTGGACGATTCAAAAACCCGCCTCCGATGACGGCTACTACGAAGCTTTCTGCCTCTCATCGGGCACCAGCAGCGTCACCTCATCCAACTACCTCCATGTCGGTCTCAATGCGATGACCTTCAACCCCAACAACAGCAAAGAATGTTATGTGGGTACCGATGGCGGTGTGTATAAAGTGACTATGGGCAACAGAGTCATCTCCTCCTTCAACTGCAACCGCAACTACGTCAGCACCCGTCTGTTCAACGTGGGTATCTGCGGTCAAGACAGCCGTGTCTTGATGGGTGTCATCGACCATGGCGTGGTGAGAATGGAAGGCGATCCCGATTTGAACACCATGGGCTACTCAGAATGGATCAATCCCTCTGGCTACGATGGCGGAGCTTTCGACCAAGCCTATCAACCTGGTCCTTGCGCCATCTCGACCATCAACCCCCAATCCATCTATGTCAGCATTAGCGGAGGCAATATCTACCGCTCCAACACCTTCGGCAACGACTGGGTTTCGACCAACTTCACATCCAACCTTGCCGGACAATTCGCCTTGAAAAACATCTTCCGCACGCCCATCGCCATGCTCGAAAACTACAACGATCCCCAAAGCCATGGCACCGTATGGTATTTTAACAAAGGTGAAAATCCTGTCAATATTCCCGCTGGTACCACCGTGCAATGCATGAGCGCCAACGGCTATCCCTTCGACCATGTCTTGAGCGCCACATTAGCTGCTGGCGACTCCATCGAAGTGCACGATCCCATCTCCAACCGTATGGCTATTGGCACCGAAAAGGCTGTCTATTTTACCAGAATGGCCTTGCAATATGCCAGTGCCACGATATGGTACAGAGTCACTGATAAGAATTTCAAAGAAACCGCAGCCTCTTTGGCCTTCAGCCCCGATGGCAACACCCTTTTCATGGGTACCATCAAAGGTAAAATCTACCGCTTCGACAACCTCGATACCGCTGTTGATTCCACCTGGACAATCACTACTGGAAGCAATGCTGGAACCTACTACAGCCTGCTTATCGAC
>CADAVB010000079.1 GCA_902791165.1 uncultured Bacteroidia bacterium
GTCGATGCGGAGTTTCTTCGAGTCGTCCCTGAAGACGAGCCAAAGGATGAAGACGAGGAGCAACGCCCCGCCCCAAAACGGCAACGCCTTTTTCGTGAACGCGCGGCGAATGCCTTTTTTCTGTTCGATTTTTCTGTCCATTGAGTGTTCCATATTGTTGAATTGTTGATTGTTTAACTGTTGAATTGTTTGTATTCTGTTGTTTAACTACGGATTTCGCGGATTTTACAGATTTGTTCCCAAAATATTTAGGGACGCAAGCGTCCGATGGATACGGATGGCTGCCGCCGAGAGGAATCCATAACAATTGACACCTGTGCCTTTTAATTTTATCATCGAAAATCCGTGCAATCCGTAGTTTCTGATTATTATTTGGGCACTTGTGCCTTCCAAATTTCTTGTCGGCCATCCGTTTAATCCGTGCAATCCGTAGTTTCTGATTATTCATTGTTTTGCAAGTTTTGATTGTTTTGTGATAAACGCTATTCCTTCTTCAACACCGTAGCTGGATTAGCCCGTGCCGTCTTGATGCTTTGCCAAATGACTGACAGGAACGCCATCAGCACGACGGCAAGCACGGCCAAAGCGAAAATCCACCACGAGAGGCTGATGCGGTGCGTGTATTCCTCAAGCCAACGGTGCATAATGAACCAGGCCACGGGAATGCCAATCAGTGCAGCCACAGCCACCATCTTCATGAAGTTCAGCACCAACTCGCGCAACACGCCGCCATAGTCGGCGCCAAAAACCTTCTTCACCGCCACAGCACGACGCTCCTGCTGCATGTAGTAGGAACTCATTGCAAACAAACCCAACGCAGAAACGAGCATCGAAAGCAAGGTGAAAATCAGGATGATGCGAAGCATCCTGCTCTCGCCTGCGAAGAAGGCTTCAATCATGTCCTCAAGGTAGTTGGCATCATAACTCTTGTCGGGAAACAGCTCTTTCGTCACTTGCTCAATGCGGTCGCGGGCCACCTTGTGGTCGCCAGTGGTCTTCACCAACAATTTCCACGGAAAATCGTCATCGGGATTCTCGCCACGGTTGTTAATCAACGCCGCCGACTGCTGCATTTCCAAGGGCCAAATCTTGAAGTCGTAGTATATGCCACCGATTTCATAGGTTTTTCCGTCTTTATGCCTAAATTCCGTCACCGTTTCGTCTATCCCAATCTGGCCGAAAGCATATTCATTGAGCCAATAAGACCCAGGGATATGATTGTCCTGTTTAGCACGAAGGCCCAAGATGTCGAAATAATGCTGGTCGCCTTGTATTTGCTGGAACGAGACCCAATTGCCGTTTTCCACCTCCATCGTCCAATTGTTGGTGCCCAACAACGGCGTACCGTCACCTTGCCCCACGTCTTCTACAAACGGCTCGGCACGATAGGCATCCAACAAGGCCTTGATTTCGCCCGTCTTGCCGTACACATTGTCTATGACCAAAATGTCTTTCGTGTTGTAGCCCAAATCGGCGGTAATCAAGTGCCGCGTTTGCAAGTAAAGGGTAAGAGCCGAAACGAGCATCACCACAGTCACGGCATTCTGCACCACGATAATGACAGGACCATAAACCGTCTTGGTCTTCACCCGCAACGACCCGCGCACAATCTCGATGGGCTGCACTTTTTGAATCATCAAAGCGGGAACAAGCCCCGCAAGGAAACCCAATAGCAAAACAAACCCGATGACAGTCAACACATTGATCGTATTGACCGCTCCAAAAACCGAGATATCGTAGTGCAATAGCTCAGAAGCGGCAGGCGCAAGAGCTTCAGCCAAAAGAACCGCCAAGCCCATCGCCAAGGCACAAAGCACAGTGCTTTCGCTTATCATTTTCAAGAAAATGCCTGCCTTTGTTGCCCCGACGAGCCTCCTTGTGGCCATTTCCCTTGCGCGGAAACCGATGAGCGCAGTGGAGAGGTTCACATAGTTGAGGATGGCGAACAGCAAGAGCATCAGGCACATGGCCAATAATAGGTTCACAAAAAAGCGGTTGCCCAAACTCACAGTGGCTGTATGATCCTGTGCTCCTTCTTTAAGGAAATACACCTCGCGCAGCGGGATGATGCGCACCTCGTCATACTTTTGCTTATAAACCCAGAAGTTTTCCTCGCACCAAGCCAAAATGTCGTCGTGGCGAGCCTGCAAATCCGCACCCGGATAAGTCATCACGAAGCAGATACCTCCGCCGCCGCCATTGCTCATGCGCTCATTGTTGGCTGGGTTGATAATCGGCATCAAATTGCCATGTCCCAACACATCGGGCGCATTGATGATGCTGTTGCCGAAGTCCTTGAAAACGCCGCACACCACCATAGGGTAGCCATCGTTTCTTTCCAGTATGATTTGTCGCCCGATGGGGTCTTTGTCGCCGAAATGCGCGTTGGCAAACGCCTCGCTCACCATACAACGGTCACCTGATATTTTCCAATCGGCCTTCGAGCCTTTCACAAGGTCGTAGCTGAACATCTCGAAGAAACACGAGTCCGCGAAGGTGAGGCTACCATAGACGGTCTCGCCGTCAATGCTAAACTCCTCATTGAAAGAATAGTTGCAAACCGCGCACGATTTCTCAATTTCGGGGAATTGGTTGCGCAAGTGCTTGTCTAACCAATAGCCCATATTGAGGCTTTCCTCGTTGGTGATGACAAAAATTCTGTCAGCGTTCTCTTGGAAGGCATCGGTGGAGAGTTGTTTCTGCACATACACGGCCAAGAGCAGCACGAATGCCATTGAGATGGTCAAGCCCAAAAGATTGATGAGGGCGTAAAGTTTGTTCCGTTTCAAAAAATTGAAAAATGATTTCATATTGTTGAATTGTTGATTGTTTAACTGTTTAATTGTTTGTATTCAGTTGTTTAACTACGGATTTCGCGGATTTTACAGATATTATTTTCCGAAAATTTTGGAACGCAAGCGTCCGATGGGTA
Source organism: uncultured Bacteroidia bacterium (assembly GCA_902791165.1). Classification (GTDB taxonomy): domain Bacteria; phylum Bacteroidota; class Bacteroidia; order Bacteroidales; family F082; genus Limimorpha. The sequence continues at coordinate 2,933 of CADAVB010000079.1, forward strand.
CGGATGGCTGCCGCCGAGAGGAATCCGTAACATTTTGGGCACTTGTGCCTTCCAAATTTCTTGTCGACCATCCGTTTAATCCGTGCAATCCGTAGTTTGTTACAATTGTATTCATTAATCGTTTTTTTGCTATTTTTGCGGAAAATTTGACTTATGCAGATTCTAACTGAAAAAATATCAAGAGAACAACTTAAAGAGTTGGCTTCCAATACTTTTGTTGATATGATTAAGTGTGTGGCCGATGTCAATCGTGGCCTTTTGGCTGTCGATGCCGAACTCCATGCTGACTTGGAATCCATGCTGCTTGAGCAGGGTTCAGAACAGGAATTTCTTTGGGGTTTCAACCTGTATCCCGACGAAACAGGGGATGATTTCATCGAGTTTGACTCCTTAATCAACATCCGCGCATGGCAAGGCAACCGCAGTCGCGACGTGGAGGATGAGAACGTGAGAAAGCAAATCGAGGAACTTGTTTCAAAATTCGTGGAATGATGCAGCACCAGACACTTCAAAACGGCGCATGGCTTTCTTTGACCTTCCCCCAACAAATGGCCAACATTGGAAGCGAAACTTATCGCGCCACCAAATGGCTGGCCAAAGGCCGCCGCGACAACGCCGAGAAAGCCTTTGAGCGGATGCAAGAACTCATCGACCTGACCATTGCATACGGCAGGCAAGACGCACCCTACCGCAAAGCCCTCCTGAAGGAACTCTGCCGCTTCAGGGAACTCTACTGCGGGGCGTTCCTCGCCAACGACTTGGAAACGCTCAACGCCCTCAACCGGTATTTGGATCAGTTTGCGCATATCAATTAGTTTTTCCACAAAACCCTCAAAACCATTTTCTTGGTTGTGGGAAGCAGGCCAACCAGCTGCTTCCCGGCGGCGACACGGTTGTGGAGCCGTCCACGCTGTTCTTTGGAATTATTCATTGTTTTGCAAGTTTTGAATGTTTTGTGATAAATATTACTGTGCTAAATACGGTGTTCCCCCATAATAAGTTACAACGCTGCACTTGATAAAGTATTGAAGCCGCGCATTAAGATGCTCGGCAAGGGCGTTAAGGTAGTTGCCCGAGGCGGTCTGGTACTCGATGGACGAAATCAAGCCCTGCTCGAAACGCTTGGTATTCAGTTCGAAAGCCTCCTCTTGCAATTCGGCGCGGGTGGCGGCTTGGCGAAGGGCATCGGCACTGCCGTCGCGGTCGGCGATGGCTCGGCGCACCTCGGCCTCCACCGTCTGGAGGGCCTGCTCGTAGTCGGCTTGGGCGCGGTCGTAGGCGTTCTTCCTCCGCGCGATGTTGGAATGACTGGAGAGGTGGTCGAAGATGGGGATGCTCAACGAGAGTTGCACATACTCGCCGCCGTTGTTCTTCAACTGGTCGAAATACGGCGCAGACACATACCCCACCATTCCCGGATAGGTGAAGAAACTCGACGACCAGCCGCCACCCACCGCGAGCCTCGGCAGCAACTGCCAGCGGGCCGTCTTGAGGGCGAGGCGGGCGTTCTTCATCGTGCCCTCGGCCAAAAGGACGGACGGCATATTGGTTTTGGCAAATTCCACCATTTGGGAAACCTTTTCCGACTCTGTCGTATGGCTGTCTAATCCCCCTGCCCCCTTTGAAAGGGGGAATTGCGACAGCCCTACAGCGACATCATCAATTTTCAGCGGTTCCTCAATCGGCCAAAACATCACATCCTTCAAGGTGATGAGGGCGTCGTTGAGATGGTTGCGGCATTGGGTCAGCAGGTATTGCCGCTCGGCGAGGTCGCTTTGCACTTGCACCACATCGGCGTGGGATTTTTGGCCCAATTGCTCTTGTTTGGCAGCCAATTGCACGGCCTTCTCCGCCGTGGCCACCTGCGCTTTGAGGGCTTTCTGCATCTCGGTGTAATACAGCACATTGCAGTAGGCTTCCATCGTGGCAAGGCAGATTTGGTCTTCAATCTGCTGTGCCTTGGTGAGGCCCATCTGCTGCGCCGTCTTGGTGATTCTCAGGTTGTTGACTGCCTGAAAACCGTTGAAAACGACCATACTTGCCGAGGCATTGAAACCATTGGCGAAAGAGGTCGTTTGGATGTAGGTGTTCGTTTCGGGGTCAACGGAGCGACCGAAACTGAGCGAAGCCGACGAGCCGGCGTCAATCGAGGGCGTGAAGGCCGCGAGGATGGCATCGCGGCGGTTGATTTGCGCGTCGCGGTTGTCGGCCTGCTGGATGCGCATTTTGGTGGAGTGCTCCACGGCGTAGCGCATACATTCCTTGAGGTTCATCGTGACGGTGTCTTGCGCCGTGAGGGTCGCGCCCGTCATTAAAAACAAGGTGTAAAACGTAAAGAGGTGTTTAACTTTCATCATACACAATTATTGATAATTGCATACCCGAAAGCATAAGCCGTGCCAAAATTATAATAATTTGAAATTCAAAGATTTAAGATTTAAAATTAAGATTGAACGTAAAGAAATTTTACAGTAGTGTAAAGTTTCTTTACATCGTTCACTTAAACACCATCGCGAAAACCGTCAAATTCGGGTCGCTTTGTTCGAGGAGCAAGGTGCCGTTGTGGCGTACCATGATTTGTTTCGAGAGGCTCAAGCCGATGCCCGTGCCGTTGGGCTTGGTGGTGTAGAACGGCACAAAGATTTCCTCGATTTGGCGCAGCGGGATAGCCTTGCCGTTGTTGGCCACGCGGATGACGGTTTGTTCGTCCATGTTGAGGTCGGCGGTGATGCGGATGGCGGTGGCTTCGGCTTGTACAGCGTTCTTAATCAGGTTGTTGAATATCAGCATCAGTTGGCCCTCGTCGGCGTAGATGAGCAGGTCGGGCGTTTTGGCGGTGTAGGAAAGCGAGGCACCTTGCTCGGCGATTTTGGCCTTGTTGAGGAGCAACACGCGCTCGATGAGTTCATCCACCATCACGGCCTTGCGCACGGGCGGCTGGGCGTTGTTGAGGCTGCGGTACGACTCCACAAAGCGCATCAAGTCCTTTGACGAGGCCGAGATGGTTTCCAAGCCTGCCTTGATGTCCATGCCCTCCTCGTTGATGAGCGCGTCGCTCAGCGAGGCGATGGGCGCGACGGTGTTCATGATTTCGTGCGTCATCACTCGGAAGAGCTTGCTCTGCGTGGCTTCCTCGTTCATCGCTGTGCGCCGCTCGAAGATGCCTCGGATGCGGTTGAGCGTGCGGTTCATGGACGAGTTGTCGCTGAAGCGGAAGTTGAGTTCGCCGTCCTCCAAGGCATCCATCATAAAGGCCACCTTGCGGACTTCGCGCCGCCTGACGAGCCATGCCGTCAGCACGACGGCCACAACGACCGCTGCAACCACTACCGCTATCCATGCCCAAGTGCTCATATCCCGTATTTCTTTAGGCGGCTATACAAGGTCGGGCGACTGATATTCAAGGTTTTGGCCACCAAAGTCAGGTTGCCGTTGTATTTTCTTATGGCGTTGCGGATGACTTGCTCCTCGGCATCCTCCAACGACACGCTCTGCGTCTTACTTTCCGTCAGTTCGGAGGCCCGGATTTGCAGGTCGTCGGCGCGGACCAGTTCCGTTTCGGAATAGATGACCGCCTTCTCGATGCAGCCCTGCAACTCGCGGATGTTGCCGCTCCAACGGCAGCGCAGCAGCATTTTCTTGGCCTC
>CADAVB010000080.1 GCA_902791165.1 uncultured Bacteroidia bacterium
GTGTTGGAATACAAGGCCAAGATTGAGGAAATCAGTCACCGCCTCTATAGCGCGATGGAGAAAAACGACCTTGAGGCCATCAAGCAACTCATCCTCGACCTTGAAATCGTTTGCCCCATCAGCGGCACCCGCAACTGGACCGACGTGCGTCAGTTCAACCTGATGTTTGCCACCCAAATGGGCAGCGTGGCCGAAGGCTCCGACACCATTTACCTGCGCCCTGAAACGGCACAAGGCATCTTCGTGAACTACCTCAACGTGCAGAAGACTGGCCGCATGAAGATTCCGTTTGGCATCGCCCAAACCGGCAAAGCCTTCCGCAATGAGATTGTGGCGCGTCAGTTTATTTTCCGTATGCGCGAGTTTGAGCAAATGGAGATGCAGTTCTTCGTCCGCCCTGGCACCGAACTCGACTGGTTCAAGCAATGGAAGCAAGAACGCCTCAATTGGCACCTCTCGTTGGGCATTCCCGCCGAGAAATACCGCTTCCATGACCATGAGAAACTGGCCCACTACGCCAACGCCGCCACCGACATCGAGTTTGACTTCCCCTTCGGTTTCAAGGAGTTGGAAGGCATTCACAGCCGCACCGACTTCGACCTCTCGGCTCACGCAAAGTATTCAGGCAAAAAACTACAATACTTCGACCCCGACACCAATGAAAGCTACACGCCTTACGTCATCGAAACCTCCATCGGCCTCGACCGCATGTTCCTCGCCATGTTCAGCAACGCCTTCACCGAGGAGAAGCTGGAAGATGGCTCGGAGCGCGTGGTGCTGAAGCTGCCGGCCATCCTCGCCCCTTACAAGGTCGCCGTGCTGCCGTTGGTCAAGAAAGACGGTCTGCCCGAGAAAGCCCGCGAAATCATCGACTCGCTGAAGGCCGACTTCATGTGCCAATACGAGGAAAAAGACTCCATCGGCAAGCGTTACAGAAGACAAGATGCCATCGGCACACCGATGTGCGTTACGGTCGATAACGACACTTTGGTTGACAACACCGTCACCGTGCGCGACCGCGACACGATGAACCAAGTGCGCGTCCCGATTGAGAACCTCCGCACGATGATTTTCGACGAATTGAAGCCGAAGAAATGACACTGCTTCAACAACAAAAAAGCCAAGGCGTTGCCTTGGCTTTTTTGTTTTGTCCTGTAACTTTAACCTTATTCAGCAGGCTGTTCAGCGGGTTGCTCGGCGGGCATCTCCATGGCAGGAGCTTGCGATTCCGGAGCAATAGGACTTACATTCTCAATTTGCTGGCGCATTTCCGTATCGTATGCATCGCCAGTTCTGACGTTCTTGGGGATGGTAATGCTCGAAATCAGGCAAAGCACGACCAAGATCCCGGCCATGGTCCACGTGGCTTTTTCGAGGAAATCAGTCGTCTGACGGACACCCATCATTTGGTTGGCGCCTCCAAAGTTGGAAACCAAGCCACCACCTTTTGAGTTCTGAACGAGAACGACCAATCCCAGCAACACGCTGACAATCAGGATTAAAATGACTACTAATGTGTACATGTCTATTGAATTTATGTTTGACTTTCTTTTAGGCGTTCAATTTGGGCTGCAAAGGTACTACTTTTTTCTGGATATTTCACGCTTAATTTTTCATAAATTGAAATGGCCTTCTCAAAATAGCCTTGTTTTTCATAGATTTTGGCCAAAGTTTCGCTGACGATGTTCTCTTGATCGGTGATGCTGTTTTGGGCTACAGAGATGGGGTTGTAGAACTCAGCCTTGGGTCGCGTGATGCTGGGATTCTCAAGTATAAACTTGTCTATCAATTCCTTGCGCGACAGTTTCTTCGGCGTTTCTGGTTCCGTTTCCTTGCGTTGTTTCTCGGCTTCCAATTCCTTCAAACGGTTGGCGATGATGGCTTTCAGTTCGTCGAGCGACTTGCGCTTTTCCTCCAAAATGGCCATTTCGGCAGAAAGTTCCTCGTGGCTACCGCTGAGGTCGATCTCGGGGATGATGAACACTTTTTCACGAATGATGCCGCTATTCGTTTCTTCTTTGGTGTCAATAGGCTCGATGGAAGAAAAAACATTGTCGGTGGGAGGCATTTCGTCGGGCAAAGCGGGGATTTCAGGCCCACTCTCCCAGCGATGGCGGGCGATAACGGAGAACAGGCGCAGCTTGTCGCGGTTAGGCACAATGGCGGCGGCGCGTTTCAGCTGGGTGTCGTATTTCGGACTGTCGGCGTTTTGGTAAGCAATGGCCAAAAGTGCCTGCCCAATAGCAAAATAGGGATAATCCGCCACCATTTGCTCAATTTCTGGCAAAACGCTGCCTTTCATCCGTTCGGGCCGTGTCATGTATCCTATCACCTGCTTGCTGTCCATATTTACCAATTTACCAATGCCTTATTGAAAATGTCTTCCACCAATGCCTCAATGATAACGGGTGTAAGGCCGTCTTGCACCGCGTTAAGGTCTTGGTCGCTGGGATAGTCCTCGTAATGCGAGAAGCTTTGCTCGAAGTCCTTCGTCTCGTCGAAGCGGTTGCTGAACCTCACCTTTACGGTGATGGTGAGGCGGTTCATGGCGGCGGTCTGCGCCGCAGTGATGGCCACGGGCGTCGTCCTATAATCGGTGATTTCGCCCTCAAAGGCCAAGTCGCCGCCCTCATCAACCATGTCAAGCGGGGTTTGGTTCATCATCGCGTCGCGAAGGGCGGTGGTGAAGTCGTTGCTCAACATCGGATTGACCAACTGGGCTTGGTTGGGGAAATAGGCCACCGAAACGGTCTTTGCCTCGGCGGGAATCGAAGCACCCGAAAAGGTGTAGATGCCGCAACCGTGGCAAACGAAGGCCAAAGCCAACACCAAAACCGCTATTTTCGCCCTGATTCTCATAAATCTATGCCGTATTCGTTGATTTTTCTGTACAAAGTGCGCTCACTGATGCCCAAAGCCTTGGCCGCATCCTTGCGCTTGCCGCGATGGGTTTCCAACGCCTTGATAATCATCTCTTTTTCATGGTGTTCCAAAGAGAGGTTGTTGGTCATTGCGCCTGCCGAAACAACCCCAAAATGGGCTTCCTCGGCGGGAACAAATTCGACATATTCCTGTTCGTGGACTTCAGGCTCGTCGTGGCTCACTCGGGTTACGACCGTGTCGCCGATTTGCGTGACGGAATTGGGCTGCACATAGTTTTGTTCCATCGGGCGACCGCCGCTCATATTATTGACTTGTGCACGCAGCTCTGCGATGTCTTTTTTCATATCGAACAGCACACGATAGAGCAAATCGCGCTCCGACATTCCCTCTGGCGTGTCCTCGCGGGGCAACAGCACGGGCAGGTTGCTTACCACTCTGTTAGGCAGGTACTTGGCCAAGGTTTCCGCCGTGATATTGCGGTCGGTTTCCATGATGGAAATCTGCTCAGTCACATTCTTCAGTTGGCGCACGTTGCCGTCCCAACGGTAGTTTTCCAACAAATTCACGGCCTCGGACATCAAAGTGATGGCGGGGATGTGATTGCGCTCGGCGAAGTCGGCGGCAAACTTCCTGAACAACAGCGGGATGTCGGCCTTCCTCTCGCGCAAAGCGGGGATATGAATCGGGATGGTGTTGAGCCTATAATAAAGGTCTTCGCGGAAACGCCCACGCTCAATGGCCAAAGGCAAATCCACATTGGTGGCGGCCACGATTCTGACGTCGGTCTTCATCACCTTGTTGCCGCCTACGCGAATAAACTCGCCGTTTTCGAGCACACGCAAAAGGCGTGCTTGAGTGGAAAGGGGCAACTCGCCGACCTCGTCCAAAAACAAGGTGCCTTTGTCGGCAATCTCAAAATAGCCCTTGCGCTCATTGACGGCACCCGTGAAGGAGCCTTTTTCGTGGCCAAACAGTTCAGAATCAATCGTTCCCTCGGGTATGGCGCCGCAGTTCACGGCAAAGTATTGTCCGTGCTTGCGCGCGCTGTTTTGGTGGATGATCTTCGGGAACACGTCCTTGCCCGTGCCGCTCTCGCCCGTGATGAGCACGGTGAGGTCGGTGGCGGCCACCTGCGCGGCAATGCCGATGGCGCGATCCAATTCAGGGTCGGTGCCGATGATGCCGAAAGTCCGTTTTATTGCTTGTACGTCCATGGTTTATTTAATTCGGAATTCGGAATGCTGAATTCGGAATAGGGGCGAAGCCAGCGTCGCGTTGCGATATTCCGCATTCCGCATTCATCATTCCGCATTTATCTTAATACTCCTCCCAACTGCTGTTCAAACGCGCCTTGGATTTTTCCCATCGTCTTCTCAATCACCTTGTCGGTGAGGGTGGTGGTGGGCGACATCAGCACGAAGCTCATGGCGTATTGTTTCTTGCCTGCGGGGATTTTTTCGCCTTCGTAAACGTCGAAGAGGCTCATCGATTGCAGGATTTTGTTTTCCGCGCTCATGGCAACTTTCTTCACCGCGTCAAAAGTGACGTTCTTGTCGAAAATCATGGCGAGGTCGCGGCGCACGGCGGGGAACTTCGACAGCGGCTCGAAATGCACATCCTTGGCCTTGGCTAAACATTGCATCATCGCGGTCCAGTTTAAGGTGGCGTAAAACACGTCCTTCTTCAGGTCGAAGTGCTTCAAGGTCTTCTTGCTGAGTTTGCCAAGGGTGACAATCTCCTTACCATCAACGCAATAAGTGGTCGCATAGTCGAAATGCGGCAGGTTGGCTTCCTTTGCTTCAAGGGCATTGAAGTCGAACTTGAAGTGGTTAAGCACGCCCATGACGTATTGCTTCAGGTCGAAGTAATCGATGGCCTTGGCTGGGGCGTTCCACAACTCGGCTTGCTTGTTGCCCGTGAGGAACAGGTCGAGGCAGGTGTGCTCGGTGTAGGGTTTCAACGGCTGTTTTTCGTCGCCAACTTTCGTTCCGTCAAAGAAATAGACATTTCCGAACTCAAAGAACTTCATGTCGCTGACCTTGCGGTTTTGGTTGAAGGCGATGCTCTCCAATCCACCCCACATCAGGGTTTGGCGCATGACATTGAGGTCGCTGCTCAACGGATTCAGTATCTTGACATTACGCTCCGGATCGAAGGCGGGGAAAGCCTCGCTGTAAGCGGCCTTGGTGAGCGAGTTGTTCATGATTTCGTAGAAGCCGTTGGCGACGAGCATGTCGCTGATTTTCTGCTGCATCTTGTCGGCGTCGGGTTTGGCAGCGCGACTAATGGAAGCATGAACGCGGCTCGGAATCTCAATGTTGTCGTAGCCGTAGATGCGCAAGATTTCCTCGACCACATCGGCGGGACGGGTCACATCGACCTTGCTGGTGTGTACATCCACTACAACGTGTTTGTCGTCTTGCTCAACAACTTGACATTCAAGGCTTTTTAGTATATTGACGGCTTGGGTCGGGTTGATGACCTTGCCAGCCACTTTGTTTAGGTAGTCGAACTTCAAATCCACGCGGGCAGGGGCGAAGTCGCCGTTTTTCACGTCCTTGATTTCGGACGAAATCGTTCCGCCGGCCAACTCCTTTATTAATAAGGCGGCGCGTTTCAAGGCAAAGAGGGTGATGTTCGGGTCGGCACCGCGCTCGTAGCGGAACGAGGCATCGGTTTGCAGACCGTGGAACTTGGCCGTCTTGCGGATGCTGGTGGGGTTGAAATAGGCGCTTTCAAGGAAAATGTTGGTCGTTTCCATCGTCACGCCCGACTTCTGACCGCCAAACACACCCGCGATGCACATGGGTTCTTCAGCGTTGCAAATCATTAGGTTACGGCTGTTGAGCTTGCGCTCCACGCCGTCCAAGGTGACGAAAGGCGTGCCTTCGGGCAGGCATTTCACAACCACCTTCTTGCCAGTGACTTTGTCGGCATCGAAGGCATGAAGCGGCTGCCCGACTTCCATCAGCACGAAGTTGGTAATATCGACGATGTTATTAATGCTGCGGATGCCCACGGACCACTTCAATATCCAAGTCGTGGCTTTCCACCTTAAAATCATCCACCGAGGGACGGATGAGGTGGTATTTTGTGGTGTTCTCGCGCTGGTTGAGGGCGGCCACGAGGTCGCGGGCCGAGCCAATGTGCGAGGTGGCGTCGCTGCGGTTGGCGGTGAGGCCAATTTCAAGCGTATAATCCTCTTCCACAGGGAAATAGAACGCGGCAGGCTTGCCCACTTCGTAGTCGTCGGGCAGTACCATGATGCCCTCGTGCGAGGTGCCGAGTTGCAGTTCGTCCTCGGCGCAAATCATGCCTTCGCTCACCTCGCCGCGAATCTTGCCCTTCTTGATGGTGATATGTTCGTCGCCAATCCAAAGTTCGGTGTTGATGGTGGCCACAAGCACCTTTTGGCCGGCAGCCACGTTGGGCGCGCCGCAAACGATGTGCAGCGGTTCCTCGCCGCCCACATCCACGGTGGTGATGTGCAAATGGTCGGAGTTGGGGTGGTCGATGCAGGTGAGCACCTTGCCCACGACCACGCCTTTCAAGGCACCTTTCACCGACTCAAAACGCTCGAGGTCTTCCACTTCAAGGCCCGTCGAAGTCAGCAGTTCGCCGACCTTCTCCGCCGGATAATCGCAATTGACGTATTGTTTCAACCAGTTATAAGAAATCTTCATTTTTCGTAAAATTTAATGAGCCGCAAAAATACGAAATTCTGACAAAATGTCACGAAAATATTTTTCAAAGCCAAACAAAAGGTTTTAATACTTTATCCGTAACCCATAAAAACTATACGTTACGGATAGAATATAATTGATAGTTTATCCGTAACTCGAAAAAAAATAGGGTTACGGATAAAGTATCCAACAATAAAATGCTGCTTTTTTCACAAAAGTCCCTTGAAAAAATGTCGTGACACTTGCAAAAGTCCCTTGAAAAAGTGTATCTTTGCCGTGAAAAGCCACTCTGGAAAAAGCGTTAAACATGTAATAATCAAACAAAAAAATGTTATATGAAAAGATTTTTTGTTTTAGGGTTGTTATTGTTGGGCATTTTCTGTTCAAGAAGCGAGGCCCAAACTGCCGACAGCAGCATTGAACGATGGCACGGAGGATTCCGTTATGTCGAATCCAAGAAACCTCTGTGCAAAGAAGATTTAAACCAAATGCTTGATTCAAAGATGCTTGCATCATACTCAAAAGCACATAGAGAGCATATCGCTTCCATTCCTCTTTGGGTGGCGAGCGGCATCGGAGTTGCCACTTCCGCGGGTTTTGCCATCGCTGGAGCGATGGACGCAATGAATCCCGCTCCCACGGATGCTGATAATCCCGTTATGCCAGCTGCGCCGTTCTTTTTTGCCGCCTCGGGTGCCGTTTTGGCCGCGACAATGTTGCCATTGGTACCCGCAGTGATTCTAACAATAGACAGTCGAAAAAGACTAAATCAGATAGCAGCTGACTATAACGGGAAATGCACAAGCACCGTAAAAGTGGGCTTCGTCAACCAAGGAATAGGATTTACTTTAAACTTTTAAAACGGACGGCAACATGCATCAAAAATCATAAAACTATGAGATAGTGCGCGTATGCTGTGATTAAGAACGGCATCCTTTTTAGGGAAAGGTCAAACCATTATCATGTCAGTCATGTGCTCAAATTCGGCGACTACAACGTAGGCCGCAGCGGGCAGATTTTGATACTACCTTATTTATATGGCGTTTTTGCTTACTGAGTACTAAAAAAACAACTTTTTCAACAAATTATTCAAAATTTTTATCAAAAAGTTGTTGTAATTCGATAATTATTCATAATTTTGCAGCGTCTAGACAACAAAAAAAAAGGGCGTAATCGCCCAAAAGACAATGTAAAATTAACTAATTATCAATCCATTAACAATAAAAGGAGCTGCGAAATGAAAAAACACAGAATCCTAATGGGAGCCTTGGCTCTCGCAATGGTGGCAGCGACCGTTATCGCTTGCACAAAGGAAAAAGAAACGAAAGTTGCCCAACAGGCGACGGAAACCGAAGAAGTCGCTCGGAAACCGATTGCGACTTACGACAACGCTACTGGACAGATGACGTATCATGTTAGCATCGAACAGTTGCAAGAAGCCTTTGACCGTTCTTCTGTCTCAAAAGATGACAATCGTTTCATCGTAGAGGCATTAGAAATTGTACCTCTACCCGACAGTGAGGAAAAAGGAATTAGGTTTTCTGTTATTGATACAGAATCCGAAAAATCGTTCACAGCGTTTTTAGGTGCCGATTTCCTGGAAAAAAAAGCTTTCAATAATAGCATTGTGTATTACATTGCTGTAGATGTTGAAAGTGGTAATTTTAACTTTACTAACTTTAGCAAAAACGGTGTTTATACACTAACATTGTCCAACTTTGAGGTTGTGGGAATAGAGGCCATACCTGACAGTTTGGTATGTATGGCTCCAAGGCCAAAAGTAACTGTTACTTGTGAAAGTCGAGGCTGTGTGCCTCATGGTTGTTCAGTTTACTATGACAGGTATGGAAACCCTCAGGGTTGCACTCAATGTGGTAATACACCTAGTGAATATGTTTATTGCATACAAACGATAACAAGTGGCGGCGGCGGCGGATATGACTGGTTAGGATATGCCTTAACCATTTTCTTTGGATTACTTCCTTATCTTTAAATATCCTCCACCATGAAAAGAGAAAGACTCTGTATAGCCTTTTTACTCCTAACGTTGGTCTCGTGTGGCCAAATCAATCGACAGATGAAGTATGTCAAGGATGCGAAAACCGCCGTGGGCGATGCCGAATGGCTCAACTTCGATGTTGCCTATATGTGGGATAGCGTAGGTGGCGTTACAACCCCCTATTGTTTCTCGGTGATTTCGCATCTCGACGATAAAGACCCGTATTATGTCGTCGCAGAAAACACCATTATGCGTTACACGATGGTCAAAGAAAACGAAGTTTGGGTCGTGAATGGCATGAATAGGGAATTGTGTCACTTCGCCGAAAGCAAGGATGACGAAGCGGTCTGGTTCGATCAAATCAGTTTTGAACAGGCTTCGCAATTGGAATACCTGTCGTTCTACACCGTTTTGTTTCCGAAGAAAGTCAGAAACCTGAACTTGCTTCCTATGATTGAGCGGATTGCCGACACGACGCTTTCGGGCGTTGCATACCGGAAATACGAGGCCAAACATTCCCAAAAACTGGTCTGGAACGACGAAACCAAGGAATTCGACATTCCTTTGCAATATGCGAGCCAGATTTGGCTGAACCTTGCCACGAACCAGCTTGACAGCGTGTTTGTGCATTGCGTTTCGGACTACAGTTTCAGCGAGAAAAAGTACTATCGCATCTCAAACGTGAGCCACGAGGACAAGTCGAAGTTTGTCGATTCCTTGTTCAACTTCGACAATCCGGCCTACGCGGGATACACACAGCATACAGAGTCTTTTTCGCCTTACAGCAGAATCGGTTCATCTAACGAAACTTTGGACGATTCGGTTCTGCTGTTCACTTTCGTTGGGTTTCAAAATGACACCGTCAACCTCGGAAAAACCGAAGGCTGGCTGCTGCTTGATGTTTGGCAGTTCGGCTGCCAGCCATGCTACCAAAGCTTTGGCCAGTTGCAACACGAGAGGGATTCATTGGGCCACGCAGTGCTTGAAAGCGAGGGCATCCGAATCATGGCGGCCAACGCCAAGTCTGACAACATGGAGCTTATCGCGAAAGTGGCCGAAAAATACGATGCCCACAACTTGCTTTACGCAGGAAAAGGCCTTACTAGTGTACTTTCGCTTGTCAATCACGCCTTTCCTTCCTATTACCTCATCTCGCCGGAAAAGGAGATTGTTTGGCGTTCCAATTTCTTAGGCGACTACTCCGAACTCCTCGAAGCCAAGGCCAACTACGAAAAACAACACAAAAACAAATGAACATGAAGAAAACCATCATTATAGCAATGATAATCCTTGCCGCCACTCTTCAGATGTCGGGGCAAGAGGCCGCCGCGCCCAAAATCGTCTTTGAGGAAACGGTGTTCAACTTCGACACCATCATGCAAAACGGCAACGCGGAGCATGTTTTCTTCTTCGCCAACGAGGGCGACGCGCCGCTGCTCATCACCTCGGCGTTCTCGTCGTGCGGCTGCGTGGTGCCTGAATGGCCAAGGGAACCCATCGCGCCCAAGGCCAAGGCGAGCATCAAGGTGAAATACAATACAAGCAAAGCTGGTGCGTTCACCAAGGTCATTGTCGTAAAGTCAAACGACACGGCTTCGTCCAAAACCGTGCTGCGCATCAATGGCGTTGTGGTGGAAGAAAAAAAACAGAACGCAAAAACTAATCAAATCAGCAGATTAACATTATTAAAAGATCTACAGCTATGAAAAAACACAGAATCCTAATGGGAGCCTTGGCTCTCGCAGTGGTGGCAGCGACCGTTATCGCTTGCACGAAGGAAAAAGAACAACAACAGGAAACGCCAGAACCGCAGCAGCAAACGGCCAACCCCAACGACCTCACCTTGGCCGAAATGAAAGAAGCCCTAAGTTGGGAAGAAGGAAAAGCCTTCTTTGAAAACCAACCCATCAAAGACTACACTTCCGCGTGCGAGATGGTGCTGAATGATTGTGGGGGTGCGGAGAAATCTGAAGAAGACGCCTCTTTTGATATTGCTTGGCGCTGGCCTTCGCAGGATGGAGGATGCAATAGTGTGTATGCTGGTATTTGCAAAGTGATAAAAAAAGACAAGGATTCCGCCCAACAGAATGCAAAGGGGTATTTTGAACAAGGTAAACTTGTCATCGTGCCCACTTCCGAGGAAAACGGATTTACTGCCGACGGATACCTTGCTATTGGTATGCCGATTGAATCGCAGAATGATAGCATTATCATACAAGAAGGAATTTATTCTGTTTATTTTGATGAAGAACAAGGCCGTTACTCGGCCGTGGCTGTCGATTTTGTTGTAAAGCCTTAGAATATCTATTCCTTTTTTTTAGTAGGATACCTCGTTTTTTCGAGGTATCCTTTTGTCGGTTTTGTTATTTTCATTAGTTTTGCACGGTAAATAATTTCAAAACATTAATTATGAAAGGAAAAACACAGAAAGGCATTAGAGTGTGTGCCTACATAGCACTCGTGATTTGCATTGTTTGGGCCTTGTATTCTATCGCTTATTTCATCGGTTTATTGTCAGGAATCGTATCATTTGGCGAAGCTGTAGATTGGACCAGGAATTCGATGGTTAAGGCTATTTATTATGTTGGGTATTTGGCTTCCACTATTTGGGTTATTGGTTTATGTGTGAAATTGGTGTTGAACACTTTCAAAGGCATTCGTGAAAACACGATCTTTCCTCAAAATAACGTCAAACCGTTGTTTTGGTTGGCTCTCGCGTTTTTCTTGTATTTATTGTGTTGGAGCAACACCCCAATTCTATATGATGATGGTTTCGTCTTTAGGATAATGCACACCAATTTCGTCACGCCCTTCTTCCTGCTCTTCTTCGCCTTCATGTACAAAGTGGCCGCCGATGAGGTGGAGGAAAACAACTTAACCATCTGAGCCATGATTGTAATGAATTTAGACGTAATGATGGCCAAGCGCAAGGTGCGCTCCAACGATTTAGCCGAAAGAATAGGCCTCACCCAGGCCAATCTCTCCATCCTCAAGACGGGCAAGGCCAAGGCCATCCGCCTACACAC
>CADAVB010000081.1 GCA_902791165.1 uncultured Bacteroidia bacterium
TTGGCGGTGTTCCAAGCGGTTTCGTTGGCTTCGGCGGGGTCGAGGTTGGAGCCGCTGCGGAAGAACAGTCGCGTGAAGGTGATGAAGGTGAAGGTCTGGAAAATGGCCCAAGCGTCTTGCAGCCATTGCAGGGTTTTTTGCCCGCCGAAAAGGTTGTAGAGCATCCGTAACATATTGCCTGCCAGCACAATCAAGCACCATACGAACAGCATGTGGAACACTGGCTGCGGCACGAATACGCACAACACGCGCAGCCCAAACGTAACCGCCAATATAAATAAGGTGCGCCCATAAACGCTCCAATCGCGCCAAAACTTGTAGAAAATCATGCCGAGGCCGTTCAAGCCGCCCCAAATCATGAAATTCCACGAGGCACCGTGCCATAGGCCGCCAAGCAGCATGGTGTCCATCGCGTTGATGTTGGTGGTGATTTTCAGGCGTTTCTCAGGTTTGAAAATGGCCACCAAAACCAATATCACTGCCAGAACGCCAATGCCCAGCCCGACCCACCAGCTTCCCGAAAGGAACACGGCGATGGCCGCAATCACGACGATGATGCAGAACGAGCCGAAAGTGGCGTTGCGGTTACCGCCGAGCGGGATGTAAAGGTAGTCTTGCAGCCAGCGCGAGAGCGACATGTGCCAACGTTTCCAAAACTCGACCGGGTTTTTGGCCTTGTAGGGCGAATTGAAGTTCATAGGCAGGTAGAAACCCATCAGCATGGCCACGCCGATGGCGATGTCGGTGTAGCCCGAGAAGTCGGCATAGACTTGCAACGAATAGCCGAACAAAGCCATAAGATTTTCAAAACCAGTGTATAACAGCGGATTGTCGAACACGCGGTCGATGAAATTGACGGCGATGTAGTCGCTCAGCACGATTTTCTTCACCAAGCCGTTCATGATCCAGAAAATGGCGATGCCGAACTGCCTTCGGCTGAGGAAATAAGGCTTGTGGAGCTGCGGGATGAACTCGTTGGCCCTCACGATGGGGCCTGCCACCAACTGCGGGAAGAAGCTCACATAGAAGCCGAAATCAAAGATGTTTCGCACCGGCTCGATGCGGCGGCGATACACGTCCATAATGTAGCTGATGGCTTGGAAAGTATAGAACGAGATGCCCACTGGCAGCAGAATGTCATCGACGCTGAAGCGGTTGCTTCGGGTGATTTCGTTGCCAGCCCACGAGAACACGTCGAACACGCGAAACTCGGTGCCAAGCAGGTTATTTACCACATCGGTGAGGAAATAAGCGTACTTGAAATAGCACAAAATGGACAAGTTCACCACTACACTTAGTGCGAGCACGAAATTGCGGCTGCCATTCTTTTTTCGCGTGTGGAGCCATTTTCCTGCGAAGAAGTCGTATAAAGTGATGAAAATCAGGATTAAAGTGAAGAGTCCGCTGGTCTTGTAATAGAAGAACAAGCTGACGAAAAACAGGAAGGCGTTGCGCAGCAGGCACTTGTTTTTGATCAGGCAGAAAAACGCGAACACGATGGCGAAGAAGGCCCAGAAATAGAACTGGGTGAACAGCAACGGGTGCGCCTTGTCGAAGGAGAAAAGCCCGTGCAAAAAGTCCAATGCTATGTCGGATAGGTTCGTCATTTTTTTGGATTGATGTGTTCCAAGTAATCGGTAATCAGTGCGTTATAGAGTAGGTCGCCCATAAGCCGATAGCCGTCGCGGGTGAAGTGCACCTTGTCTTTTTGTGCCAATCCGGCCTTTTCCCAGCTTTGCATGGACTTCAGTCCGCCCATCACGTCGAACTGGTCCCAAACCGCGCCGCCATAGTCTTTGGCCATTTCCTTGAAAGCCTGTTGGACGACTTTCCCGTTGGGGTTCACTTCATAAACGCGCTTTTTCTTCACCCTCTTCGACTTGAAACTGTCGTTGTTGGTCACGAAAAGCAGGGCGCAGTCGGGATTGACGCGCTGCATGATGCTGATGAGTTCGGCGTAGTTTTGCTTAAAGGTCTCTTTTTCAAAGTCTTTCTCCGCCGCGTCGTTGATGCCGATGCCGAAGATGATGAGGTCGGGGCGGATGAGTTCAAGGTCGCGCTCGAAGTCGTCGCAACGCAGATACGACGGCACACTGGCACCATTCACGCCCACGCCGTTTACGCTGATGCCCGACATGCCGTTTTCCAACAGTATGCCGGTAAGGGTAAACTCGCCGTTCACTGAGTCGAATTGGATGCAAATGGAATCGGTGAGTTCGGGCAGATGAAAGGTGTAGGTGGATAGTTCCTCGTTGTAGGTTCCGAGAATCTTCTTGCCTTGGCAACCGATGACAGGTTCTACGTTTTCTGTTTCGGAAAAGCCTACGAGGGTCGCTTTGTCGAAGAAAAAATCGGGCGGACAATGCGATGGGTATCGTTCTCGCGTGACGATGCTGATGGTGGCCTCGGGGTCGGTGGTGGTGAGGGCGGCACCGGCCAAACCCATGCGTTTGTCTGTTTCGCGGCGCACGGCATTGCGGCAGTAGGCCCATTCGCCCGTGCTGCTCACCTTGAACTGCGACGGATTATTGGTCTTGCCCGCCGTGAAGGGGAAAGCAAAGAACTGTCCGCCCATTAGTCCAGTCCTGATATTCAGCAAGTTGTCGCGGAATTGTTGCGTGAACACGCCCGCTTGAACGTGCGAACCGCCGATGTGCATGATGCTTACGTTGCCTTCGCCTAAACGAATGACAGAGTCCAGTTTTTGGTAGAACCGCTCCATTGCGGTGCTGTCGCCAGGAATAATCAGGCGGTTGCGCTCGAAATGCGCGAAACTATAGTCGGGAATGTTGCGCAACGAAGGCAAATTTTGCCCCCAAAGGCTACAACTGACAAAAAGCAAACCTATAAAAACCAGTCGTTTCATCCTTAATTGTCATAGAAGGGTTTGTAAGATGGAATCATCCTCGTATAGGGCATTTTCTGGACATTTTGGCGCTCGTCGCCATTAACAAAGTCGATCACGTCTTGATTGGGGATGCGTTGGCGCAGTTGATAAAAATCATAATAGGTGGTGAATGATTTGGCCAGACTTGCCCCGATTTCTTGGGCGCCCCTAAAGGTGAAGTGGATGTAATCGGGACCGGCCAACGGTGGACTGTGCTTCACCCATTGTGCCATCGAGCCTTCGCCGCCCATCACGTTGAACATATCCCAATAGGCCACGTCGTTGCGCAAGGCCATGGCGCGAAGCGAGTCGTTCAATTCGGGCAGTCCTTTCCAAGTACCCATTTTTCCGTTGTAGCTCTTGCCCATGTCGGCAGGTCCGATGAAGAGGAAGGTACATTGTGGCGCCACCTGCTTCATATAGTCGATTTGGTTTTCAAGTTCGGTCATATATGAGGAAATGTTCTTGGTGCCCGCAATGCCTGGCATACGGTTGCCGCCAAATTGCAGGATGATCAATCGTGTGTCAATCAAGTCAAACGATTGGCGCATGACGCTCTCGTTGAGGCGAGTGAACAAGTTTCCCGCGCATCCGCGCAAAGCCACGTTATCGACCGCCACGCCGGCTTCGCCATCCAGCATGACGGCATAAATCTCGCCACTGCCCTTGAAACTGATGGTGCCTTTCTTGATGCTTCTGGGAAGCGTCCACGTGAGGAGGGAAACACCTTCGTCGGCGGCCAAAGTCTTTGGCTCAGTCGCTATAGTGTCGCACTTCAGCGAGGCGGTAAAACCTTCGCTGTTATTGCCCAGCAATACCGAAACTTTTGTGATTTCTTTGACTTTTGCAAAAGCTTGGGAATGAGTGGATTGTGAAAATGAAATAGAGCTGCTTCCTGCGGCTTGTCCGAACTGCCACATGATGCCGTAGCGGTTGTGGCCGGCACGGGCGGCATCGCCATAAACCATGTGGCGGCGTAGGTTGGAAGCGTGTTGCGTTACCGAGATGGTGGCCACGGGTTGGATGGCTGGTATCATGCTTGGACCCGAGCCGCCAAAAAGCTCTTGCAATTTTTGCCGAAACACGGACGAGATTCTGTCCATCTCGATTTGCGAGTCGCCGTAATACATCACGCGGTAGGTCTTGCCTACGGCTTCGGCGTGCTCGAACTGGGCGAAGATAGAATCAAAATAGGTGTAGTCGTCGTTGGGCAGATATATGCGGTTGGGGTTCTCTTTCAGATAGTCACGAAAAAAGCAAAGGCTGTCGTATAGGGTTTCGGTATAAGCCATCCTATAGCTTTTGTTCACGTTGTCGATAACGGCATCAACGTCCACTTGCTCTTCTTGGTTTTTTTCGGCGCTGTCGTCGGCGAAGGAGGGGAAACGCAAGTTGTAACCGCCGACGGACAAGCCTTCAGCGGGGAAGAAATACCATCCGGCAACGAGGATGGCTATGATGGCAATGATGAAGAGTAAGGTTCGTATGGATTTCATTTCTTTTCGAGGGTCATTTTTTTAGGCTGCAAAAGTACACTTTTCCAATGGATTTTTGGTCGATTCCCTCAACAAAAGTGTGTTACTTCTTTTTTATCTCAAACGCCACTGCATGGGGCATCTCGAAGCCGTTCGGGAAATCAATGCGGTAGCGACCATCGGCCTCTCTGCAAAGGGAGGCATTTTTCTTGCTGCCCAACACCTTGATTTTGCCCGTTTTCAAGTTCATGTCTTTGCCGTCGAACCAATAGGTATCGGGCACTGGGCTTTCTTGTTCGTCCAAAAGGAAGATGGCATAGACCTTATTCTCTTTCTGCGTGAAGCGGAACTTGCCGTAGCAGAATGGGTAAATCGGGCGTGTGCCGTAGATGGCTTCGCCGTTCACCTGCATCCACTCGCCGATTTCCTTCATTCGGAGCAGGGCCGTGTCGGGCAGGTTTCCATCGGCATCAGGGCCCACATTGAGGAGGAAGTTGCCGCCCTTGGCGACGATGTCGCACAAGAGGTGAATTAATTTGTTGGTGCTCTTGTATTTGTCGGTCGAAATAAACGACCATGAGTTGCCCATCGACATGCAGGTTTCCCAAGGGTAGGGCAGGAGCGAGTCGGGCACCTGCTGCTCAGGGGTTTGGTAGTTCTCATATTTGCCGCCCACGGAACGGTCCACGATGATGAGGTCAGGGTTGTTCTCTCGGGCGATTTCGGCCACTGTGGGCATGTCTATGTCTTGGATGTAGCCTTGGCAGCCGAGCCACGGGCGCGTTTCCTCGTTTACGCTCCATTCGGGGCGCACCCAGCCGCCGTCCAACCACAGGATGTCGATGTCGCCGTAGTTGTGGGTGAGTTCGCGTATTTGCCTGTGGGTGAATTGTTTGTATTTCTCAAAACGCTCGGGCATGGCCGTCGGGTCGTAGTTTACGTTGCGGTCGGGGGTGGCCCATTCGTGCGCCCAATAGTCGTCGCAGTGCCAGTCGGGTTTGGAGAAGTAGAGGCCCGTCCAGAAGCCCTTTTCGCGGAAGGCCTTCACCACTTCGCCCGTGATGTCGGCCTTGGGATTCTTCGAGAACGGACAACTCGCATCGACGGTAGAGTAGGAGGTTTCCTTGGTGTTGAACATGCAGAAGCCATCGTGGTGCTTCGTGGTGAAGACGACATACTTCATGCCCGCGTTTTTGGCGGCCTCGGCCCACTTCGACGGGTCAAAGTTTTTGGGATTAAAGGTCTTGTTAAGATTTTGGTAATCAGTTTTGTATTGGTAATAATC
>CADAVB010000082.1 GCA_902791165.1 uncultured Bacteroidia bacterium
TTGCGATTTCTCCGAAAGCCGCTCCATGATGTCTTCCGACTGTTGGTTGGCAATGCTGTCCAAAGCGGACTCGGAGGGCTTGTAATAGGTGAACGTTTCGGACCGTTTCGACTTCGGGCCGTGGAAACCGTCGTTGTCCCAAACCTCGAAATAAACCTCCATGTTCTGCCCAGGCATGATGCCGAGGCTGTCCATGTTGAAATGATGGAAGAACGACGTGCGGGTTTGCTTTTTGTCGAACGAAACGGGGACGACAAACTTCTTTTCGATGGGTTCCTTAACCAAACAGTTGAAATTCAGCTTGGTGAAGCCGTAGTCGTCGGTGACGAGGCCAGAAAAATAAACGTCAGTGGAAAGCTGTTCGTCGAAAGATTCCACGCGAATGTCGGGGTAAGCGTCGGGAATCACGTCGACGGCGAAACCGAGTGGGTCGAGGGTGTTGTTCCACGTGTTTTGGACTTGTACCTCGAATTGGGTGGATTGCGCCGCAACAAACTGATAATCAAACATATCGTCTTTTTCTGACAAATCGGATGTGAGCGAGTCGCGAGTCAAGGTCATTTTTTCGGTGTCACGTGTCAAGAAGCTGAAAACGAGGGTCGTACCTTGCGGAACGATGAGGCGCGTCTTGCCTTCGAGGGTTTCGTTTTGCCGATGGATGTAGTTCGGATAGCGCATATCGCAACGATAGGAGAGTAGGGCAGGGTTGGGGCGCACCGTGATGTGGAGGTCGCGGCTGGTGTAGTCGCCGCCTGTAACGTTGAAAGTCAGGTCGTTAAACAGGTTTTTGAACGTGTAGCTGAAATCGTTGGCCGAGGATTTGGTCATGAGTTGCTGCCCAAGTTCGCTCTTCACATAAAAAGCGTCTGGAATGCGGTCGCCCGTCACGCGGATGCTGAATTTCACCTCCTTGCCCTGTGTGGTTTCCATGTCATCTTGCTCGATTTCAATATGATAGGGCAATGGTTTCTCGAAATTCTGCTCATAGTTCACGATGCGCTGCGTGGGTTCGACGGCAAACGAAGGCAGGAAAACCATCAGCAATATTAATAAGAGAAGCAGGCCGAAAAAGACACCGAGCCATTTGAGGTTGCCGCGCAGATTGACGGCGTCGCTGAAACGGATAGGGGAGAGGCGGCTTGTGCGCTGCTCGATGGTAGCTGCCAAAAGCGCGTTGTCGTCCTCGCCTTCCATTTGGTTGCTCAACTGTATGGTATTCAGTAGTTTGTCGCTTATTTCGGGGAAAAATTTCCCGATGAGGACAGAAGCCTGCTCCACCGACATTTTTTTCCTGAAACGAACCAAATTGACCAAAGGGATGAGGAAATAATACGACCAAAGGGATGAGGAAATAATACATCGCGACAAAAGCGCTACCCAAAAGCAAAAACAAAAACAGCACGAAGCGGCCTTTGGGCGGAAACCACGAAACGTATTCCAACCCATTGAGAATCAGATAGAAGACAATCCAAAGCACGGCTCCCACCAACACGCCTTGAATCAGGCGGTTGAGGTAGAACTTCCGCGTGAAGTCCTCGATTTTTGCTATCAATGCGTTCGGCGCAGACATATCCAAAATAGAACAAACGGCAAAAATAGGGATTTTTGGCGAAACAAAGGGAAGTTTCCGTATTTTTGCCGCCTAAATCCGATATAAAATGAACGAAGTAAGAGTAAGATTTGCCCCCAGCCCGACGGGACCATTGCACATCGGGGGCGTGCGCACCGCTTTATATAACTACCTGTTTGCCAAAAAGAACGGCGGAAAAATGATTCTCCGCATTGAGGACACCGACCAAACGCGCTTCGTGCCAGGAGCCGAGGAATACATCGTGCAATCCTTGGATTGGTGCGGCATCAAGTTCGACGAAAGCGACTATGTGGGCGGCGAATACGGCCCCTACAAGCAGAGCAACCGCAAACACCTTTACAAGCAATACAGCGACGAACTCTTGGCCAAAGGCTGCGCCTACATCGCCTTCGACACCGCCGAGGAACTCGACCAATACCGCAAGGAGGCCGAAGCCAACAAGCAGACTTTCATCTACAATTGCCAGACGCGCAAAAACCTGCGCAACAGCTTGACAATGAGTAAAGAAGAAGTCGAAAAACTGATGGCCGACGGCACGCCTTACACGGTGCGTTTCATGATTCCTGAAAACCGCGAAATCGTCATGCACGACCTGATTCGCGGCGAGGTGAAAGTGCAGACCAACACCTTGGACGACAAGGTCTTGTTCAAGAGCGACGGTATGCCGACCTACCACTTGGCCAACATCGTCGATGACCATTTGATGAAAATCAGCCATGTCATCCGTGGCGAGGAATGGCTGCCCTCGATGCCGCTCCATGTCATGCTCTACGAGGCTTTTGGCTGGGAGGCTCCGCAATTCGCCCACCTGCCGCTGCTGCTCAAACCCGACGGCAACGGCAAACTCAGCAAGCGCGACGGCGACCGCCTCGGTTTCCCCGTTTTTCCGATGTTCTGGCAAGACCCGAAAACCGGCGACACGGCCATGGGTTACAAGCAATCCGGCTACTATCCCGAGGCGTTTATCAACATGCTGGCCTTGTTGGGCTGGAATCCTGGCACCGAGCAGGAAATCTTCACCATGGAAGAGCTGATTCAAAGTCGGCAAGGATTATCAGGCTTGGCTGAAGGCCGAAAAAGACATCGACGTTTCGCTTGACTTCGCCGTGAAAGTGGCTGGTTTAGTGAAAGATAGAGTCAATTTTGTGCAGGAAATTTGGGACCAAAGCTTCTTCTTCTTCGCTGCCCCGACGGAATACGACCCCGTAACCGTCAAGAAACGCTGGAAGGAAAACAGCGCGGAAACCATGCTCAAGGCGAAGGAAGTCATCGGCGGCATCGAGCCGTTCAGCTTGGCCAATATCGACGAAACCTTGAACACTTGGATTACCACCAACGAGCTTAATATGGGCTTGGTAATGAACGGTTTACGCCTTATGGTGGTCGGTGCCGGAAAAGGTCCGCACATGGGCGAAATCCTCGAACTTCTCGGCAAAGAAGAAACCCTCAAGCGTATCGACGCGGGCGTGAAGGCATTGGGATAAACAAAGCCTTATTTCACCACAAGTCTTCGCGTGGCCACTCCTTTTGAGGTTACTACGCTGACAAGATAAATCCCTGACAAATAAGCAGTTGTATTAATCACACACCTGCTTTCACCGTTCAGGGTTTTGTTGTCTATCGGTTGTCCTATAAGGTTCTGTATCACAATGCGTTGTATTCCGTCTTTAGCCGTTATGCAGACTGTTTCATGGGCAGGATTGGGATAAACTGCCACATTCGTTACTTCAAATTCCTCCACGGCAGTGCTGTTCAGTCCAGCCAAATGGGCCACGGCTCCAAGGTTGATTTGCGCGAATTGCCTAGATTGTTCCAAGTTATTGACACTCAATCCTAAAACATCTTGTCTTGTGTGGATGTAAGGCGAGCTGGCATAAACATCCTCGAAAGGGTGAAGCGCTGGATAACCGCTGCGGTTGAAGGAGGAAAAGTCGCTGTCGCCGTGTGGCATCCAGTTTTGGCGGACGGGCATATTGGGGAAATAGGTGTGGCACACGTCGAAAAACATTTGGGCTAATAGAGAGTCCTGATCCACATAAACCACGTGCATGTGAATATCGGAACCTTCCTGCAAATAGCCGTTCATGTCCATGTTAAAATACCCAACAATGGCTATACGGTTTTCGGCACATTCCTTGGCGTAGGCTTCGCTTCCGAATAAACCGATTTCCTCGGCGTTCCAATTGGCGTAAATAATGGTGCGGTCGAACTTATAGCGACTGAGCAAACGTGCTGTTTCCCAGATACCTGCCACGCCCGTGGCGTTGTCGTCGGCACCAGGAGCGCGGACGGTGTCGGGGTCGGCGGTGTCGCCGTTCCACGAGTCGTAATGCGCCCCGCAAATCACATATTCCTCTGGCTTCGTCACGCCCCACTGAATGGCAAGGACGTTGTCGGCGGTTTCCTCGGGGAAGCCTTCCTTGTGCATTTTGAAGTCGTGCAACATCACCGTATCAATACCAGCAAAACTTGCATAACGCGCAGAAAGCCAGTTTTGTACATCGTAAATATGCCGACTGTCGCAACGACGGTTTTGGTAGGAGCAAAGGTGCGTAATCGTCGCCTCGATGCTATCAACGGAAACCGAATCCATCAAAGCGCGGATGATCGGATTTTCGGTTGCGACAACAGGATATTCATATTCGAAAAGGTGCGGCGCTTGAGCGAAGCCATTCACGCCCGCTACAATAAACAATGCCATCAATACTTTTTTCATCATAACTGAAAACTATTAACTCCTAACTCCTAACTATAAACTCCACACTCCCAACTCACAATCCCTTCACATGTGGCTTGCCCGCGATAAAGTCCTTCAAATAAAATGGCTCAAAATAAGCCACATCAACAAAATCATGCTCACGCAGGGCTTTCTCCGCCAAGATGCGCATATAAGCTGCCGAAGGCTTGAAACCGTCTATTATGTTTATATTATTCTGATTTTCAAACACTTGTTTTAGTTTTGGCGCACCATCGCCGAAGAGCCAAAGTCGGTGGTTTTGCCTCAACTCCGAGAAAGAGCTTTCGTCAATGACCATCGCCTCGGTGTCATTGATTTTGTTCAAGTTTGCGTCGAAAATGGCGGCATAGACTTCCATTCGGCGAGCGTCAATCATAGGTATAAGTAGGTCGTTTTCAGCGATTTGGATTGCGAGTTTATCCTTCATTCCGTATGCCATCGCTTCCAGCGTGTCGATGGCCATGAGCGGCAGTTCGGCGGCGTAACAAATGCCTTTGGCCGTGCTCACGCCGATGCGCAGGCCTGTATAAGAGCCGGGACCTTTGCTCACCGCCACGGCATCCAATTGCCGATAGTCGATTTTTGCCGTTTCCATCACTTCGCGGATGAAATTCGTAATCTTCTCTGAATGAGCATTTTGTCCTTCCGTTTCGCGTAAGGCGACGGTACAGCAACCGTCGTTGAGCGCCACCGAGCAAACGGGCGTGGCTGTTTCCAAACAAAGTATCATAGTGGTTCTGTTTTGCGGGCAAAAATAAAAAAAATGATTGGCATGGCGTAAAAAATTAATTAATTAAACAATTCGCTTTGAATAATTCCCTACCTTTGCAGAAATTTTACGTTGCAAAAACAAGTAACGTTTTTAAAAACCGCTGACAATCAGTTCCTAAACATAGTTTATTGGGACTTAGGAGGCGAAGCTGTATAATGACGGATACCACCATTTTCATTTCCAAAGCAACTCAACGTAACTGGGACAAGCTGAAAAGTACCAGTTCCGAACGCTTGACACGTAGGGCCAATAAAATCCTTTCCCAAAAGGTTATTACGCCCGAAGGGTATGTGATGGCGGCCAGTCTGCCCCGTTTCGTCGAAGAATTGAAAGAGGCAGATTATCCCATCAACAAACTGATTTTCAGTCTTTGTGCCTCTTTTTTGGAACACAATAGTGTCAATGAAGGCAACAAAAAGCGTTTCTTTGAGGAATACGCTCACTGTCAGCGAATTGAGTTGGAAATACCGCGTCAAATCCTCAAAAATCGCAACGACGATTGGATTGGGTTCATCTATCAGTCGCTGACGACAGAAGGTCATCGCATCCTAAAAGGTTTATATTACACAAAACCAGTGATTGTCAATGAGATGCTTTCTGGAATCCGTATCTTGAACGGCGAAACCTTCCTCGACCCATGCTGTGGTAGCGGCATTTTCCTTCTCAAAGTGGACCATGCCAAAATGGATCAGCTATTCGGCATCGACAACGACCCATTGGCGGTAATGATTGCCAAGGCAAATCTGATGGTAAAATTCAGCGAATCAGACGTTTATCCTCAGATTTACCAGATGGATTTTCTGCATCATGCGACTTCGGCCCTGAATGGCTTGAAGTTCGACTACATCGTCACCAATCCGCCGTGGGGAACGGAAAAGGGCAAGCAACATCAATCGGATGTAATTGCCTCGCACGAAAAGGCTTCGCTGTTTTTTACAGAATCCTTTAAATTCTTGAAAAACAATGGAATACAACACTTTTTACTGCCCACTTCGCTGTTGAAAATTCGGGTTCACGCCGATTTCCGCCGCTTCGTGATGTGCGAAACACGGTTGGAAAGCCTAAAATGCTATCACGAACGCTTTAAAGGGGTGTTTACGGATTTTATCAGCTTGAAAGTCAGTAAGAAAAAGACTTTTGGCGAACAAAACTACCAAGTTATAGCCGCTGACAAAGAGGTGTCGCAAAAGGAAGTGAAGGTGACGGATGATGCTTTTTGTCCCATTCCTATCCTCAGTGACCGCGACGAAGCCATTCTTGCCAAAGCAGAGAACCTGCGCCACGACGACCTGTCGCACAGCCAATGGGCCTTGGGAATCATCACAGGAAACAACGCCAAAGTGCTGAAAGACCATCCTTCGAAAGGCTTGGAACCTATTTTTACGGGCAAAGACATCGGCAAGTACAACCTAAAGCAAGCCAGTCGTTATATCAAATTCAATCGCGCTGATTTTCAGCAATGTGCAAAGGAGGAGTTTTATCGCGCCAAAGAAAAATTAGTCTATAAGTTCGTTTCGAGCCGACTTTGCTTCACCTACGACGACACGCAAAGCCTTTTCCTCAACAGCGCGAACATCCTCATTCCCGAAATCGATGGCATGAGCGTCAAGACCGTGTTGGCGTTTTTGAACTCATCGTTGTTCAACTTCTTGTATGTCAAACGTTTCGGCGACTTGAAAATATTGAAAGGCAATTTATGCACTTTGCCTTTCCCAAAGATTTCGGAAGAACAAAACCGGCAATTGACAGCTCTCGTTGACCGTGCTTTGCAAGGTGACTCGGAAGCCCAAACAGAAATTGATACTTTGATCTTCTCGCTTTATGAGCTTGCCGAAGAAGAGAAGGCTCTTATAACTGGATAAAATTATAATAACTTTTCGGCCTAAACGACACACTTTTTCTTAAGTCCCTCATTGCGGACTCGATCCGCAATCCCCGACACGAAACGACTACACGATGCCTCTTCAAGGAATAGTATATATACTCACAAACAAAAACAAAACCACACTATACATAGGCGTTACAAGAAATCTCCAACGTCGGATTGCTGAGCATAAGCTTCATATCAATGAAGGGTTTTCCAAACGATATAATCTTGATTGGCTTGTCTATTACGAGGTTTACGAAAGATTAGACACAGCCATCAAAAGAGAAAAACAACTAAAGAATTGGCATAGAAAATGGAAAGAAGCGTTGATAAATGAGTTCAATCCAACGTGGGAAGACTTGTCAGATGACATTGGTGTGGATGAAGAATATATGCTATCAGTAAGGGCGTTGTATGAAGAAGGGATTTTGGTGGCAGGTAGTCCAAAGGCGTGAGAGATGGCGGATCAAGTCCGCCATGAGGGTTCTTGTTGAGGTTTCTCAAAAAAGCATTTATTTATAACAATAATGAATATATTAGTCACAGGCGGTGCTGGCTTCATCGGATCGCATACTTTGGTGGAACTTGCTGCTGCGGGTCACGAAACCGTGGTCATCGATAACCTTAGCAACTCCAGCCGCAAGTCGTTGGAGCGCGTGACGGAACTGACAGGCAAGGAAATCCCGTTTTACGAAATCGACATCCGCGACCGCGAAGGCCTCAACCGCGTGATGGAAGCACATCGTTTCGATGCTTGCATCCATTTCGCCGGACTGAAAGCCGTTGGCGAAAGCGTTGAGAAACCGTGGGAATATTACGAAAACAACATCGGCGGCACGCTCACTTTGCTCGATGTGATGCGCCAACACGGCTGCAAGAACATCATTTTCTCGTCTTCGGCCACCGTTTACGGCGACCCGGCCATCATCCCCATCACGGAAGA
>CADAVB010000083.1 GCA_902791165.1 uncultured Bacteroidia bacterium
GACAGCGTTATGTTGCGCAACGCCGCCTTTGCCGCCAACGACGTGAAAGCCGCTTTCCAATACTACATGGCGCATGGCAACGGAGGCCGCCCATTCTTCCTCGTCGGGCACAGCCAAGGCTCGCAAATGCTCATCGAACTGCTGAAAACTGGTATGACCGACGAGCAACGGAAACTGATGGTGGCGGCGTATTGCATTGGGTATCAAGTAACTGCGGAAGAATTAGCGCACTATCCTGAACAACTTTGTCCGGCCCAAGACAGCACCGAAACGGGCAAACTCCTCATTTTCAATTCCGTAACCGACACGACGGCCATCGGCATGGTGTCGCGCCACGATGTGGTGGGCGTGAATCCCACGACTTGGACCATGGCCACGGACACCGTTCTTGCCGAGTTTCAGTTGGGCATGGCGAAGTACAACGAAACCCGCGACAGCGTTCTGATAGTGCCGTGTCCGACAAGGACTTACCTCTATAAACACACTACCGTTTGCCCCGAACTCGACCCCGAAATGGTCTTCGTCGCGGCCTATGCTGACAAATTTCCCAAAGGCAACCTTCACTTCGCCGACTCGTGGCTCTTCGCGGGCAACGTGAAGCAAAACATGGCTTGCCGACTTAAAAACTACAAGAAATGAAAAGAATCCTAATGATTTTGATGGCTGCGTTTTGTCTGTGCCTCACGGCTCCGGCGCAAGACATCGACAGTCTTTATCAAGTGTTTGAACGCGGTAGGGGAGAGGCGGCTTACCGCGCTGCCCTCGCCATCGACGAGGCCCTTGGCCGCGAGCCGAACTTCGACGCCGACACCGACAAGGACGAAATCAAGCTGAAGTTGTTGCGCACAATGATCCTTTACTTCTTCAACAACAACGACTTCCAGCATGTGGTGCAGTATTCCGAAGTCGGCATCGAGCATTACCGCAAAATCGACGACCTTTTCAACCAAGCGGGCTGCACGATGACCCTCGCAAACGCCTACCATCGCCTCGGGCAGCTTGACAAGGCCATTGACAGCTACAACCAATGCAGCGACCTTATGGACGAAATCGGCGGCGAGATGGCCGAGGTGAACAAACGCTACGTCATCAACAACATCGCCGAAATCCACCTCACGTTGAACGAGTTCGACCTTGCGGAGCAAATGTATCGCAAGTGCATCGAAATGCTCGGCGCGGTGGACGTGGCCGACACCGCCTCCAACCTCGACTTGGCCACTTATTACCAAAACCTCGTCGAAGTGCGGCTTGGCCAAAACGGGAAACAAGCTGATTCCGACAAACTCGCTGAAGCAGTGAAATTTGCGGAACAATCGCTCGAAATTTCGCGTCGCTATCAAGACACGCCGCACAAGCTCATCAACCGTTTGGTGGCCCTGTCGAAAGCCTATTTCCAAAGCGGACGCACCGACGAAGCCCTTCAACTCATGGAAGAAGCCTTGAACATCGCGGAAGACAACGGCGAAACCTTCCTCGAAGCCAATATCTACATCCAAAAAGGACAGTATGAGGCTGAACTACAGAATTTTGCGGAGGCGCAACGATGCTACAGGAAAGCCATCGCCATGGCCGAGGAAAACCATTACGACGGCTTGCTGCATGAGGCACTCGAAAATGCCTATCTGATTGAACGCGAACACAATCCGCGGTTGGCACTCGACTATTACGAGCGCAGCATGGCCATGAAAGACTCCATCTTCAACGAAACCCAGCAGCAGCTCATCCGCGACTACCAAGTGCGCTACGCCACGCAAGAAAAGGAACACGAGCTGGCGATGGAGAAGGAGAAATCAAGACGAAACAGGCTGTATATCATCGTTTTGACTGTGGTTGCACTGCTGATCCTCGCCATCGCCGTGGTGTTGCACCGTTTGGCGATAGTGCGCAAGAAACGCAACGAGGAGTTGGCTCACCTCAACACCACCAAAGACCGCCTGCTCAGCATCGTGTCGCACGACGTGAAAACGCCCGTCGGGGCCATGTGCCAAGTGCTGCGCACGATGACCACCGACTACGACACCCTCTTCGACACCGACCGCAAGGCCAAGCTCGTCATGCTGCACACCACAACCGAGGCACTGAACGAGCGCATGGAGAACATCATCCGCTGGGTGAAGGGCGAGCTGGGCAACAACGAGAAAGCCGAGCCTGCCGACTTCAACCTGTCGGAAATCGTCGGGGAAAGCATCAAGGCATTAGAAACGACCATCGCAGCCAAGTCGCTGAAGGTCAGCGATGAAGTACCAAAGGAAATGACCGCCCACGACGACGCCAACGTGGTGCGCCTCGTGTTGCACAACCTGCTCAGCAACGCGGTGAAATACTCCTATCCTGAGGGCGAAGTCAGCGTGAAGGCCGAAGCCAAGGGCGACCGCATCTGGATAAGCGTGGCCGACAACGGCATGGGCATCAACGAGAAGAAGTTGGAGAAGATTTTCAAGTTCATGACCTCGTCGGCGAGCGGCACAGGCGGCGAAACCGGCACGGGCATCGGGCTTTTCGTCAGCAAGCACCTCATCGACAAGATCGGCGGAGAAATCACCATCGAAAGCGCGAAGGACGCAGGCACGGTGGTACGGTTTAGTGTCCGTTCTCATTAGTCTGGCGACCCCTGACTGCTGACCTTGACCCTGACCAGCCCCATGTAGATAATAAAGTACAACAATTAACATAAAGCAATATGAGAAATTTCAAAAATTATGATGTTTGGACCGATGGCGTTGATTTTTGCGTTGAGGTTTATAAAATGACAGAACGATTTCCCAAAAAAGAAACTTATGCGTTAAGCGATCAAATGCAAAGAGCTGCGGTTTCCATCCCTTCTAACGTTGCAGAAGGTTGCTCTCGCCGTTCCGAGAAAGAGTTTGGTCATTTCCTTGAAATCTCTTTAGGATCGGCCTATGAAGTTGAAACCCAGATGGAAATTGCAGTTCGACTTGGTTATATCACAAAACCTCAATTCGAAAAATCATCTAATGCCATCCAATCCATCGAAAAGCGATTGTCTTCGGTTATCAACAACATCAAACGAACCAACCCATGATCAATAGCTCAGAGTCACCAGTCAGGGTCAGTGTCACCAGTCAGTGTCACCAGTCAGGGTCAGGGTCACTGGTCAGGGTCAGGGTCACTGGTCAGGGTCACTGGTCAGGGTCACTGGTCAGGGTCACTGGTCAGGGTCAGGGTCAGGGTCACCAGTCAGGGTCAATAACAAGAAAAAAACGAAAAAATGAACCAAACCATCAGAATACTCCTCGTCGAAGACCAGCCGATATGCCGCATGGGCATTCGCAT
Source organism: uncultured Bacteroidia bacterium (assembly GCA_902791165.1). Taxonomy (GTDB): domain Bacteria; phylum Bacteroidota; class Bacteroidia; order Bacteroidales; family F082; genus Limimorpha. The sequence continues at coordinate 3,295 of CADAVB010000083.1, forward strand.
GACTTTGGACAAGTCGGAGATTGAGCACCAAGTGTTGGCCGAAGCCGCCACGGTGGCAGAGGCCCTCGGGCAGCTCGCAAGTTGCGGCCCGCAAATCGACCTCATCATCCTTGACTACATGCTCCCCGACGGCACGGGCATGGATGTCATCAGCGCGGTCAAAAAGAAAGGCTTGGCGGCGAAAATCGTGATTCTCTCCGGCGAGGCGGGCGGCGCCGTCCTCAAGCAGCTGATGGAGGCCGGCGTGAACGGTTTCATGAGCAAGAGCGTCGGACCCGACGAAATCACAAGCGTGCTGCGCTCGGTGATGGCAGGCAACGACTGCACCGACGAGGCCCATCTGCGCATCAAGAGCGACCTGAAGGACGACTACGAAACCATGAAATCCCTTTCCCACCGCGAAATCGAACTCATCTCGCTGTGTGCCAGCGGACTGAACACCAAGCAGATTGCCGAAGAAATGTGCGTCACGCCACACAGCATCGAGAACATGAAGAGCAGCCTCTTCGGAAAAATCGGCGTGAAATCCACCAACGAGCTGATTCTCTACGCTTTCCGCGTGGGACTGGTGAGTTAGTCCTTCGCCAAAAAAATGGAAAAAGTCACGAATTTTGGTCAAAAAACTTGGAAAAAGTCACGAAAATCGCTCAAAAAAAGTGGAAAAAGTCACGAAAATAGGCTTGGATTCCACGGAAAAAGTGTATTTCCGTCAATCGTAATTCTTGAAAAGGTTGTTGTGGTAAAGATTGAGAGGGTCGAACATCAGGTCCCAGTTTTCGCCCCAAACGAGGTTCCCGTACTCCAATTTGTAGTCGAGAAACCTGACGGGGTCATGGTACTGGTTGTATTGTGGATGGGGACGCTTGATGAAAAATGGCTCGAAATCAACGACATTAGTCTTTCCGTCGGCAAAAGTGACACAAAGTTTGTAATCCCCTAAAGGCTTGATTTCTATGACATTGTAGGGATTCATTGGTTCAGATTTTTTTGTTGATTTTCTCAGGAGTAAGCGTCTCTTTCAAAATGTAGAATCGATACCATTTCTCTGCAATTTGAACGGCAAATTCCTCCACAAAAGCCTTGGCTTGTTCCATCTTCGGTTTTGGAAGATGCGCTTTCCCTCTCTTTTTTCGGGTTTTTATCTCTTTGAGTTGGCCGTTCTCGAAATGAAGTTCAAAAATGGTCTCGTATTCCCCGCTGATGGCATGGGCATGGATAGGCTCATGGTCATTGGGGTAAAGAAAAAAGATGATTCCAAAATATTCGTAAATCTTCGGCATGGCTTGAATGGTTGTCAAAATCACCCGCAAAATTACAAATTTCTCCCAAAAAACTCCATTTTTTTTTCACCCCAAATCCCAAATTGAGGAGTTTTCTCCTGTAATTGTCCGAAAAAATCGTTATAATTTTGCAGCGCGAATGTGTGGACCGTGCCATCGACCGTGACCTCCACACCTTAATTAATATAATATGGCAAACGAAAAACGACTGACCCTGACCAGTGACCCTGACAGCTGACCCTGACCGGTGACCCTGACCCTGACCAACGACACCCAAAGCGAGGACTTCCGCGCTCCCAGCCCGAAATGGTCATGGTCATGGTCAATGGTCATGGTCCCCGACCCAGACCGCTGACCCTGACCAACGACACCCAAAGCGTGGACTTCCGCGCTCCCAGCCCGAAATGGCCATCGTCCCCGACCCTGACCGGTGACCCTGACCCTGACCCCAACACCCAAAGCGCCAACCACCGCGCTCCCAGCCCGAAATGGTCATGGTCATGGTCATGGTCATGGTCAATGGTCATGGTCCCAAATCTTGAAATCAGAAATCTTCAAATCATTAAATCACAAATCTTTAAATCAACAAAACTATGATCAGAAAAAATCTACTTCTGACGCTGCTGATGGCACTCTTCGTGCCCTTGGCGGCTGAGCGTGGTGCTCAGGCCTGACGACGGCACGGTGGCCTACCTGAAATGGGACCCCGCCGGCTCCGAAACCGAGTGGACGCTGAACTACTGGACCAACCCCGACTGGGTGTACTACTCTACGAAGCAAGTGAGCAACATGCCGCAGCAAAGGCTCACCGGCCTCACCCCCGGCACCACCTACTACGTTAGGGTGAAAGCAAGAAACGGCAGCACTTACAGCGAAACCTTCAGCTTTACGCCAAAGGATTTCTATCAACGTGGCGATGTTGATAAGGGCGAAACAGACACCGACTTGCCGATTAACACGGGCACCATAGGTGGATTCTCGATGCAAACCTATGTTAGTATCTCTATTCCGAAGGGAAAAATCAACAAAATCAGCTTCTATGCGCATGGTAATCAGACAGAACCCTCTCGAAACATAAAAGTTTATATGTCTGAGGTAGATAAAGTAGGTTCGTGGAACTGGTGTGATCCATCCTATCTGGTTTTCAGCGGTACTAAGGCTTTCGGACCCGGATGGAATGAAATCGTATTGAATACTCCATACGAACATAAAGGTCGTAATACTTACCTTTGTGTGTGGATGATAGACGAAACACGTGGAGCACAAAACGCATTGTCATTCGCAGTTGATAGCTGGATAGGTTATGGTTATTCTACCCAGGAAGACATCGTCACCCATTTCAACATTGATGAAGGGCTGAGGATAGTAGGAAAGGGAGGTGGTCTTTTTTATGACCGTTTCTTTTTGCAATCAGGCGGCCATCCCTTTTTAGGGAATGAATACGTAGTCTGGGAAAATGGCGTTGGATACAGTGTTTATGGATACGAACTTGATAAGAAGGGGGCAGCTAACGTCATCCGCCTGGGATACGAAAGTCTGCAAGGTAATAGTGATGTTACTGCGGAAGTTTATTGGATTTACGCCAATGTTACAGGTGAAGGTTCTGCTACGTTGAGATGGGAAGGTAAAAATGCACAACATTATGTGCTCCAATACAGCACAAACAGCAGTTTCCCCACCAACCAGACCACGACGAAGTATCTTTATGATAACTCATTTTCCCTCTCTGGCCTCAGCCCGACCACGACCTACTATTGTCGCGTGAAAGCCATAGGCGCTTTCAACGACAGCCAGTGGAAAACGGGGTTGTTCAAACCCTCATTACAAGTCGCCATCGGGAGCGGCACAGCAACTAATTTCTATCTTCCTTTTAATAGTAACTATAAGTATTACCTGAGCCAGCAAATCTACACCGCAAGCGACGTGACCTTCGAGTGCTCCACTCTTTCCAACCCGGAGACCCGCAACTTGGACATCTACATGGTGCACACCGACAAGACGCAATTCGACAGCAAGAGCGACTGGGTGCCGGTTACGCCCGACGACCTCGTGTTCAGCGGCCCGGTAACTTTCAATAACGGTCTCAACCGCATCAGCTTCAACAGCGGCTTCGAGTACGACGGACAGCGCAATGTAGTGCTGGTGGTGGACGACAACACCGGAGAATACGGCGCTACGCCTAATTTTGCAGTCTTCACCACTCCGAATCTCAACCAGTCTATAACTTATGGGAATTCGTTCAACAACGTTGATGTGCAGAACACATCGGGCTTTTCCCAATATTCTGTTGATTTATACAGCACGAAGAATCGTGTTACCTTTGAAATCAACACGCCTTCGGGCATGAATAAGCCCACGGGCTTAGTGGCCACCCTCAACCCCGACACGCCCACCGAGGCCACCCTCGGCTGGACGGAGAACGGCACGGCCACGCGCTGGGACGTGCGCTACGGCACCGACCCCAGCTTCGCCGACTGCCAAACGATGGAAGTGAGCGACACGCCCCAAGCCCAGCTTACCGGCCTCACCCCCGAAACCACCTACTACGCCCAAGTGCGCTCCCTTAAAAACAGCAGCAGCGCATGGAGTGCTCCCATCGCCTTCGTGCCGACCGACAAGATCGTAGTGGGCGCAGGCGAGGCCATCAACGGCGTACTGCCGACATGGGGCATCATGACGACAATTAGCCAGCAGATCTACACCGCCGACGAGCTTCTCAACGAGCCTCGCCTCATCGAGAGTGTCAGTTTCTATTGCGAAAACATCACATTCACCCGCAACACTGTGGGCATCTTCATGATGCATACCGACAAAGAGGTGTTTGACAACACAAACGACATGATGAGTATCGACAACGCCGAGATGGTGTACAACGGAGAGGTGACCTTTGTCGCGGGCGATTGGACCACCATCAACTTCACCACCCCCTTTGCCTACGACGGAACGAGCAATGTGGCGCTGACCTTTGCTGACTTTAGCGGCTCGCAACAACTCGGCGCTTTCGCCAATTTCAAGGCCTTCGAGACCGGACGCAACCAAGCCATAGTTACTTATACAGGTAACGACGGTTCAACATGGGAAACGCAATTGGATACGGAGAAGAACCAAGTGCGTTGGGGCTGCTCGGCCGTGTGCGAAGCCATTTACCATCACCCCGAACAAGTCGCTTACTTCCCGGGCAACAGTGCCGATGTGTGGTGGTTTGAGATGGGCGAGGCCACGGATTGGACCGTGCAGCACGGCCCCAACGCCGGCTTCACCGAAGGCAGCTACACCGAACAGAACGTGACGGGAGAGCCTTACATTGAGCTGAAGAACCTCACGCCCAACAGCGTTGGCCAATACTACGTCCGGGTGCGCTCCGTGTGCGGCGAAGGCTTCCATAGCTTCTGGAGCGATGTGATTACGCTTAGGCCCGAAGCGTCGAATGAAATCTGTGACGGCGGTGGCAATATCACAGTTGTCCTGCCGGCGAGCCCCAACTATTACAACTACTACCTCTCCCAGCAGATCTACACCCGCCAAGAGCTGCGAAGCATGCCTTGCGCCATCGGAAGCGTCGAATTCAGCTGGCAAAACACCGCGTTCCCCGTCCGCAACCTCGATATCTACATGGTGCACACCGACAAGACGCAATTCGACAGCGAGAGCGACTGGGTGCAGGTTACGGCCGACGACCTCGTGTTTAGCGGCGTGACGGATTTTGGCCATAGCAAGATCACCTTCGACAAACGCTTCATGTACGACGGCACAAGCAATGTCGTCTTGGTGGTGAACGACAAGACCGGCGCCATTGATTCAAACCTGAGCGAACTCTATTTTGTTTTCGAAACCGAAAACAACCAAGCCCTCTATTCAGGGAGCAAGTACGGCAACATCGATCCTTTGGGGACGCTTTATCCCGCAGATGGCATCGATAATATGAAGAACTGCGTCACCTTTGGCTGGGAGGAAAACCCTGTCAAGACGCCCACCATGCATGATCCCACGCTCATTCCCGACGATGCCACCATGGCCACGTTGAGCTGGACCGAAAACGGCGCAGCCACCGAATGGGTGCTGCAATACGGCGTCAGCGACGAATACGGCTACAACTTCGAAGAACTCCTTGGCGAAATCACCGTGACGGGAACGCCCACCTTCAATCTCACCGGCCTCTCGCCTTGGACCTATTACCAAGCCCGCGTGAAAGCCGTCTATCGCGAAGGCGGTGCCGAATACCACAGCGACTGGAGCCAAACCGCGATGTTCAGGACGGATCAAAAGATTGACGTTGGAACGGAGATGCAAGATTGGGTCATGGATTTGCCGACGCACATTTATTATAATTATAGCTACACCCAGCAAATCTACACCAAGGATGAACTTTTGAACAAGAGCTGCATCATCCGCAGCGTCGATTTCATGAAAACGTATGACAACACTTCTCGCAAGCTGAAGGTCTATATGGTGCACACCGACAAGGAGGAGTTCGACAACGTGAACGACTGGCTGACGGTTACCGCCGACAACCTCGTGTTTAACGGCTATGCGTATTTCCAAAAGGACGAGTGGAGCACCATCACCTTCGACACTCCGTTTGAATACAACGGCACAAGCAATGTCGCCTTGGTGGTGTACGACGAAACGGGAGAAA
>CADAVB010000084.1 GCA_902791165.1 uncultured Bacteroidia bacterium
GCAAAATTACAAAAATTCTCAAACCCCACCACAAAAATGAAAAATATTCCCTACTTTAGCCCAATGAACGCAATCCAAAGCCTTGCGCAGCAAACCTTTGTGAACCAAAAACTTGACTTTGTCGAGGAGCTGGTGCTCTACACCGATGCGCACATTTTTCTCACGGGAAAGGCGGGCACCGGCAAGACCACCTTCCTGAAAAACCTGCCGCTGAAGACCTACAAGCGCATGGTGGTGGTGGCCCCCACGGGTGTGGCCGCCATCAACGCGGGCGGACAGACGATCCATTCGTTTTTCCAACTGCCTTTCGGACCTCAACTGCCAGAAAACGCCCAAAACACAATGGCCTGGGGCAAAATGTCGGCCAAGACAAAGGCGGCGCAACTCCAGAAACTCAACAAGAGGAAAATCAACCTCATGCGCAGCCTCGACCTGCTCATCATCGACGAAATCAGCATGGTGCGTGCCGACGTTTTGGACGCCATCGATGCCGTGTTGCGCCGCGTGCGCCGCTCGCAGAAGCCCTTCGGCGGCCTCCAACTCCTGATGATTGGCGACGTGCACCAACTCGCGCCCGTGGCGAAACAAGAGGAATGGGAAGTGCTTTCGCCCTATTACGACACGCCCTATTTCTTCGGCAGCCAAGTGCTGAAAAAAACGCCCTACGTTTGCGTGGAGCTGGAGCACATCTACCGACAGCACGACATGGATTTCATCACTTTATTAAATAAGGTGCGCCACAACGAGATGGACGCGGAGTGCGTCGCCCTGCTCAACACGCGCTTCAAGCCGGGATTTGTGCCCAAAGACGATGAAGGCTACATCACCCTGACCACCCACAACTACCAAGCCGACCAAATCAACGAGTCGAAATTGGCGGCCATCAAGGAGAAATCGGTGGTTTTCAAGGCCGAAGTGCACGGCAATTTCCCCGAAAACACCTACCCGACCAAAGAAGAACTGGAGCTGAAAATCGGGGCACAGGTGATGTTCGTCAAAAACGACCCGAACCCCGAAAAGGCTTTCTACAACGGCAAAATCGGACGAATTGTAGGCTTCGACGAGAAGGAAGCCACCGTCACCGTGGAAAGCGGCGGCGAGCGCATCACCGTGCCGAAACTGAAATGGCAAAACATGGAATATACGCTCAATACTGAAAATCAGGAGATTGAGGAGAAGGAAATCGGCAGTTTCACCCAGATTCCGCTACGTTTGGCTTGGGCTGTAACCATCCACAAAAGCCAAGGCCTGACTTTCAACAAGGTTATCGTCGATGCGGGACAGGCTTTCGCGCACGGTCAGGTGTATGTCGCCCTCAGCCGCTGCACCTCGCTCGAAGGTCTGGTGCTGAAAACCAGCATCACCTCCAACGCCTTGGTCAAGGACTTTTTGGTGAATCAGTTTGTGGAACAGCTGCCCGAAAAAGAACCCACTCAGGAGAAAGTGGATGCGCTGCGCCACGAATACGAGCTGGAAACCATGCTTGAACTCTTTGGTTTTGAAGGCATTTACAGGGATTTCGGTAAATTGATGAAGGTGGTTTACGACAACGACACCTTGTTTGAAAGCACGATGATCCAAGACCTTTCGCAGCGGCGCAACCGCGTTTATGAGGAGCTTTGCAATGTGGGCGTCAGGTTTGAGAGCCAGATCAGGAAGCTCCATGCCGAAATGCCGACTTGTGAGCAAAATCCCACTTTGCAGGAGCGACTAATAAAAGGAGTGGCCTACTTCGACGAACAGCTGAAAACCATCACCGATGGGCTTTTCGAGCTGCCCTTTAAGACTGACAACACGGCCGTGAACAGCCAACTTTCCGATGCGTTGAAACCATTGCAAGAGGATATTCAGTTGAAAATCTGTTGTTTGGAAGCCTGCAAAAATGGCTTCACGGTCAAGGCGTACCAAAAGACCAAGTCCGTGAAAGTGATTGAAGCCGAAAAGAACGCCAAGAAAAAGGTGGAGATCAAGGATGACTTAATGGAGAAGAGCCAGCTGTATGCGGCTTTGTCGGCATGGCGGCTGCAAAAGGCACAAGACGCTGACGTTCCGGCCTATACTATCGCGCACAACAAGACCCTCAAGACTATTGCGCAGTTCAAGCCCGCAACTTTGTTGGCCTTGAAGGAAGTGCCCGGCATGGGTGCCAAAAGCGTGAAGCGTTTCGGCGACGAAATCCTTGACATCGTGCTGCGTTTCATGGATGAAAAGACCGAGAAATAGATTGTATAAGAATTGTTTCGTTTCTCTCCCGCGACATCACCGACACGGAAATCATAAACCTGCCTATGGGCGTCTGGTTCGTGAAATTGGACGAAATCACGCGGAAGGTGGTGGTGGAATAATACGTTTTAGGGACGCACGGCGTGCGTCCGCAAACACGAACAACGGACACACGCGGTGTGTCCCTACAGAGAAAATCCCTCGGCCTTCAGGTCGAGGGATTTTTTTGTGCCTTTTCCATACCAATTCAAAGAATAACCCTATCTTCGCAGCGCAAAACACATCGAAAATGGAAAACAATTGGTCAAACGAGGCTTTCAAAGGCGAAGTGGCGAGCGGCTTTCACGGCAAGGTGGGTTGGGCTAGCCCGTCGAACATCGCCTTGGTGAAATATTGGGGTAAGAAGGGAAAGCAAATCCCTCAGAATCCGTCGATTAGCTTCGCCTTGTCGGAATGTCGAACCGAAACATTTGTAACTTTTGAGAAGTCGGGAAGTTTCGGTTTTTCTTTCTTTTTCGAAGGCCAAAAAGAACCTGCCTTTGGCGCGAAAATCGAGAAGTTTTTGGTTGAAAATCAGGCGTTTTTCCCTTTCATTAATCAACTGCATCTGAAAGTTGAGAGCCGCAACACCTTTCCTCATTCCTCTGGCATTGCTTCTTCGGCTTCTTCGATGAGTGCGTTTGTGATGTGTTTGTTAGACATCGAAAATCAATTAATTGGCAAAGACATCGACTTGCAAAAAGCCTCCTATTTTTCTCGTTTGGCCTCAGGTAGCGCGGCAAGGTCGGTGTACCCAAAAATGGCACTTTGGGGCGCAACAAACTGTTACAAAGGCAGTTCCGATGAGTTTGCTGTTTCGCTCGAAAACGACATTCACCCTGTTTTCAAGACCTATCGCAACAGCATTTTGATTGTCAGCGGCGAAACCAAAGCCGTTTCCAGTCGCGCCGGCCATGCCTTGATGGAGGGAAATCCTTACGCTTCAGCACGTTACGCGCAAGCGTATGACAAGATCAAGAGCTTGCTCACTGCCTTGCAATCAGGCGACTTAGACACCTTTATTAATATCACTGAAAGCGAAGCCCTGCAACTCCACGCCTTGATGATGTGCTCGAATCCTTCCTTTATCTTGATGAAACCCAACACGTTGCAAATTATCGAAGCCGTCAGAGATTTCAGAAACGAAACGCAAATTCCGCTCTGTTTCACATTGGATGCCGGTCCCAATGTGCATCTGCTTTATCCTGAAAATGAGGCTGAAAAGGTAGAAAATTTCATCAGGAACGAATTGGTAACTTGTTGTAATCAAGGCTGTTGGATAGCTGACCATGTTGGCGACGGACCGCAAAAACTGCTGTAATGAGAGAGCGATATTATAGCAAAGTCATCCTTTTCGGCGAGTATTCGATGATTTTCGATAGCACCGCCTTGATGGTGCCGCTGAAAAAGTTTTCGGCGCAATGGCGTTTTGCCACACATCTTGAAGCGAGCGGCGGCACGGCTTCCAACGCCAGTTTGAAACGTTTTGCGGATTACCTTTCCACTCTGGAAAGCACGAAAGATATTATTGACATTCAGCGACTTCAGCACGATTTGAACCTCGGTTTGTTCCTATCATCGGATGTACCTTCGGGCTATGGTTTGGGTAGCTCGGGAACGCTTGTGGCAGCAGTTTATGATGGTTACGCCAAGCAGAAAACCGATGATTTGCTGCATCTGAAAACGCTTTTCGGCCTAATGGAAAGCCATTTCCACGGCAGCAGTTCCGGCATCGACCCGTTGCAATGCTATCTCGGCAAGCCTTTCAAAATCACGCCTGAAGGAGTAAGAATCCTTTCCGACGACTTTTTGAAAAAAGACATCCACATCTGCCTGATTGACACGAAGATAAAGAGCAATACCAAGCCTTTGGTCGAGCATTTCAAGCAGCAGCGCGAAAATCCTGACTTTTTGAATCGTTTCCAAGCGGAATATTTGCCCTGCGTCAAGGCTTGCATTGAAGCGATGATTTCAGTCGATAAAGAATTGTTTTTCAAATCGTTGAAACAGCTTTCCCAAGGCCAATTGCAGTTCCTCCGCCCGATGATAACCGAAAACACGCTCGACCTTTTCACGACCGATTTTGACTTCAATTTCGGCGTAAAAATCTCAGGCTCAGGCGGTGGCGGCTATGTGTTGGGTTTCTCGGACGATATGGAGAAAGCCTCTGATTTACTCAAGGATTTTGAAATAATTTGGCTGTAAATTCGTATTTTTGCGCCCCGAATGTCAGCCCTGAAAAACATAGAACTTTGGATTGAACGCACTTTGACCTCCGTCATCGACTTCTTCTATCCGCCTTTCCACAAGGTGATGAGCCTTGAGTTGTTCCGTTACGCGGCTTGTGGCGGCATGAACTTGGCTTTGGATTGGGCATTGTATTATGTGTTGTACCATTTCGTTTTTAAAGGCCAAGTTTTCGACCTTGGTTTCGTAGCTTTCACGCCTCACATCGCGGCCTTTATCTTCAGGTTTCCCATCACTTTCTTGACGGGATTTTGGATGGCACGACACATTAGTTTTTCAGGCTCAACGTTGCGCGGCAGAACGCAGATTGTCAGGTACTTATTAGTTACAACTGTAAACTTTCTCATCAACTATTTCGGTCTGAAACTCTTTGTGGAAGTACTGCATTGGTGGCCCACTGTTTCTTACGTCATTATCTCTATTATCTGCGTGACATTCAGCTACTTGAGTAACAAATTTTTCTCTTTTAGGAAAGAGAAAACAACCACCGATACCGATTACTGAATCAAGAAGCGGAAGGGGTTTTCAGCAGGTTGAAATAGGAATCCAACAGTTTTTGCGCCGCAATGTATGCGCTCATAACCAAAGGCAAAAGGTCGGAAACGAGTTGGTTTTGGTAGAAATCGTTTTTCAGGGCGCTGTCCATCGAGTCGTACATCATCTGAACGTCCTGTTGGGCGCGTTTGCGGTAGAGATATCCGTTGTCGCGGATGGCCTGAACATGGTCGGCGACCATCTGCCAAACCTCGTCGATTTGGAAGCCCGTCAAGGCGGAGCAGGTCAGCACTTTGGTCTCTTGTCCCGATTCGGGCAAGGGGAAGAGATGGAGCGCGTTGCGACATTCGGCGGCGGCGCGGTTGGCACGCATCACGTTGTCGCCGTCGGCTTTGTTCACCGCTATGCCGTCGGCCATCTCCATGATGCCGCGCTTGATGCCTTGGAGCTCGTCGCCGGCACCACTGATTAATATAAGGAGGAAGAAATCTACCATGGAATGTACCGCCGTTTCCGATTGGCCCACGCCCACGGTTTCCACGAAAATGGTGTCATAACCCGCTGCTTCGCAAAGGATAATGGTTTCCCTTGTTTTGCGAGCCACGCCACCCAAAGTGCCCGCCGAGGCCGAAGGACGGATGTAGGCATTGGGATGCACGGAAAGGTTTTCCATGCGGGTCTTGTCGCCCAAGATGCTGCCTTTGGAGCGTTGGCTCGAAGGGTCGATGGCGAGGACAGCGAGTTTTTGTCCCTTGTCGCAAAGATGCACGCCCAAAGCCTCAATGAAGGTGCTTTTTCCCGCGCCAGGAACGCCCGTGATGCCCAAACGCAGAGCCTTACCCGCATGGGGCAAGCAGGCCGCGATAATCTGTTGCGCCAAATCCTGATGTTTCGGCAAAGCACTCTCAACCAAGGTGATAGCCTTGCTCAACGCCACGCGGTCGCCTTTGAGGATACCCTCGACATACCACTCCAAAGGCATCAACTGCTGATGGTTGCGCCTCATGCGCTCCAAAGCGTTAGGATTGACTTGAACAGGGCCATCTACTCCCTCTGTAACTTTGAGGTTGGATTCCCATTCATGCTCCTGATTTTCAAAATGTTCGTGTTCCATAGCGGGCTGCGGTTTTGTTTTGCAAAAGTATAAAAATATACGATTCATGCATCACATTCCGAAACGATTTACTATTTTTGCAAGTTTGAATTTTAAATTTTGAAATTTTAAATCTTTAAATCAGAAATACCATGTACAGAACGCATACTTGTGGCGAACTTCGTCTTGCCGATGCAGGCAAGGAAGTGACATTGGCAGGCTGGGTGCAGCGCGTGCGCGACAAAGGCTCCCTCGTTTGGATTGACCTCCGCGACCGTTACGGCATCACCCAACTCTTCTTGGATGGCAACAGCGATCCGAAATTGATTGAACAGGCCCGTAGTTTTGGCCGCGAATTTGTGGTTCAGGCCAAAGGCACCGTCATCGAACGCGAGTCGAAGAACCCGAACATGCCGACGGGCGATATTGAGCTGAAAGTAAACACTTTCACCCTGCTCAACGGTAGTAAAGTTCCGCCCTTCACCATCGAGGATATCAGCGACGGCGGCGACGACCTCCGCATGAAATACCGATATTTGGACATCCGTCGCAACCCCGTGCGCAAGAACCTTGAACTGCGTCACCGTATGGCGATGCTGGTGCGCAATTACTTGAGCAACCTCAATTTCCTCGAAATCGAGACCCCGATGCTCATCAAGAGCACGCCCGAGGGTGCACGCGACTTTGTGGTGCCTTCGCGCATGAACCCCGGCGAGTTCTACGCCCTGCCGCAAAGCCCCCAACAGTACAAGCAACTGCTGATGGTGGCCGGCATGGACCGCTATTTCCAAATCGTGCGCTGCTTCCGCGATGAAGACCTGCGCGCCGATCGTCAGCCGGAGTTCACCCAAATCGACTGCGAGATGTCGTTTGTGGAACAAGAAGACGTTTTGAACACCTTCGAAGGCTTGGCTCGACACCTCTTTAAAGAAATGAAGGGCATCGAGTTCGATCAATTCCCGCGCATGACTTGGCACGACGCCATGAAATACTACGGCTCCGACAAGCCCGACATCCGCTTCGGGATGAAGTTCGTGGAACTCAACGACGTGGCCAAAGGCAAGGGCTTCGGCCTGTTCGACAACGCTGATTTAGTGGTTGGCATCAACGCCGAAGGCTGCTCGGAATACACCCGCAAGCAACTTGACGCGCTCACCGAGTTCGTGAAGCGTCCGCAAGTCGGTGCTGGCGGCATGGTCTACATCAAATATAACACTGATGGAACATTCAAGTCGTCAGTGGACAAGTTCTACACGCCTGACGACCTGAAAGTTATCGCCGACAAGTTCGGTGCCAAGCCCGGCGACCTGATGCTCATCCTTTGTGGCGAGGCCATGAAGACACGCACGCAACTCAACGCCCTGCGTCTTGAGATGGGCAACCAACTCGGACTTCGCAAGCCCGACGAATACGCGCCTTTGTGGGTCATCGACTTCCCGCTCTTGGAATGGGACGAGGAGACGCAACGCTTCTATGCCAAGCACCATCCCTTCACCGCTCCGAAGCCTGAAGACGAGGCTCTGCTTGACGACCCGACGAAGTGGGGCGACATCCGCGCCAATGCTTACGACATCGTGATGAACGGCGTGGAGGTCGGTGGCGGCTCCATCCGTATCCACGACCGCACCTTGCAGAACAAGATGTTCCACACCCTCGGCTTCACCGACGAGAGCGCGCAGGAGCAGTTCGGCTTCCTGATGGGTGCCTTCGAGTATGGTGCTCCGCCTCATGCCGGTCTGGCCTTCGGCTTCGACCGTCTTTGCTCGCTCTTCGGTGGTGCCGAAAGCATCCGCGACTTCATCGCCTTCCCGAAGAACAACGCCGGTCGCGACGTGATGAGCGGCTCGCCTGCGCCGATTGCACAGGAGCAGCTGGATGAATTGCAAATCGCATTAAATTTGAAAGCATGAAAAGACTACTAGTCCTCACCGGTGGCGGCGACTGCCCGGGCCTCAACGCCGTGATTCGCGCCATCGTCAAGAGAGCCGCCCAAGAGAAAGAGTGGGAAGTGCTCGGCAGCATACAAGCCTACAACGGCATCCTTTGGGAGCCTACCGAAGTCGTCAGACTGACGCCGGAGGTGGTGCGTGGCATACATTTCCGTGGCGGCACCATCATCGAGACCACCAACAAGGGCGGCCCGTTCAACTGGCCCGTCAAGAACGCCGACGGCACTTGGAGCACCGTGGACCGTAGCGATGAAATGCTCCGCAAGCTGCAATACATGGGCATCGACGCGGTTATCAGCATCGGCGGCGACGGCTCGCAGCGCATCTCGCAGAAACTCTACGAGAAGGGCCTGAACATCATCGGCGTGCCCAAGACCATCGACAACGATCTCTCCTCAACGGAATGCACCTTCGGTTTCCAAACCGCCGTGCAAATCGCGACCGAAGCCGTTGATAAACTCGTCACCACGGCGGCTTCGCACAACCGCGTCTTCGTCCTCGAAGTCATGGGGCGCGATGCTGGCTGGATTGCCCTGCACAGTGCCATTGCGGGCGGTGCCGAGGTATGCCTCTTGCCTGAGTTCCCTTACGACATCAACATCGTGAAAGAGCGTTTGGAACATCGTTTCAACCACGACCGTGGCTTTGCCGTAGTGGTGGCTTCGGAAGGCGCACGCCCGAAGGATGGCCAGCAGGTTTATGAAATCAGCACCGAGGTCGGCTACGAAAACAAGAAGTTGGGCGGCATCGGTCGGCGTTTCATCGAAGAGATGAAGGCGGCGGGCTTCACCCACGACATGCGCGAAACCACCCTTGGCCACTTGCAACGCGGCGGCGTGCCGATTGCCTACGACCGTGTCTTGTCTGCCGAGTTTGGCGTGAAGGCCTTCGAGATGGTGTTGAACGGTCAGTTCGGGCAGATGGTGGCTTATCGCCATCCCGACATTGTGGCCGTGTCGCTCAAAGAAGCCGTTGCCCAGCCGAACCTCGTCAGCTTAGACAGCGACTTGGTGCGCACAGCTCGCGGACTGAACATCTCACTCGGTATATGAAAATCAACGTCATCCCTACCGCGCAGCAAGCCCAAGGCATCGATTTCAGCGGCCAGACTGCCGTTGTAATCGATGTTTTGCGGGCGACGACTGTCATCACCACGGCCTTGGAC
>CADAVB010000085.1 GCA_902791165.1 uncultured Bacteroidia bacterium
GCGCAAGACGTAAACGCCAGCCGTCATGCCATTGGTGGAAACGCCACGCGCAACGTCGGTTGAAAGCACCACGCGGCCCATCACGTCAATCACCTGTAAAGACGCAGTGCCTGCGTCTCCCACCACGTCTGCCGTGATAACGATGTTGCCGGCAGCATCGATGAAGGCGAAGCTGTCGCCCTCGGTGCCGGTCGTGTCGTCGCCGTTTTCGGTGGCGCGGAACACGAGGCGGAAGCGTGAGGCGTAGTCCGTCGTCTTGGCCTCGAAGGTGTACGACACCATGCCGTAGTTCGAAGTGGCCAGCAGGTCCACGTCGGCGCCGGTGAGGTTGTCGATGAGGTGCAGGTAGTCGAAGCAGGCCAGCACATTGTCGAAATGCAGGGTGTAGCTGCCGTTTTCGGCGGTTTCGAGGTTGAGCGGCACTTCGCCAAGGTTGTTCACATACACCACGGCGCAGTCTTTGCCGTTGGCGCGGAGGCTGAGGCGGTTGTCGTCGCCGAGCAGGTCGAGCTTGCTCATGTTGGTGCCTTCGCCGGTGCGCAGGCGGGCGCGGTCGAGCAGGCGGCCTTCGCGCGTGTAAAGCTCGATGTTCATCATGGGCGACGCGACAGACCTGCCACCAAAATCGTCAGATTTATGGAAGATGACATACGAGGTCTCTTCAAGTTCCACGAAGATGCCTTCCATGGGTTCCACCATGCTGCCCTCGGCCAGCATCAGCTTGCGGGTGCCCGGCTCGAGGCGGTAGAAGTTGGGATTCTTTTCCTCGCCAATCTGGATAGAGGCTTGCTCTGTGAAGCTGTTGCCCACAAGGTCCCAGCTGCCGAACTTGGTTCCCGTATTGTAGATTGCTCTAGCGCTGAATTGGTCTCCTGGGACGGGCACACCACGGAATTCCAAAACGACATCTTCCGAGTTGGCGTAAAGGAAACCCATGCCCAGTGATAACCTCATAAAGGTGTGGTTTTTGAAGTTCAGCCATTCCGCGCCTTCTGCGCCTCCATCAAACCAATAAAGGTCGAAGTCGTTGCTGAGCATGTTGGCAACTCCTCTGGGCTGGATGTCTCCCTCCAGCGGCGAGGCGAGGAGGTTCCAGCCTTCGGTGGTGGTGGGGTCGTCGCCATAGCCCGCGATGGGCAGGAGGATGGTCTCGCAGTCGTAGCCGTCGATGTTGGTGAACGCGCTCCAACCCGAAGCGAATTTATAGTTCGAGCGTTTCGCGCAAGGCACATACACGGGGATGGTAGTGGGAACATTGTTGAATGCGTCTGTGCCAACGTTGGGCGGCGTTGTGGCATGGCAGGTGATTTCCGCCAAGCTGGTGCAGCCCCTGAAGGCCTCGTTTCCAATGCTTTCCAGGCTGGCAGGAAGATCCATCATCTGCAAGCTGGTGCAGTCATAGAATGCCATTCCCTCTATCGTCTGCAGCGTGGAGGGCAATTCCAACGTCGTGATGCCTGTAGAGGCAAACGCACTCTGCGCAATGGTTTCGACACCTTCATAGATATAGCTGTAGGCGCAGCCTACGATCAATTTGTTGGTGGCCTTTTCCACGATGACGTTGCAGCCGTTGTTGCTGGTGTAGTTGGGATTGTCGTTGGCCACAGTGATGGATTGCAGGTTGGTGCAACCGATGACAATATTTTCAATCTCTGTCACGCTGGCGGGGATGCTGATGGACTCCAATCCCGTATTACCGAAAGCAGTGATTCCAATGGTGGTCACGCCTTCGGGAATCCAAATGTTGGTGAGGCTTTCGCAGCCGTTGAAGGCATCTTCTTCAATCGTAGTTAAGCTTTCGGGAAGCGTGATGGAAGCGAGTTGGATACAGTTGCTGAACGCGTTAGCTCCAATCGTGGTGAGGCTGGTGAAGTATTGCAGCTCGTTGAACGACTGAATTTCCGTTTCTTCGAACCGACTTCCCAGGTTTGTCACATTGGCGGCCTCATTGTAGCTCAACTTGCCGTCGATGACCAGATTGTCCCAATTCGCCACGCAGATGGCTTCCACTTGGGGGTCTTCAAACTCAATGACATTGTCGCCTGTAATGAAACGTTTGGTCGCAGTTTCGCTGACGATGCCGTATTCGCAGATGCCAGTAATACGGACATCGTACATGGACCTTGGTGCAAGCTCTTCGATGGTTACGCTGTTGGTTTCGGTGATGATGGTGGTGTTGTCATTGGAAGTGGCGTAGTAATAGTAGCACACTTCGTAGCTGTCGGCATTGCCTTCCCATGTGAGCGTGGCCGAAAATGCGGAGGCTTCCACCTCGATGTTGCTGGGCGCGGCGCATGGCTCGGGCATGGTCACCGTGATGGTTTCGCTCCATTCAGACTGATGACCACTGCCACCAGGGAGGGTATAGAAGGCGCGGAGGCGCACATAGAAGGTTCGTCCGGCATCGATAAGGGAATAGTCGTTGCTGGTGAACTGCTTCATGGTTTCAGTCAGCTCGAAAGTTGCCGAGCCTGCGGGTTCCGGATTGTAGAAGTATTCGTTGTCGGAGAATTTCACTTGCACCCGTTGCGTTACGGCGGGATGCGGCAATTCTGTCGTCCAGGCAAGGGTGAGCTTGTCCACGTCGTTGATTTCCACCAAGGTGACCTCAGGCACGGGATAGACCGGGCTGCTGTTGCTAACGATGGTGAACTGTTCGTAACTCGTCCAGTCGCTGTAGTAATAGTCGTAGTCATTTTCGCAAACGGTGCGCACCCTGATGCGATAGTCGCCTGCTGGAAGTTCCTGGAAGAAATTGTATGGCGCACCGTATGTATAATATTCGGAATGGATCGTCAGCCAATCCGTTCCTTGATTTTTGTCCAACTCATACTGCCATTCCGTTGCCCCTCTCGGGTCCCAGGTGGCGTAGGCGTGGCGGCCTTGCACCTCCACGTTGAGGTTGGTGGGCACGGGGCAGTCGCTCTCGGTGGTGAAGGTGCAGCTTACCCAAACGAGGGCCGAAATGTCGCCGCTGAGGTCGGCGCTGCAAACGTAGGCCTTGTAGGTCATGCCTTTCTGGAGGCCGGTCACCTCTTTCTGCAAGTTGTAAGTATTACTAATGAATCCGGTGTTGTACAGTTGGCTCCAAATGTCGCTGATATTATGGGCATAGGGCGGTGCGCTGCTGCCGTCGGAGGGCACATACACATACCAATTGTTTTGGTATGAAGTGTAGCTTTGCCAGCGGATGGTGGCCGAGGTGTAGCCCACGTTGGTGGCCTCCACGTTGTAGGGCGGGTGGAAGTCGCAGACGGAGTGCGCCACGTTGTCGATGTGCACTCGGTAGTTGTTGTCCACGGCTTGGGTGCAGCCTGCATGGAAGGCAAGCTTGATGGTCTTGTTTTGGTAGCCGCTCAGGCGTATGTAGTCCTCATGCTCGCCGGTGGGCGGGATGGCGGCCAATTCACTGCCCGAGTAGGATTTCAACAATGTCCAGTTGTAGCCGTCTTCCGAGATGTAAACCTTG
This sequence comes from uncultured Bacteroidia bacterium, assembly GCA_902791165.1. Taxonomy (GTDB): domain Bacteria; phylum Bacteroidota; class Bacteroidia; order Bacteroidales; family F082; genus Limimorpha. Next base: position 3,470 of record CADAVB010000085.1, read on the forward strand.
AGGAATTGGGCATCGTTGGCAAGGGCGGGGTTGGCCTGCTGCTGGGTGCCGTTCTTGTTGGTCACGGCGATGTTGTATGACAAGAGGCGCTCGTTTTCGGTCACCTTCACGAAGGGCATCACGAGCCAGCTGCTCACGGCTTGGGTGCTGGAGGCGATGTCGCAATAGGCGTGCTTGTCCGACACGCCGTTGACGGTGCCGGTCTTCCAGGTGTTGGTGGCGTTGTGGTCGGTGTAGAGGTTGCCGCTGGGCTGACCTACGAGGTAGGAATAAGCGCCGGCATTGGGCACCCAGGTGCTATTGATGGGGTTGGTGGAAAAGTCACAATAGAAGTCGTTATCTTCCGGCGACTCGTAGGTGTAATACACCTGAACGTCGTCCACCTGCACGATGGTGTTGGGGTCGCCCGTGGTCTTGATGAGGAAACGGCGGGTGCTTTGGTTCGAGTCGATATAGACATAAAGGCGTTTCCTTATAGTCGTGTTGGCAGGGCATGTCAGTTGCTCTTTCGACACAAACTCTGAGACGGTGTAGTAGTTCATGCCTGGCTGGTAGCCAATGTCCACCGTGGCGGGCGTGTCGCATCCCGTGTTGATGATTTTCACGTCCACTTCCATCACGCGGCGTTTTTGCGCCGAGGCGGTGAGCTTGGGCAGATACACATATTCACTACCGATGATCTTCAAGTAGCCAGAGTTGTTGATGGCTTGACCCTTGAAGGTCAGCCAGCCTTCGGGCAGTGTGCCAGTCTGCTGTGAGAAGTCCTCGGTATAGACCATCGCGTCGTTTGAGGGCATGTCGTTGGGGTTGAACAGCTTCACGTCATCGACATGGACCGAATAGTTGTTGTTTCTCAGCGCATAGCGCGCGCCTGCGGGCAGGGATGGGAGCTGTCTGATGACGGTGTTCCAATCGCTGGTGGTCCATTGGGGCGTACACACGCCGACGAAGGTGCTTTTGTCGTAGATGTCGGTAACATAGCCTATCTCCACTTTCACATTGTCGGAACTCAAGCCCTTCTTGTACTTCATTTCAATCCAAGGTCTGTTCATGCCACTGACCAGAGGCAGCAAAACCACGTCCGAATCGTAGGCATCCATTTCCAATTTCTGGCCAGAAACCTTCGACCTACCCGAGTAAGAATACCAGCCTTCAGGCAGTTTGCCAGCTATGCTGGCACTGTTGAAGTCTTGGGTGTAAGGTATCGGAAACGTTGAGTTGTAGGCGGGGTCTCCAATGATGTTGGTGAAACGCGACCAATGTTCGGCATTCCGATAGCTCTGCTGACTGCCCGTTGGCACATAGACGGGAATATGGGTCGGAACACCAGAGAAAGTGTTGGCTGCGGCAACGGTGGGGGGTGTGGTGGCCTTGACGAACAGGTAGTGAATGTTGCTGCATTCGTATAACGCATACTTGCCGATGGCCGTCACGTTGGCGCCAAAGGTGTAGCTTGTCACTTGTGCGCCGAAGATGGACTTGAAATTCCGTGAAGAATAAGTGTAAGTATCCGAGGCCACGGCGTTGCTGTTGATGGTCACCGAGGTGAGGTTGTTGCAATTACTGAAAGCATTATCACCTAATGTGGTCACGCCGCTGGGGATGGTCACGGTCAAATTGGTGCCGAGGAACGCCCCTTTGCCGATGGCGGTTGCCGAGGTGGGGATGTTGGTGGTCAGTCCCGAACAGCCATAGAAAGCATATTGGCCGATGGTGGTCACGGAATTGGGCAGGGTGACCGAGGTCAATCCCGTGCAGCCATCAAAAGCTTCATAGCCGATGGTGGTCAAGGAATTGCCGTTGAAGGTCAGCTGCGTCATGTTGCTGCATTCGTCTAACGCATACTGGCCGATGGCCGTCACGTTGGCGCCAAAGGTGTAGCTTGTCACTTGTGCGCCGAAGATGGACTTGAAATTCAGTGAAGAAGTGTAAGTCTTCGAGGCCACGGCGTTGCTGTTGATGGTCACCGAGGTGAGGTTGTTGCAATTACTGAAAGCATTATCACCTAATGTGGTCACGCCGCTGGGGATGGTCACAAATTGGTGCCGTAGAAAGCATAATTGCCGATGGTGGTCACGGAGTTGGGCAGGGTGATAGAGGTCAATCCCGAGCAGCCATCAAAAGCTTCATAGCCGATGGTGGTCAAGGAATTGGGGAGGGTGACCGAGGTCAGACCTGTGCAGCCATCGAAAGCATGAGAGCCGATGGTGGTCACAGTGTAAACAATATTGTTATGGTTAATAGTCTGCGGCACGTTTACTGCGCCGGTCGGCTTAGTGTAGCCACTCCATGGAGAAGAATAGGTGCCAGGGCAGGTCACCTCGACATAGCGGTTGCTTGCGTCTATAATGTTATAGTATAAGGGGTTCCCGCCGGAGGAGTTCGAGAAGTCGTAGGCGTAGGCCCACTGCATTCCCAAGGAGAGGGCGAAGAGCAGCGCGAAGAGGCGCTTCAGAAGGAGACGTCGGGGAGCGGCGGCCTGCGGGCTGGCGCCTCCCCCTGCTTTTTCTGTTTTGTAAGATACGTTTTTCATTGTTTTGTAGATTTGTAGATTTGTAGATTTAAAGATTTAAAATTCAAAGATTTAAAGATTGGGGACCCTGACCATTGATCATGACCATGACCGTTTCTTCGGAAAGCAAAAGTTTCAGCTCCTGGGTGAAGTGGTCAGGGTCAGCAGTCAGCGGTCAGGGTCAGCAGTCGGTAGTTTTTCGTTTGTCATATTAATTAAATTAAATTAGGTGTGGTAATCATGGTCGAAAGACACGAACCACAAAATCACGCTGCAAAAATATAGCGATTTTTTCATTTGAATATGCGTAGAATTACCCATTTTTTAGGGTCTGCACCTTAAAGCTCAAGAAAGGCAGCCTCTTGAGATGAGAATAATGGTGGTCTTCTGTAACAATATAATCGGCATTTACAGTGACGGCGCAATCAACAAACTTGTTGTCATCTTCATCAATATCCCTCATCAGATGGAAACGGTAGTAAGACTCACGATAATAGGTTTGTGGATGACGGGCAATAGCCTCAACCACATTGTGCGCCACTTCTGGAGAGGCATGGACGGAAAGGATTTCCTCGTACTCCAACAAGATTTCGGTACTAACACATAGGCGGTATTTCCCTGTCAAAAAGTCCGTCCAAATCTTATGGTATCGGCTTCTTGAAGGCAAAACCTGGACGAGGCAATTCGTGTCAAGAACCACGTGGCGCATTTCAAATCAGATTGCATGGTATGGAGTGCGCAGATGCTGCCCGCGAAGCTCGTCTAATTTGGCTTGGTCAAAACTGCCCTCGTCCCACATTTTGTCAATGGCCTTTTGAGCCCTCTCGGCAAAAAAGAGAGAGATGGCTAATTTGAGCGCTGTCAAATCCTCTTGTGAATAAACATTGGCAGCGGCATCCAAGAGTTCTAATTGTGCCATTTCCGAGTAACTCATGATAAATTGTGCTTGTTATTACACCGCAAAAATACGCATTATTTTCGATTTGGTTATACTTTGGTGGTGTTTTTCGGTGACAAAGGTGCGAAGCCTTTCTTTTGCAGAAAAAAGAAAATGCGCCTGGCGCGGGAAAAATCACCCGAAATCGCTGATGTTGCAGCAAATCTTTTTCAATACCGTGACGAAGGTTTGCACGTCGTCCTCGGGGATGTCCTTGAGGGCTTG
>CADAVB010000086.1 GCA_902791165.1 uncultured Bacteroidia bacterium
GTGTGGCCCGACAAGGTCGTGTTCTCCTATCAAGGCGATGGCGACTTGGCCGCTATCGGTACCGCCGAAACCATCCACGCCTGCAACCGCGGCGAGAACATCACCATGATCTTCGTCAATAACGGTATCTACGGCATGACCGGCGGCCAGATGGCTCCCACCACCCTCGTGGGCATGAAGACCGCCACATCGCCTTACGGCCGTATGCCGCAATGGCCCGACGGAACGCCCAACAACGGCTTCCCGCTCCAAATCACCCAACTGCTGGCCCAACTGCCCGGCACCCGCTATGTGACCCGTCAGGCTGTCTATAACGCCGCCACCGTGCGCAAGTGCAAGGCCGCCATCAAGAAGGCTTTCCAAAACCAGATTGAGAACAAGAACGGCGTGAATTTCGTTGAAATCGTGTCGAACTGCAACTCCAACTGGAAGATGAGCGCCGTTGATGCCAACAAGTGGCTGCAAGACAACATGCTGCCCGTATATCCTTTGGGCGACCTCAAGGACAACTTCGAGCTGATTAACAAATAACTAAAACCTACAAAGCAATGACAGAAGAAATTATTATAGCCGGTTTCGGCGGACAAGGTGTCTTGTCAATGGGTAAGATCCTTGCTTACAGTGGTATCATGCAGGACAAGGAAGTCAGCTGGATGCCTTCATACGGCCCCGAGATGCGCGGCGGCACTGCCAACGTGACCGTCATTGTCAGCGACGAGCGCGTGTGCTCGCCCATCCTCAACGCTTTCGACACTGCCGTGATTCTGAACCAGCAGTCATTAGACAAGTTTGAGGACAAGGTGAAGCCAGGCGGCTACCTGCTCTACGACCCTAACGGCATCACGAAGAAGCCCACCCGCAAGGACATCCACATCTACAGCATCGAAGGCGCACAACTCGCCTCCGACATGGGCAACTCCAAGGTGTTCAACATGATCATCCTCGGCGCTTTCCTGAAGCTGCGCCCCATCATCGACAACAAGAACGTCGAAGAGGGTTTGCGCCACAGCTTGCCGGAACGTGCCCACAAGCTCATCCCGCTGAACATGCAGGCCGTGCAAGTCGGTATGGACAACGTGAAAGCCGAGAACTAAGATTTGGCTTTGCGCCGAACAACGAAAAAGCCGCTCGATTGAGCGGCTTTTTTTGTTGCTTTTTCCCTTATTCTATGCGTTCCGATATGGAATAAACCCGCTTTTCACGCTGCGTCGAGGTTATCATCTCGGCAAGGAAACCCGTCGAGAACAACTGCACACCGATAACGATGGCCAACAGCGCAAAATAAAACAACGGACGGTTCGTCATGCCGTAGGCATGGGCAAACAAACGGATACAGGCCAAATACACAGCAATGACAAAACCAACGAGGAAGGTAATGGATCCCAACAAACCGAAGAAATGCATCGGGCGGTTGCTGAACTTAGAGATGAAATTGATGGTTACCAAATCGAGATAGCCGCGAACGAAACGGCTCATGCCGAACTTACTCGATCCGTATTTCCGCTTCTGGTGGTGCACCTCCTTCTCCCCGATATGACTGAAACCATTCATCTTGGCGATGACAGGGATGTAACGGTGCATCTCACCATACACTTGAATGCTTTTCACCACTTCATTTCGGTAGGCTTTCAAGCCACAATTGAAATCATGCAACTTGATACCCGACATCACCCGCGTCGTCCAATTGAAGAATTTCGATGGGATGTTTTTGGCAATCTTGGAGTCATAACGCACTTTCTTCCAACCCGATACGAGGTCATAACCCTCTTCCTTAATCATCTTGAAAAGTCCAGGGATTTCGTCGGGGCTGTCTTGAAGGTCGGCATCCATGGTGATGACCACATCGCCCTGAACGATTTTGAAACCTTCGTTCAAAGCTGGCGACTTGCCATAGTTTTTACGAAAACGCAAAGCCTTCACATGGGGATTGGCTTGCGCAAGTCCTTGAATGACAGACCAGGAATTGTCCGAAGACCCGTCATCGACAAAGACGATTTCGTAGGAATAGCCGTGCTCGTCCATCACCCGACGAATCCACGATTCCAGCTCGGGCAACGACTCAGCCTCATTCAGCAGCGGTACTACAACGGATATGTCCATAATCACTTAATTTCAGTCTTTCCGCCCATATAGGGTTGCAAGGCCTTCGGGATGGCCACGCTACCATCGGCGCGGAGGTTGTTCTCCAAGAAGGCTATCAACATTCGCGGCGGAGCAACCACCGTATTGTTCAAGGTGTGGGCAAAATAGTTGACGTTCTTCCCCTTTACGCGAATTTTCAGCCTACGGGCTTGAGCATCACCGAGATACGAACAGCTTCCCACCTCAAAGTATTTCTTTTGGCGGGGCGACCATGCCTCCACGTCGAGTGATTTCACCTTTAAGTCGGCCAAATCGCCAGAGCAACATTCAAGCGTGCGCACGGGAATATCCAACGAGCGGAACAGCTCGACCGTATTCTTCCACATTTGTTCGTACCAATAATCGGCTTCCTCCTGTTTGCAAATGACGACCATCTCCTGTTTCTCAAACTGGTGGATGCGATACACGCCACGTTCCTCGATGCCATGCGCGCCTTTCTCCTTACGGAAACAGGGCGAATAGCTCGTCAGCGTGAGCGGCAGCGATTCCTCGGGCACGATTTGGTCAATGTACTTGCCAATCATCGAGTGTTCGCTGGTGCCGATGAGATAAAGGTCTTCGCCTTCAATCTTGTACATCATCGCGTCCATCTCGGCAAAACTCATCACGCCGCTGACGATTTCGCTGCGCACCATGAAAGGCGGGATGCAGTAGGTGAAGCCTCTGTCAATCATGAAATCACGGGCGTAGGTAATGACGGCAGAATGTAAACGCGCAATGTCGCCCATGAGATAATAAAAACCGTTGCCAGCCACGCGGTGCGCCGAATCGAGGTCGAGGCCATTGAACTTGGCCATGATGTCGGCATGGTAGGGCACCTCGAAATCGGGAACAACAGGCTCTCCATAGCGTTCCTTTTCCACGTTGTGGGTATCGTCCTCCCCTATCGGCACTTCGGGCGCAATGATATTGGGAATGGCATACATTACCTTTGTAAGCTGCTCATTCAGCGAGGTTTGCTGTTTGGCAAGTTGTTCCAGCTCTTGCGCGTTGGCCTCAACCAATTTCTTCATCTCGTTGGCCTTCTCGATTTCCTTGTTCTTGAAAAGAATGCCGATTTCCTTGGAGATGGAGTTGCGCTGCGAACGGAGTTCATCCGCACGTTGCTGACAATCACAATATTGCGTATAAAGGCTGATGGCCTCATCAACGAGAGGCAACTTGTTTTCCTTGAATTTCTTCTTGATGTTCTCCCTGACCACGTCGGGGTTCTTGACTAAGAATTTGATGTCTATCATAAGTGGATTGTTTTGCTTCGTAAAATCGGGCAAAGATAGAAAAAAATCGGTTATGGAATTACAAATTAGAACTGGGCATCTTTCTTTACATCATCTTGACAAACTTCAAGCTCGTATTTCCAAAACGTACCGAATAGATGCCGTTGGCCAAATCGGCAATGCCAATTTCGCCGTTGGCTCCCACCTTGGCCGTCTTCACCAATTCGCCCAAAGCGTTGAAAATCTGTACTTCAGTATGGGATTCGACACCCATCACACGAATAACTGACTGGGCTGGGTTAGGATACACGGCAAAGCCACTCTCAACACCTTCCCCAACACCTGTTTCTTGCTTTTCAATGTAAAGATCGAGCACACGAGAGCAGCTGTTGGGCGAGTATATCACAGAGCCGTCTTTCCAAATCTTGCCGAGGCCATCGGAACCGCCGTAATAAACGCCGTCAGTATTGGCCACAACCGATTGGAAATAGCCGTTTTGCGTTGTGTAAAGCACCATGCCGTTTTTCCACAGTTTATCGGGGCCACCAGCATAGCCTGTAACATAAATGTCGCCGGCATCGATGGAGATACTTGCGCGATAGGTTTCGTAGCCACTTGAGGAAAGTGAGTACAATTCCGTCGTTTCCTCCCACACTTTCAGAGAATAGCTGCTGCCAGCCTTGGCGTAGCCCACCGTGTAAACTTTTCCATCATACAAAGCCATGTCACTGATTTTGGTGCCTTCAGCAAGTTCGAAACACACTTGATCGTCTTTCCAAACAACGCCATGAGGGGCATTGTTCGATGTGGCTTGCCAACCACAGGTGTAAACCACGCCTTCCGCATCAATGCAACCGTTGGTGGCTTCACTCTCAAGATTAGGCACACCCAAAATGTATAATGGAGTGGCGTCATCATTTTTCCAAATTGCCGCTGTCATCACACCATCGACATTCATCCACCCCGCCGCAAACAGATCGTCAGAATGAAACAGCGTGTTAAAGGCACTAGGTGTATCGGTAGAAGTACTCATAAAGGTATCGTTATGCTTCATAACGGTGGCGTATTGGGAAACGTTGTTCGAATTGTAACAATTACAGGTCCAATAAACTTCACCACCATGAAGCACCACTCCTGTGGATTTGCCTTTAAGTCCATTGTTGAAAAAAGATTGGTGCAATTTCGATCCGTTTTTATAAACTGCAGCTTGTTGCGTGAGGGCGCCATCCGTAAAGTAACCAGCCGAATAAATGTCTTGAGCCATTGACAAACTCGTTAGCGCGATTATGGACAGAACACTAAGAAATAGTTTTTTCATAATGATAATAATGAGATAAAAAATGGATTAGTTTCGCGCTGCAAAGGTAGTAAGGAATTTCCAAATTAGCAACACCTAATCCCATCCAAAACACAAAACCCCGGCAAGATGCTTTGTCGGGGTTTGCGTTTAGGGTGGGCGGCGGACTACTTTCCCACGCTTTCGCGCAGTATCATCGCCGCAGCGGGGCTTAACTTCTCTGTTCGGGATGGGAAGAGGTGCGCCCCCGCG
>CADAVB010000087.1:0-1835 GCA_902791165.1 uncultured Bacteroidia bacterium
GGTAGAAGCCGAAAGACATGATGCCCGTGCAGTTGCGGAAAGCGTTGGCACCGATGGTGGCTAATTGCGGGGTGTGGCAGTTCACGTCGATCAGGTTGCCGAGGCCGTCAAAAACGTTGTCGGCAATGGCCGTGACCGCGTATTGTGCTCCCATATACTCAAAATCCTCAATGCCAACATAATCCATCGTGGTGTAGGAGTCGTCATAAATTACCGTGGCCGTGCGGCTGCCGTCGCAGGGGATTTCATAATACATCCCGTATGACTCCACAATGTTGCCATAAACGGTGACATTGTTGTTGGGCATGGTGATGGTGTAGGTGCCGTTGCCGTTGTCGCTTATCGTGCCTCGGTTGAGGAAAAAACATTGCGGCATGAGCGTGGAATTGGGAATGGCCAACGCCACAACAACGCTTTGACTTTTACCTGCATACACCTTGCCGTCGTAAAGCAATCCCGTGCTTCCCTCAAGGCTGAAAACGAGCGGGTGTCCCACTTCTATGGTATAGCCCCGCATAGCCTTTCCCGCCATATCGCTGCCATTGATGCCGCCCACGTTGCACGCGCCGGCATAGTAGTTGTTGCTACAAAAGTTATTATTATTACTGAAACCAACGATACCTCCTTTATAAGTATTGCCACTCACGGCGCCAAGGTTAAGGTTGTTGGTGATTGGCTGATAGAAACTCATTCCTGCTATACCGCCGACATAATTCGTTCCCGAAACCGAAGCCTTGTTCACACAATCGCTCAAAGTGTCGACAATGTATCCTGCGATGCCGCCCACATATTGGTTGCCCGAGATGCTCACGCCCTCGCTGACAGTGCATCCCGTAATCGTACCACTACAGGAGCCTGCAATGCCGCCCACATAATATCCACCCGTGATGGAACTTCCTGCTCCCAAAACAAGGTTCTTGACCGTGCCGTCATCATGTATAAAAGCAAACAGTCCCTGACGATCTTGGTCCGGCTGGTTGATGACCACATTGCTGATGCTGTGGCCGTGGCCGTCGAAGGTGCCTTGGAAACGAGAGGACATCGTGCCGATGGGCGTGTAGGTCTTGCCCGAATAGTTGAGGTCGGCCAAGAGGCGGAAGTGCTTGCCGCTCATCACGTCGCCGCCATTGACGGTAGCCGCCAATGCGTCTAATTCGTCGGTGGTGACGATGATGTAGGGATCGGTTTCGGTGCCGCTGCCGCCGCCAGGATAGGTGATGGTGAACACGGCGGTGGTTTGTCCGCCAAAGTCGCCGATGCCCGTGATGGTGATGGTGTAGTTTCCCCAGTCTATGCAGTCTCCAGCGGGCAGGGTCACGGTGTAGTGCGTGCCTTCAACGAGGGTAACGGGCGTGTCGGTCATGTTGTCGGTGACGGTGACGACCGGTGTCAGCGGGTCGCCCGTGCAGGCTTGGTTGGGAATGTCTATCGTCACCCAATTGCTGTAGCCGATGTCGCGCTTGACGGTCGCGCTTCCGGTGATTGTCACGTCTTCGCTGGGCATGGTGAAACCATGGTACCAGCCTTCATTGATAAGCGCCACGCCGTTGGCCGAATAGGTCGCGCTCTCGGCAACAAAGCCCGCTGGCGCATCATAATTCAAATTCGACATCACCATAGCCATTCCAGCGCCGAAATAAGGCGTGCCGCCGTCCCAAAATGTGGCACTCGGAATCGAACCTGAAATATGTTCGCCGAAGCTGACAGTGCCCATCCATTTTGCGCCGTCGGTGTCGTTGCCGTCCACGCCGCCGTGGCGGACCGTGGTGTGGTAGTAATTGTAGTTGAGGGTACCGCTGCTGCTGCCCGCCACATCGCCCACATGGAGGGTGCCC
>CADAVB010000087.1:1841-6381 GCA_902791165.1 uncultured Bacteroidia bacterium
GCCTACGATGCCGCCGAGGTTTTCGGTTTTCGCAATGCCCCCGTTGTTAATCGTGGCCTTGCTGACACAGTCCAAAATATTCCCAAATGAGTGGCCTGCGATGCCGCCCAAGTCCCCGGGAGAATAAGCGCTGCCTGATGCCACGGGATGTACAGAGATGAGCACGTTTTCGCCCACATGGCAGTTTATTATATTGGCATCACGCCAGACTTCTCCAGCGATACCGCCGGCATTGCCCAATGAGACGATGGAGGAGTTGCCGCCCAAGGTAAGGTCATAGATTATTCCTCTATAGCCCACAAAGCCGAACAGCCCGCAACAGTCATCTTGGCTGTTGATGGTCACGTTGTTGATGGAGTGGTTGTTGCCAAAAAAAACGCCACAGAACCTACGCTCTACGGTAACTGTACCATCAAAATAGACACAGCCGATGGGCGTGTAGGTTTTGTTGGTGTAGTCGAGGTCGTCCATGAGCTTGAACCACACGTTTTCGTACGGGGTTCCGTTGTTCACGTCGGCGGCCAACTGGTCCAATTGGTCCGTATTGTAGATGAGATACGGGTCGGGTTCCGTTCCGGAGCCGCCGCCGAAGGTGCTTTGCGCTTGCGCAGCTGTTGTCATCGCGAGGAGCAGCAGGAGGAGCAGCGTTTTGGCACGATGGGTTACAGCGCACGGGTTGCACCCGTGGTCGTGTCGCCCCTTCGGGGCTTGGGTGGTTGTGGCGGCAGCATTGGCTGGCCTTTGCGAGATGTGTCGTTTGGTAGTCATGTTGCTGTATTTGATTGATATTCTTGGCAGATGTAATTATTCCTCCGATAATCCGGAAGAAAAAGAAGTGAGTTTACCTAATCCCGTGTTGATTATGATTTGGTCGAGGAACTCGTCGGAAACATTTTCTATATCGCTCTTGTCATAAATATAGACGAAGGTAAGACACGTTTCATTGACCGCAAGGCGTATGATGACTCTGCCTCCGCCTCGTTTGCCTTTGTTTTTCGAGGCGAAATTCACCCTTATCTTGCGCATTCCGTTGTAGAGTTCTGTTCCCTGTTTCGGATTGGCCACGAGAGAAGCCAACAATTGTTTCAAGTCGGCAGGCAATGAGCGGTAGCGTTTTTTCAGTTGCTTGAAAGCGCGGCTGAACTCGTCGGAGAATCTGATTTCCTGAATCATAGCTTGTCGAGAAAGTCCATAGCTTCTTCCACGGTCATGCTTGGCGCGGTTTCGGCTTGTTTCATGCTGCGTTTGATGATGCGGGCCAATTTGTAAGCCTCTTCAAGCTGTTGTATTCTGTTCCAGCGCCTCACACTCATGCTGACAACAACTCTTTTGGGTGTTCGTTCGATAATTGCTTCCATACTACTTAATCGTTTTTGAATATTTTGGCGGCAAAGATACAAGATTTCGGGAATATCGAAAAGGGAAAAAGAAGCTTTTGCCAAAAATCTTACAAAAAGCACTTGCGAAGAGGAAAAACTCACTGCACCACAAGCCGCCTATAGAGTTCCACCCCGTCCTCATCAACACAACGAAGCTCGTAGCTGCCTTTTTCCACATCAATGGGCATTTGGTGATTGAGGCGGGTTTGGCCCAAGAATTGGTCGTTCAAGGTCCAGAAAATGGTCTTTTGCGGGTTGCGATGCGCGATTTCGAAGATGACCTGCTGACGGTCGCCGCGAATGCCGATGGGGATGGTTACCTTGGCGTCGCTCTTGGGATAGACGAAGGCCATCACGTCGTCGGGATGAGCCGCGCCGCAGCCCAGATAGAAGGCCGGCAACGGACGGAACAGCGGCGAGTGCTTCTTGTAGAACCACTCCATCACGGGCGGCAAAACGTAATACACCTCGAAGCATTTCTGATCAACGGGATAGCAGTCGGGCTGCACGCGATACTGGCGCGACTCATCGAGAAACACCTTTTTATGATAAGGACACACACCCGTGTGGTTTTCCACATTGCAAGCGCGGATTTTCTTGGTGTTTTGGCAATACTCCGACTTGGGGTAGCCCGACTCCGCACAAACCTCAATCTCAACGCTTTCCGAGGTGTTGGCGGGATAGCGGTAACTATCATTGAGTTTGGAAACCACGTCGAACAGCAACGGTGCCGCCGCGCCCACGCCCGTCAGTCCCGGGCGACCTTCGCCGTCGGAGTTGCCCACCCACACGCCCACGGCGTAACGGTCGGTGAGGCCCACCGCCCAAGCGTCCTTGAAGCCGAAACTGGTGCCCGTTTTCCACGCCACTTGCTTCGACGAGGCGAAACCGCCCCACCCTATCTGGCTCACGGGGCGCGTCAGGCCGAGCATCACATTGAAAGTCTCAGCAATGGCCTCCGCCGAGAAAGGCGACTCCTTTTCATCGACCTTAACATTGTAGTTTTCATTGACATACGAGGCCAACTTGCGCCCCATCTTCGCGTAGGCGTTGGTGATGTCGAACAGCGAAGCCTCGCTGCCGCCCACGATGAGCGAGAGGCCGTAGTGGTCGGCATCGAAAACGATGCCTTTCAATGGCAACTGCTTCAGCAAAGAATGAAAACGCTGCTGACCGTATTCACGCAACAGATGTACAAACGGCGCATTGAGCGAGTTTTGCAGCGCTTTGTCGGCAGGCACCGCGCCCCAATACTCGCCGCTGTAGTTTTTCGGCGTGAAGCCGTAAAGGTTCATCGGCACGTCGGGCAAGACCATTTGGGGCAAGAGTGTTCCCTCGTCGAGCATGGCGGCGAAGAGGAAAGGCTTCAAAATGCTGCCCGTGGAGCGTTGCGCCTTCACCATATCGACCATCGCGGCATCCTCGGCATCGAGGTTGTTGCCGACGTAGGTAAGGATTTCATCATTCAGGTAATCAACCACATACACGGCAGCATTGTCGATACTGTTCATCACATTCACCGCGTGGTGGTGCTTCATAATGTCCAAAACGGCTTGTTGCAAGTTGATGTCAATCGTGGAGCTGATTTGTTCGCCGTGGTGCCGTTTTTCTTGGTCGGCGAGGTAATGATAGGCCAACATCGGCATCTCGAAAGGTCGGGCGGGAATGTCTTCCATCATGGCCAATTCGGCATCCTCTTCGGAGAGTATCGGCACGTTGAACCGCTTGGGAATGAAGGCTTTCGAGTGTGGCAGGCGTTGAAGCAACTCGTTTCGTTTCTGTTCCAAACGATTGCGGGAGCGTCCGGGGTGAATCAGTGCCGGCGCGTTGGGCAGTACGGCCAAAGTCGCCGCCTCGCCCCACGAGAGTTCGTCGGGCGTGGTGTGGAAATAACGCCAAGCCGCAGCATCGATGCCCACCACATTGCCCCCGAAGGGCGCATTGGCCGCGTACAGATTCAGAATAGACCTTTTGGAATAACGCAATTCAAGACGCATGGCCAGAATGACTTCCCACAACTTCTCGCCATAGGTCCGAGGCGGGTTGTCGCGCGACATGCGGACCACCTGCATTGAAATTGTGCTGCCGCCGCGCACCACCTCGCCCGCCTTCATGTTGTCGCGAAACGCCTTCACAAACGAAATCGGGTTGAAGCCCCCATGCAGGAAAAACCAGCGGTCTTCGTACTCCAGCAGACAAGCTACGTATTTCGGTGAGTAACCATTCGTTGCAGGAAAACGCCATTGTCCGTCGTCCGCGATTTTTGCCCCAAGCAGTTCGCCGTTTCGGGCCGTCAGAACCGTGGAATAAGGCTTGTCGAATTTGGGCACGGGGATGCACAAGAAGGCAAGGAAAAGGGCTGCAATGACAAGGAGTGCACGTTTCCGTTTTCTATGATTGCGAAAAAAGGCCATGCGAAAAACTTAACGGTTGGAACCGTTTATCCACGGTCGTAATGCGGCATATCGTCGGGCAAAACGATGGAAAACTCCACCAGTCCGCCAACGATTTGTTTGGCATCGTCTTCATACCATGGCGTCTGGTAAATCAATTTGCGCTTGCCCTTCTTGGAGATGGTATAAACATTGGTGGCCGCATCATCCAAGAGATGTCGGATGATTTGTTGCGAACGCTCGTTGTGGCATTTCATCAGGTCGCGGCCACGGGCATCGCCGTTCACTTCGATGGAGCTGTCGTTCTGATAAAGGATTTCGCCGTCTTTGGCGCTGACGGTGATGGCCATATTGAGGCCTTTGAAATAATCTAAAGGATTCATAAAACGTTAATTTTTCGGCAAAAATAGAATTTTTCTACCTTTGCAGCGTTATTTCTATGATGAAAAAACTTTACCGCCATATTATCAAGTCGTTTTTGGGCACATTTCTGTTCACCTTTTTCATCGTACTGTTCATCTTCGTGATGCAGTGGGTGTGGCTTTACATTGACGACCTTGTGGGCAAAGGATTGGAACTGAATGTTTTGGGCGAGTTGTTTTTCTATATGTCCGTCACCTTCATCCCGATGGCTTTGCCTTTGGCTTTGCTTTTGGCTTCCATCATGTGTTTCGGCAACCTCGGCGAGCACTACGAATTGGTGGCTATGAAAGCCTCGGGCATTTCGATGTGGCGCGTGATGCGGCCTTTGGTCGTCTTTTCCTTGCT
>CADAVB010000088.1 GCA_902791165.1 uncultured Bacteroidia bacterium
CAAACCCGTGAACGGCAACCTTGGCGAGTATTTGGAAGATGTTCACACCATGGTAACCAAGCACTTGCAAAAGGCCAACGGCGTGCGCGACAGCCTGATAGCCAACGACGAGCACAAGGTTTACGGCCTCTTCATCGAGATGGACGGCAAAGGCGTGGCCACCCCGATGCAGTTCTACCTCACCGATAGCACCCGCAACTTCGTGCGCGGCGCGCTCTATTTCAACTTCAAGCCCGACAACGACTCGATGCAGCCCGTCATCAATTTCATCAGGCAAGACATTGACCACTTGATTAATACGTTTGAGTGGAAGTAAACAGCGCGTGTCTATCCGTGCAGAAAACGCAAACGTTCCTCTTCCGAAAACTTTTCGATGGCATAGCGAAGCATGGTGCGCGGCATGGTCGAACATCGCTCTGAAAGCCAGTCTTTCAAGCGTTGTTCGTCGCGTTTTCCTGCTTCGCGCAAGAGCCAGCCGACGGCCTTCTGAAGGAGGTCGTGCAGGGGTTGTGGTTTGGCAAGGAAAATGTCGGCAATGCCGTAGGTATCATCCAACTCGCCGTGGCGGACAAATTGCATCGTGCTCACCATCCCGATACGCTGTTCCCAGATGGTCTTGCCGTTGCGGGCAAGGTCGTAAAGCAGGGTTCTGTCCTTGTCCAAAAGCCAAGTGCCGAGCAGTTCGTAACAACTCAAGTCCACCAAATCCCAATTATTAATACATTGTGTATGGGAAAGATAAAAGTCGATGCATTGCTGCTGCAAAGCGATGTCTTTCTTGGCGTGTTTGAAGATTTGCACCAAACAGAGCAGGGCGGCCAAGCGCATTTCGTGGTACTCGGAACGGACACAGGTTTCCAAATCCTCAAATGAAGTCTCTTTCCAACATTCCTTCACCACCTTGCGGGTCACCGGCACCTTGATTCCAAGGAACTTGTCGCCCTCGCCGTATTGCCCTTCTCCCGTCTTGAAAAAGCGGGAGAGGCCCGCGACTTGGGCGGGGTCTTGGTGGGCTAAGATTTTAGTATATAATTTATTGTCTTTCATAGTCATACAAATTTAATTCTATCTGCCAGTTGCAGAAAATAATCGTTGCTCCAGATGTCGAGTTCGTGGGTATCGGAAATAAAGTCCACCACATCCATTTTCACTAATTCAATATCTGCCGAGGCAAGTCTTTCGCGTAGTGCTTTCAAAAATGATTCTTTATCCACATCTTTCCCGCTGAACTCCTTAATTCTTGCTTGCAAATGGTTGAAATCCAATAAGATCCCATTGCGGACATACCACTCGAAGTCGTACCAATCCCGCCCTTTTATTCGTCGTTGCCATGCACGATACACAAGTGCGTGCATCTTGCCCGCATAAAGGTCTGGCAAGATAAAACAACGAGTCATGAAAGAATAAGGCTTCAAAAGTAGTTTCTGTTCAGTTTCGAACTTCAATGGAGGATCCGTGTCAAGTTCAATCTTGATTTTGACGGTTTTCTTGGTTTGGAACTTGATTTCGTATGCCTCAGTGTTTTCTTTCAAAAACGCTGACTCCACCCTGCCAAAGGCCATTTTCTCCTTTTTTGCTATCGTAACGTCAAGGCCGCACATTTTGAATTCATTTGTGATTGAAGGAAAAAAGTTCTCCAAGTGAATGTCGTTGCGCTTTTCGGTCAATGAGAAATCCAAGTCTTCCGAAAAGCGGGGCAGACCATGAAAAATGCGCAAGCAAGTGCCGCCATAAAAAGCTGCGTGTTTGAAAAAGCCGCCTCTATGCAACCCTGCCAAAACGATTTGTTGCATTACCTCATGCGCCATTCTCGGTGTTTCTTTCCCCTTTTCGCTCTTGAATTGGGCGAGCATTTCCTCAAATATCGTCATTGCTTTATGATTTTTATCAAATTATTGAATATCAACTTTTTTTCTCCAGTTTCGGCACACGACTTGACGATGTTTATGTCAAACTTTGCAAGTTCGTCCATATCAAAGCGGATGTCTTCTTCCAAATACTGCACCAAGCGTTTGACCGATTGGCTGGGGACAAATCTGTCGAGTAATATCATATCGCACAAGGCCTTTTCTTGACTTGCCATCAAAAATGAGACTTCTCCTTCCTGTACGACCTTGATTCCGACAGAATGGTAATCAAGAGCTGTTTTGTGGTAGTCGAATATGCCTAGTGGGGTTTCAAAACAACGTGCATGTTTGGTGGTCATCGAAACCACTCTGAAGACCTGTTCAGGTATCAATCCATACCATTGCAATGCCCATTTTGAAGATACATACGAAGGTCCATACAAATGATTGGCACACAACGGTATGTTGATGGGTTTCCCGCTCACTTCCGGATTCACTACATATAAATTGCGCTTCAATCGAATGAGTTCCCCAGCGTTTTCCAAAGCGTGGATTTTCTTCTGAGGCGAGGCCAACGCCGAGAAACAGGTCTCAAGGGTTGCAGTTGACACTGGTATATTCCCAAATTGCAATAATGGATTTGCCTTTGCCATAGCACTTTTTATACTTTAAGGTACAGAAAAAGAAGTTTTTCTTCTTTTTCTGTACCGCAAAAGTAGTAATAATTTGTATAGAAAAGGAAGTTTTTCTTCCTTTTCTGTAAAATTTTTGCAGTTTTCAGCGATTTTTCTTCTCTCCAAACACGCACCACCTAACAAACGGAATCCGCTTCAAAACCTCATAAATCGCAGGCGAAAGCAGCATCACGGCGACGAAAAGAATGACATACATCATCCACGGAGCTAACGAAGTATGCACTTTCATCATATAGCCCAACGAGGCAATCACTAGATAATGAACGATATAGATGCCGAAGCTGGAGCGTGTCATATAGCTGGCGAAGGCTCCCGTGCGGTTGAATTTTGCCTTGAACCAGCCCATCATCGCGAGGCACATCAACCAACCATAGAGGCAATTGAGCGGACTGCCCAAATATTGCGGCGAAGTGTTGTCTTGTCCGAAAGTGATGGAAATCAGCACCGTGCCTGCAACGACGGCACAAGCCATCAGCGGAATCCAGGCCTTGTCTAATTTCTCTTGAACCTCGTCGTGGGCGAACACGAAATAGCCCAACAGGAAGGGAACCAAGTAGAAAAACGGCTTATACAAATTCAAAAGGCCGTCCAACGATTCGGGGCGGGGATTTTTGATAAGGGTTTGCTCACCGACCCAAAACAACACGCCTAATAGGATGATAACCACATAATTGGCTTTCCCGCAAATGTAATAAAACCAATTTTTGCGGTCGATGGACTGAATAAGCAACAACGCCAAACACAGCAGCCAAAGCACTTGGACGAACCACAGCGGTCCGGTGCCGCTAATGGCCCAAATGATGTGTTTCAC
>CADAVB010000089.1 GCA_902791165.1 uncultured Bacteroidia bacterium
GCCAAGTTCATCCGCATCACCAACTCGGGCATCCTCGAAAGCCACCCGCACGACGTGACGATTACCCAAGAGGCCCCGAATTATAGTAAACGAAGTTAAATAAGGGACGATGACCAATGACCATGACCCTGACCGCAGCACCCAAGGCGTGGATTTCCGCGCTCCTGGCCAAAATGGTCATGGTCATGGTCACAAGTCATGGTCAAAAAGATGGCAAAAATGAAAGCATCAATTAGTTTTCAAGAGCTACAAAACCTAATCATAGAGAAAGCCAAGCAGCCCATTTCATTCGCTTTCGTGGACCCCAAGACCGTCCGCGTGAGCTATCCGCTCAACTTGGGCTTCATCAAAAAGGATATCTCTGCCAACTTGATTATCAAAGACTTGATTGGTAGCGACTTGCTTGTGCAACTCTCAGCCGGACTGGGCACCGACACACTCCTCACCACCGCGCTCAACCTGCTGAAAGGCAAGATCCCGCAAGGCTTGATGGAGCAACGTCCCGACAGTCATTTGCTGCTCCATTTGGGACAAATCCCGCAGGTGAAATCTGTGTTCGACAAGGTCGATGTGCACGACCTCCACGTCCTCAACGAAGGCCTCGAAGTGGAAGGCGCATTGAAAATGTAACAAAAGAACAAAAAAAGAAGAATAAAAATGAAAAAAAACAATTTGTTGAAAACCATTGCATTGGCATCGCTTTTGGTGCCGACCTTTTATCTGAACGCCCAGTCGAAACTCGACAAGAAGGTGCTGATGACCATCGGCAACGAGCCGGTGACGGTAAAGGAATTTACGGATGTCTATTACAAAAACAACCTCAAAGGCGAAGTGATTGAGAAGAAGTCGGTGGACGAATACCTCGACCTTTTCGTCAATTTCCGCATGAAAGTGATGGACGCCGAAGCCCAACAGTTGGATACCAGTGCCAAGTTTAAGCAAGAATTGGCGGGCTATCGCAAACAGTTGGCCAAGCCTTTCATGAGTAGCGACGACATCACCGACGAGCTGATACAGGAAGCCTACCAGCGCAAGCAAAAAGACATCCGCGCCTCGCACATCCTCATCCGCTGCGACAAGCACGCCCTGCCGTCGGACACGCTGAAGGCCTACAACAAAGCCATCGAAGTCCGCAACAAGGCCGTCAAAGGCGAGGACTTCGGCGAATTGGCCGTGCGCTATTCCGACGACCCCTCGGCCAAAGACACGAAAGCCACCGAACAAACGCCCGCCCGCAAAGGCAACCGTGGCGACCTGGGCTACTTTACCGTGTTCGACATGGTGTATCCTTTTGAAACAGGTGCCTACAACACCAAGCCCGGACACATCTCCATGCCCGTGCGCAGCGACTTTGGCTACCACATCATCAAGGTGCAAAGCGTGACTGACGCCTTGGGCACCATCCAGGCCGCTCATATCTTCCTTCAGTTGCCTTTCGACGCCTCGGCTGAAGACGAAGCCGCCATGCGACTGAAAGCCGACAATATCTACAAGGAACTGAAAGCCCAAAACGGCGAAAACTGGAACGACGCCGTCACCCAATACACCGACGACCGCGGCACCGCTACGCGCGGCGGCACTTTAAGCAGCTTCACCGTGAGCCGCATCGTGCCTGAATTTATTGAAGTGTGCAAATCGCTGAAGGTTAATGAAATAGCAAAACCGGTCAGAACCAGCTACGGTTTCCATATCATCAAGCTGCTGAACACCACGGGCGTGGGGACTTTTGAAAAGGAATCGCCCGCTTTGGCCGAGCGCATCGAGAAGGACATGCGCTCCAAGAAATCAGAGGAAATGGTGCTCCGCCAAGTCAAGAAGGAATACCGTTTTGTGGCTAATGACAAGAACCTGGAAACGTTTTTGGCTACCGTCGATAGCACCATCCTCAACAAAGCTTACGAACCGGCCAAAAATGTGGACAAAAACGCCACGCTCTTCACCCTCGATGGCCATCCCACCCGCGTGAGCGAGTTTGTGGATTACATCCAAGCTAACCAACAGCAGCAACGCTATATTTCGCCTGCCACCTACGCCTACCAGCTTTATGAGAACTTCTCCAATGAGAAGGTGATGGACTATGCCGATGCCCACCTTGAGGACAAATACCCCGAGTTTAAGGCCATGGTGCAAGAATACCGCGACGGCATCCTGCTGTTCGACCTAATGGACCGCGAGGTTTGGGACAAAGCCTCGAAAGACACGATAGGTCTTGAGAACTACTACAATAGCCATGCCTCCAACTACATGTGGAAAGACCGCGTTTATGCCGCCGTCGTTTCCGTGAGCAAGCCCGAGTCGCTGCCCAAGGTGAAGGCCCTCATCGAAGCCGGAACGCCGATAGACAGCCTCAGGGCATTCGTCTTGAGAGACTCCATCCCGTTCACCAACGTGCGTAAGGGATTCTATCAAAGAGGCGACAACCAGTTTGTGGATCAGACGGAATGGAAAGCGGGCGTCGTCAAAGAAATCCCGTCCACAGTGGATCAGTCCACCGTCATCGTCTGCATCCGCGAAGTGCGCCAGCCCGAGCCTAAGACCTTGAAGGAAGCCAAAGGCATCGTTACCTCCGACTACCAGGTGGAATTGGAAAAGACCTGGATGGAAACCTTGCGCAAGAAATATCCTGTCAGCATCGACGAAAAAGTGCTCGAAAAAGTCAGAAAACTCTATAAATGAAAAAGTTGAGCCTTGTTGCTTCCGTCGTGCTTGCCTTGATGCTGCAAGCGTGCCACTTTTTCCGAACGCATAGCGAGGAAGTGGTGGTGGCCGAATGTTATGGCAAATACCTCTACGAGTCAGACCTCAAGGGTATCGTGCCAGAACTCGTGGGTGAAACGCCAAGTGCTGCTCCATCAGGCCGAGAACAACCTGAGCGCTGCCGACCTCGACTTCAGCAAGCAATTGGAGGACTATCGCAACTCGCTCGTCATCTACACCTACGAAACGCAACTCATCCGCCAAAAGCTCGACACCATAGTGAGCGAAGCCGAAATAGAGGCCTACTACGAAGAAAACAAAGACAACTTCCAGGTGCGCAGCACTTTGGTGAGGGCAGCCTACGTCATCCTTGAAGAAGACTGCAAGCACAAAGACCAGTTTCACAAGTTGATGAGCGACCGCGACACCCTCATGCTGCAAAACATCGACATGTTGGCCAACGACCAAGCCGTGAAATGCTATCTCGACGTTGATGAATGGATTAGGCTCGACGAGCTGACCAAAGTCGTCCCCATCGAGATCTACAACACGGAGAGCTTCTTAAAGAAAAACAAATACGTCCGCTTCGACTGGAACGACCTGACCTGCATGGTGCGCTTCGAGGACTATCTTCTGGAGAAAAGCGTGATGCCCATGGAACTGGTGCGCGACAACATCAAGGAAATCCTGCTCATCCGCCGCAAGACGGAACTGATCGAGCGCATGAAGGATGCCATCTACGAGGAAGCCAAAAGAAAACACGGCTTTGAGGTGTATGTGGGACAAACCACCCTTGCCCCAAGCGACAGTATCAACTGAAGAAAAAGAGAACAACTATGAAGAAACACAATTTGATTATGACCTTGGCCCTGATGGTGGCCGCCCTGCCCTTGATGGCCCAAACACGTCAGGCACAAGTGGTTGATAAAGTGGTTGCCGTGGTAGGCAAAAACATCATCCTGCAATCGGATGTGGAAAACCAATACATACAGCAACGACTTCAAGGCGGTGCCACACGCACCGCCCACTCGATGCGCTGCGAGATACTGGAAGACCTGCTACTCCAAAAACTGATGCTCAACCAGGCTGAAATGGACAGCATCACCGTGAGCGACGACCAAGTGGAAGCCGAACTCGACCGCCGCATCCAGTATTTCGTTGAACAGATGGGATCGCAGGAAAAGATGGAAGAGTATTTCGGCAAGACGGTTTCCGAAATCAAGGACGAAGTGCGCCGCGCCGCCAAGGACAACCTGCTGCAAGAACAGGTGCAGGCCAAAATCATGGAAAACGTGGCGGTAACCCCGAGTGAGGTGAAGGCGTTTTTCCGCGAAATGCCCCAAGACAGCCTGCCGATGATCGACGCCACATACGAAATCGTACAAATCGTGAAACGCCCGCCCGTCAGCCTCGACGAGAAACTGCAAGTGAAAGACCGCCTCTACCAAATCCGCAAGCGAATCCTTGACGGCGAAAGCTCGTTCTCCACCATGGCCGTGCTCTACTCTGAAGACCCAGGCTCCAACACGAAAGGCGGCGAACTTGGCTTGACAGGAAAGGGCGTCTTCGCCACAGAGTTTGAAAACACCGCCTTCAACCTGCGCGACGGCGAAATCTCCGACGTCATCGAAACCGAATTCGGCTTCCACATCATCCAACTCATCGAGAGGCGCGACAAGATGGTCAATTGCCGCCATATCCTGCTCACCCCCAAAGTAACAGTGGAAGCCTTGGAGAAAGCCCAGCTTGAGCTTGACACGGTGGCACGCCTCATCCGCGACGGCGAAATGACCTTCGAGGAAGCCTGCCTCAAATACAGCGACGACGACGCAAAAAACAACGGAGGCTACCTCACCCATCCCGTTTCGGGGGCCAATAGCCTCAGCATCGCCGAAATGCAGCAGATGGAGCCTTATTTCCCCGAGTTCAAGAATCTCCCGTTTGTCATCAGCCGCCTGGCGATAGGACAAGTGAGCGACCCCGTCCCCATGACGACCAACGAGAAAAAGGACGCCTTCCGCATCGTGATGGTGAAACGCAAGATAGACGCCCATCAGGCCAACCTCAAGGACGACTACAACCTCATCCAGGGCTGGGCTACCAATGTCAAGAAACAACAAGCTATCGCCCAATGGGTGCGCGAAAAGGCCGCCAAAGCCTACATCCGCCTCGACGAAAGCTTCTCCGACTGCAATTTTTACTACGACTGGAACCTCAAATGACAAACATGTATAACACAGATATTGACGGCGCCAAAGCCCTCGTGGAACAATACGAGCGGCTCCGCAACGAAATCGGAAAGGTGATTGTCGGCCAACACGACATCATCCACCACACCGTGCTCTCCATCTTCTGCCAAGGCCATGTGCTCCTCGTGGGCGTTCCCGGATTAGCCAAAACCCTGCTGGTGAACACAATAGGAAAGGCCTTGGGCTTGACGTTCAGCCGCATCCAATTCACCCCCGACCTCATGCCTTCCGACATCGTCGGAACGGAGATCCTGGACGAGTCGCGGCAGTTCAAGTTCATCAAAGGCCCCGTATTTGCCAATATCGTCCTCGCCGACGAAATCAACCGCACCCCGCCCAAGACGCAGGCCGCACTGCTCGAAGCTATGCAGGAGAAAAGCATCACCGTGTCGGGAAAGACCTACAGACTGCAAGAGCCGTTTTTCGTTTTAGCCACGCAAAACCCTATTGAGCAGGAAGGCACCTATCCGCTGCCCGAGGCGCAATTGGACCGCTTCATGTTCAACCTCACGCTCGACTATCCTTCCTACGAGGAGGAAATCGACATCGTGAAGAACACCACGGCAGGGAAGGAGACCACGGTGAATGCCGTGCTGTCGCCCGAGGAAATCGTTTATTTCCAGCAACTTGTGCGTCGTGTGCCCGTGTCCGACAATGTGTATGAGTACGCCGTGAACCTGGTTGCCAAAACCCGGCCTCACACGGCAAAAGCCCACGACTGGGCCAACCGCTATTTGAGCTGGGGTGCAGGACCGCGTGCCTCGCAATACCTCATCATCGGCGCGAAAGCCAACGCCTTGATGACGGGGAAATACTCGCCCGACATCGAAGACGTGCAGCGTGTGGCCGCCCCGATTCTGCGCCACCGCATCATCCGCAACTACACCGCCGAAGCCGAAGGCATTAGCATAGAAGCCATCATCGACGCGCTGAAGTAGGGCGGAATAGGAAAATTCCCTACCTTTGCCCCCATGAAACGACATGTTTTCATAGGACTGATTGCCTTGTTGCTTTTGGCCTCGTGCACTGGCACTACGCACAAAGCGCGCAAGATGGTGCGCCGAGCCGAGCAGTTGGCCGACACCCTTCCCGACAGCACTTTAAGCTTGATTGACAGCGTGTTGCGTATGGAAGTCTATTTCAGCGAGCGCGAGCGCATGGAGCTTGCCATGCTGCAAGGCGATGTGCTTTTTGGCCACCACGACA
>CADAVB010000090.1 GCA_902791165.1 uncultured Bacteroidia bacterium
AGAAGTGCTGCAAGCCTGGATGATGTCGAAATTAGCGGCGCAAATCACTTGGAAAGGCGGCGACAATGTATATCAAGCCGGCAAACGGAATGTGGCGGCTCTTTACGAGTATTGGGTGTTCTTCAAGTTGCTTGACATCGTCAAACAGACCTTCCATTTGGAACTAACGGAAGATGATGAAAAGAAGTTGGTCAAAACCGACAATGACCGCATCAATCTCGATCTTAGACAAGGCCATATAAAAATGATAGGTGGGATTTATAAGACACCTACCCGAATATTGAAAGTGCGATTGTATTATAACCGTACATTTGGCACGTCTAACCCGTTGGAAAAGAGCGGCTCGTGGACCACTGCCATGCGTCCCGATTACACTTTGTCCATTTGGCCTGGGAATATAGAAGAAACTGAAGCAGAGGAACAAGACTTGATTGTTCACATCCATTTCGATGCAAAATACAAACTGAACAGAATCCTGCTCAACGAAAAAGAGCCAGACGAAACACATACTTTTGAAGACGAGGACGCAGACCTTTCGGAAGTAGAGGTGCTGATGAACCAAGAAAAGCGGGAAGAAGAAAAAGGCATCTACAAACGGGTGGATCTGCTGAAAATGCACGCCTACAAAGACGCCATCCGCCGGACAAGCGGAGCCTATATTCTTTATCCTGGCTCGGAAAACAAGAAACTTATAGGCTTTCATGAGGTGCTACCTGGATTGGGTGCATTTTGTCTGTCGCCAAACAGCATAGAAAAAGACTCGAAAGAAATCGAACACTTCTTGCGTGATGTTTTGGCACACATGCTGAACAGGGCTTCCCAACGCGAGCGCATATCGTATCACACATACGAAATATATAACAGTGAACCATCGGTGCTTTGCGAATCCATGCCCGAGCCGTATGGCATCGACCGTAACTTGATACCAGAAGAAACCTTTGTGTTATTAGGCTCTTTCCGCGATGAGAGCCATCTGAAATGGATACTTGGCAATCAACTATACAATACGAGAACAGACACTGGAAATGGTTCTGTGCGCCTGAAACAAGAGATTTCTTCTGCAAAATACCTTTTACTGCACAAAGGCGAAAAACAACTTTTGCTTAGGTTAGGAAACAAAGGGCCAAGGGTAATGTCAAAAGAAACTCTGATGAAACTGCATTATGCTGATCTCTATACCCCTTCATTGCCTTATTATGTGGTATTTGATATTGCGGCCACCGAACCAGAAGAAGCGTTTCAAGGCGTAAAATGGAATCTTACCCAGATGGCCGATGACAGCATTATAAAAAAAGGCCATTTGAGTGCCGAGCCAGAAGGCGTTTCTATGGCAACTCTAATGAAATATGTAATTCATAATCAAAAATAAACCATTATGTCCTTCCTCCGAGTCCTCCTTTCCATTCTCTTCCCGCCCTTGGCGGTGTACGACCGCGGCTGCGGCTCGATGCTTATCGTGTTTCTGCTCACGCTTTGCGGCTGGGTGCCGGGCGTGATTGCCGCACTGATTATCTTGAACAAGAATAAATGATGGAGATTGGCGTTTTTTTTGTATTTTTGTGGGAAATATCCAGCTATGCAAGACAACACTGAACTCTTCCAACCTCAAGAACTTCAATCGCCTTTTGAAACCATCAAGGAAACCGACAGCGAAGGCCGAGAATGGTGGAACTCCCGAAAGCTGGCGCGGCTACTCGGCTACCAGAAATACTGGAACTTCGAGCGGCTTATTAATAAGATCACGCCTTTTCTGCAAAAGGAGAAAGGGTTGGACTTGAAGGAGCATATCGTGGAGATTGAAGAGATGGCGCAACTTCATAACAGCGGTTATCGCAAGGTGACATCCGTATTGCTGTCCCGAACCGCTTGTCTCGCCATCGTGATGAACGCCGACCAGAAAAAGCCTTTGGTGAAAGCCGCAAAAGACTATTTCACGGATAAAATGACTTCGTCTGACTTGGCCACCAGCATAGAAGGTAATGTACTGATGTACAAATCCTCAACGGGTAAAGTCAATGTTACCGTCGTGTTCAATAATGAGACTTTTTGGCTTTCACAAAAACGGATGGCTGAATTGTTTAACGTGGCCATTTCGACTATTAATTATCACCTGTCTGAAATCGAAAAAAGCGGAGAAGTGCAATTGTCCGAGTCAATTCGAAAAATTCGAATTCCTTCGGACAATTGCGACGACCAAGGTGTTTTGATGTACAATTTGGATGCCATTATCGCCGTTGGCTACCGCGTAAACAGTTATGAAGCCACGCAATTCCGCCGTTGGGCCACCGAAGTACTGAAGCAATACATCATCAAAGGCTTTGTGATGGATGACGAGAGATTGAAGAGAAAAGATGTTTTTGGTGCAGACTATTTCGAGGAACTGCTTGAACGCATCCGCGAAATCCGTACTTCCGAACGACGTTACTATCAGAAAATCACCGACATTTATGCCGAATGTAGCAGCGATTATGATGCACAAGCCGAAACGACACGGCAGTTTTACAAGACCGTCCAAAACATGATGCACTATGCCGTGACGCATCAAACCGCCGCCGAAATCATCTACGACCGCGCCGATGCCGAAAAGCCCTATATGGGACTGATGACATGGAAAAACGCGCCCGATGGCAGAATCATCAAAAGCGATGTAACCGTTGCCAAGAACTATTTGTCAGAAAACGAAGTCACCAGACTGAATCTGATTTCCACAGCTTTCCTTGATTTGGCAGAAGACCGCGCCCAACGTCATATCCTCATGAAGATGACCGACTGGAAAAAAGTGTTGGAAGGCTACTTGAAAATCAGTGATTACGAAATACTTGAGAATGCTGGTAGCATTTCTCACGAAGAAGCCGAAACAAAAGCATTAGGAGAGTATGAGAAATACCGCAAGATCCAAGACCGGACTTTCTTATCCGATTTTGATAATTTCCTCGAAACCCTAAACAACCTATGAACACCAAACTATTCCTTCAAGCCTTAAGCAAATTCCTCCTTGGGATGGTTCTCCTTGGTGCGCTTATCTTCCTGCCCGCAGGCTCGTTCCACTATTGGCAGGGCTGGATGCTGATGGGCATTTTGTTCGTCCCAATGTTCATTGCGGGACTCGTGATGATGGCAAAAAATCCAGAGTTGTTGCGCAAACGGCTGAACGCCAAAGAACAAGAAAAAGAACAAAAGACTGTCGTGGCATTGAGCGGCTTGCTGTTCGTTGCGGCTTTTGTGGTTGCTGGTTTTAACTGGCGTTTTCAGTGGTTTGTGCTGCCCAATTGGGTGGTTTGG
>CADAVB010000091.1 GCA_902791165.1 uncultured Bacteroidia bacterium
TGGCCGAACCCGACTATGTGGCCTCTTGCATGACTAACCTCAAGCGGATGATGGCCATGCCCACGGCGGGTTTCGTGGTGGATGGGGTGAAAACCGACCCGCTCAACCTCTATTCGCCTGCTTTGCAACGACTTAACGCGCTCAACCCGACGCAAGGCTACCGCATGGAAGACGAATATCTATTCAACGAGCGCGGCGACATGGGTTTTGCCTTCTTCTCGTCGCCGTTTTCGGGTAGCGACACAAAAGGCAACGCGCAGATTGTGGAACTTATTAATAAGGTGGTCGAACAAACCGAGGCCGAGCATCCCGAAGTGCGGGTTACAGCCGTGGGTGCGCCCACCATCGCCGTCACCAACGCGCAGCAAATCAAAAAAGACAGTTTTCTTTCCATCTCCTTGGCTATTGTGCTGATTTTCGGCATCTTAATGTTCACCATGGCCCGCAAGCGCAACCTGATTTGGCTCGGCATTTCTGTCCTTTTCGGCTGGATTTTCGCTTTGGCGGTCATCGCTTTGTTCAAGTCGAGCATTTCGATTATCGTGGTGGGCATTGGTTCGGTCATCGTGGGCATCGCGGTCAATTATCCGCTCCATTTCCTTGACCACATCAAGCAAGAACCCGACAAGCGCGAGGCCTTGAAAGACGTCATCCAGCCTTTGGTCATCGGCAACCTCACCACCGTTGCGGCCTTTGCCTGCCTCGTTTTCGTGAAGGCCGAGGCCATGCGCGACTTGGGCCTTTTCGGTGCGCTCATGTTAGTCGGAACCATCCTGTTCGTGATGGTTTTCCTGCCTTTGTTTGCCGTCGTGCCGCGAAAAACCAACAAACTCTTCGTTGACGACGGTACGGCTCCTTCGGAAACTTGGCGCAAAGTCAAGTTGTACGCTTTTTGGCCTTTGGTCATCATTACCCTGATACTCAGTTGGTTCAGCCGCGAAACCGCCTTCGATGCCGATTTGCACAACATCAACTACATGACGCAACAACAGCAAAAAGATTTGGCGATTTTGAACGAATCGTTGCAAAAGGAAGGCGAAACGGATTTGATTTACGTGGTTTCGGAAGCCATTGATTTTCAAGATGCTATCAGACAAAATGAAACCATGATGGCCGAGTTCAGAAGCATCATGCCTGACAACGTGAATTACAGCGTTTCAGGCTTGGACGGTCTGCTGCCTTCGCTGCAAAAACAGGAACAGTCGCTCGAACTTTGGCAGGAATTTTGGCAACGCCATCCCAATATTGTGGAACAAGTCAAGGCGGAATCCTCGAAAGTTGGCTTCACCGAAAATGCCTTTGCACCGTTTACTGACGGCATTACAAAGACGTATAAACCGTTGAACGAAAGCGAGATACAACCTGTCTTGGCTTTGTGCAAAACCTACGCATTGCAGCATGATTCGTTGGCAAGAGTGGTCAATTTCGTGCGCGTTCCCGTTTCGGCCTCCGAGCATTTGAAGCAGCAGTTGAGAGAGGTTTTAAGTTCAACAGACGAACCTTCGATAGGCTCAAGAACCTTAAATTCTTCTGGTTTCGCGTTCAGTATCAGCGATGTAGGCAACAATTTGGTCACGGCCTTGTCCGACGATTTCGACTACATTTTGTATGTGTGCAGCATCGTCGTGTTTCTCTTCCTTTGCCTCTCGTTTGGGCGGCTGGAGTTGTCCATCATGGCCTTCCTTCCGCTCACCGTCGGCTGGGCTTGGATACTGGGAATCATGCACTTAGGCGACATAAAGTTCAACATCGTGAACATCATTTTGGCCACGTTCATATTCGGTCAGGGCGACGACTACACCATTTTCATCACGGAGGGACTACTTTACGAATACGCCTACGGAAAAAAGATGCTGAAGAACTACCGCAACAGCGTGATTTTGAGCGGAATACTCATGTTTGTCGGCATCGGGACGCTGATTTTCGCCAAACATCCCGCCATGCGCTCATTGGCTGAAGTCGCCATTATCGGAATGGCTACCGTGGTTTTGATGGCTTGCTACTTGCCGCCGCTTGTGTTCGGTTGGCTGACCAAGAAAAAAGGTCGGCTTCGCGAGGTTCCATTGACGCTTAAACGAATGACTTACACGTTTTTAACCCTGCTTGTGTTTTTCATTTTTGCCTTTGTCATCGTCACGCCCTTGACGCTGCTTTATATCCTGCTTGTCCCCCCTTCGGAAAAGAAGCGCTACCGTTATCACCAAATGATCGCGTTCTTTATGCGGCTGGCTCTGAAGGCTTTGCCAGGCGTGAAGTTTAGCCTCGAAAACAAGTTTGGTGAGAACTTCGAGAAGCCCGCCGTCATCATCGCCAACCACCAGTCGCACCTCGATTTGCTTTGCACGATGATGCTCCATCCCAAGGTCGTTCTACTGACCACGGATTGGGTGTGGAAAAACCCGATTTATGGCATAATCATCAGGTTTGCAGAGTATTATCCCGTTTCAGATGGCTACGACAAGAATGTGGAACGCCTCAAAAAATTGGTGGAACGCGGCTATTCCGTGGTGGTTTATCCTGAAGGCACACGCTCCGAAACGGGCGAGATTCTTCGTTTCCACAAGGGCGCGTTTTCGTTGGCGCAGGCGCTAAATGTCGATATTTTGCCCGTGTTTGTCCACGGCGCGAACCATGTGATGCCGAAGAAAGACTTTGTCTTGCGCGAAGGCCAGATTTCTGTGGAAATTGGGCAACGGATGCCCGCCGAGGAAGTGAAATCTTTCGAGACCCGTGCCTTGACTTCGCGCTTTCACAAGTATTATATTGCTCATTTTGAGGAAGTTCGCCGCCAGCGCGAAAACACGGCATACGTGTTGCCGTTTGTGCGCTACAAATATGTTTACAAAGGCAACGAAACCGAGCGCGAGTGTCGCCGCAACCTGAAAAAAATCCGTGCCCACGCTGGCGAAATCGACATTTTGAACTATGGAAGCATTTTGCTGAAAAACAGCGGAATAGGCGAATTGGCTTGGACTTTGGCCTTGGTGCACCGCGATATGCAAGTTTATGCCATCGAGGCCGACACTGACAAGCACCTGATAGCCGCACACACGAGTTACATTCCAGAAAACCTGCATTTCGTGCGCGAAGGAGAAACCGTGCCGCAATGTGATTATAGTATTGATTGTCAAGTGTTTTTGAAATGAAAACTTGTGTAATCATCGGTGGTGGCATTGGCGGATTGGTTTCGGGCGCGTTATTGGCCAAGGAAGGCTACAAAGTGACCGTTTTGGAGAAAAACGCCATCATAGG
>CADAVB010000092.1 GCA_902791165.1 uncultured Bacteroidia bacterium
GGTTACTCCACGGTGAACTCACATTGACGTATCACGTCATTGCGAGGAGGAACGACGAAGCAATCCAGATATGACTCAACTCACATCCGATAGAATCACCCTTTTTGCTGAGGTGCTGCTGCCGATTCCTGTGCCCAGCACCTTCACTTATCGCGTGCCTTTCGTGCTGAACGACCAAGTGCGCGTGGGCCAAAGGGCGGTCGTGCAGTTCGGCAAGACCAAAATCATGTCGGGACTGATTGTGAGTTTGACGGAAAAAGTGCCTTCGGTGGAGGTCAAATTCCTCATGGATTTGCTTGACGACCAGCCCCTTGTGAACGACAAGCAACTGAAGTTTTGGGATTGGGTGAAGACCTATTATATGTGCCATCTCGGCGAAGTGATGCAAGCTGCATTGCCTTCAGCCTTGAAGCTGAGCAGCGAAACCACCGTCGCCCTTTCGCCCGATTATGTCCTTGATTCCGTGACGCTTAACGACTTCGAGTATCTTATCGTGGAAGCATTGCAAATCAAGCCGAAAATCGCCATCAGCGAGGTGAGCTCAGCGAGGTGAGCAAAATCATCGGTTTCAAGAAAGTGATGCCGCTGGTTCACTCGATGATGGAAAAGGGCATTTTGGTGATGGAAGAGGAATTGAACGAGAAGTATAAGCCTAAGTATGAGCGTTTTGTGCGGCTTGCGACTGATTACCGCGACGAGGCCAAAGTCCATGAACTGATGGACAATTTGACCAAACGCGCTTACAAACAGTTGGAGGTTTTGCTCGCCTTTATCACCCTCGGCGGCGATGCCGACAACGAAATCTTGGTGAAAACCCTTTTAGAAAAGGCCAACGCCAACTCCACGATACTGAAAAACATGGCCGAAAAGGGCATTTTCGAGGTGTATGAGCGTAAGGTTAGCCGACTGAAGGAATTCAAGGAACAGACCTCGGTCGATTCAATCCAATTTACTGAGGCTCAACGGAAAGCACACGATGGCATCAAGCAAGGCTTTGGTGAAAGCAAGCCCGTTTTGCTTCACGGCGTAACCTCGAGCGGCAAGACGGAAATCTACATCAAACTGATTAAAGAGGCGATTGACAAAGGCAAGCAGGTTTTGTATCTCTTGCCTGAAATCGCGCTTACCGCACAGATTATCAACCGCTTGAAGGAGTATTTCGGCGACCGATTGGGCGTGTATCATTCGCGCTACGGCACCAACGAAAGGGTAGAGGTTTGGGAACAAGTTCGAGATTTTGGCCAGACGCAATCGCCTAAGCACCAGATTATTATCGGTTCGCGCTCGGCCATCTTTTTGCCTTATTCCGATATTGGCCTCATTATCGTGGACGAGGAACATGACAGCAGCTTCAAGCAAATCGACCCTGCACCGCGATACAACGCCCGCGATGCCGCCATCGTGCTGGCCGCCATGCATAAGGCGAACATTGTATTAGGTTCAGCCACACCGTCTTACGAGAGTTATTACAACGCTTTGAATGGTCGCTACCACCTCGTGGAAATCATGGAGCGGTTTGGCGGAGTTCAGATGCCAGAAATCATCCTCAGCGACATGCGCGTGGAGCGGCGGCGCAAGACCATGAAGGCCGACTTCGGCAGCACGCTTTTGGACGCAATGAAAGAAACTTTGGACGAGCACAACCAGACCATTTTGTTCCAAAACCGGCGCGGTTTTTCGCTGCGTTTGGAGTGCGATGAGTGCCATCATGTGCCGCAGTGCATCAACTGCGACGTGAGCCTGATTTACCACAAAAGCCAAAACGTGCTGCGCTGCCATTATTGCGGCTACACGGCTTCTGTCCCGACCGAGTGTCCCGTTTGCCACAGCACCAATATCCGGATGCACGGCTTTGGTACAGAGAAGATTGAGGAGGATTTGGCCCTCGTCATGCCCGAGGCCAAAGTTGCCCGCCTCGACCTTGACACCACACGCTCGAAGAACGACTATCAAAATATTTTGGAGGCTTTCCAAGACCATGAAACTAACATTCTCGTGGGCACGCAGATGGTCACAAAAGGCCTTGATTTTGACTCTGTTAAGGTGGTGGGCATCCTCAACGCCGACAACATGCTCTCCTTCCCTGACTTCCGCGCACATGAGCGCAGTTTCCAACTCATGGCGCAAGTGGCGGGTCGAGCAGGACGCAAGGGCAAGCAGGGCAAAGTCATCATCCAGACCTACGAGCCGGCGCATCCCGTGCTTCAGGACGTGCTTCGCAACGATTTTCGTGGACTTTACGAAAAGCAGATGGTCATTCGCAGGCAGTTCGGTTATCCGCCGTTCTATCGCCTGATTCTCATCAGATTAAAGCATAAGGAATACCAAAAACTCAATCCCGCTGCGGCGGAGTTGGCTTCCATGCTTCGCCCTATCTTCAAGCAAGACCTCCTCGGGCCGGAATATCCTGTCGTTTCAAGGGTCAAGAATCTGTATATCAAGCAGATGATGGTGAAGTTTCGCCGCGATTACAACACACAGAAAGTCAAGGAGTTGATTGCGCAGCAGATACATTTATTCCAGCAAAATTCCGAATACAAAGCGGTTCAGGTTCAGATTGACGTGGACCCGATGTAAGATTTTTACGAAAACCTCCTTTCGGAATCAATACGATTCTTCCATCTGCTCCTCGCCACCTTCATCGCCACCGCCTTCGTCGCCGCCGGGACGGCCACGCTTGATGTTCTGCTGGTTGATGCGGTAATTTAAGTTGAGCGAGAACGAGCGGCGGTTCCAAGTGCTGGTGTTGTATTGCCAGAAGCCGTCGCCCCACGACTCGCCGCCCATGCTGCGCGAGTTGAACAGGTCGCGGACATTGAAGGTAATCGTGCCGTTACCGTGCAAGATTTCCTTACTCACGGCGAGATCCATCCACCAGTTGCCCTTGCGCATTCCGAGCGGTTCCTTGTGTGGTCCCATCACATGGGCTGTCAGCTGTAAATCAAACCAATTCTTGATCTTGAACTTCGATACGGCGCGGCCAAACAGCATCCACGACTCCGTTTCGTAGTATTTCTCCTCGATGTAACCTCTTGTGTAGGAACGGAAAAAGTTAACGTTTCCGTTTAGGTTCCACCAACTAGTCATCTGGCCTTGAGCCACGGCCTCAATGCCGAAGTCGTCGGCTTTTCCGAAATTGACGGGCATACTATAAAATACGCCGTCGTCCTCGAAGGTGTAGTGGCGAATCATGTTGTTGCCGTGTCGGTAATACGCAGTGAAATTGAAACTGGCCTTGTCCCAGAAGTGGATGTAGCCGAGCTCGTAGCTGTCCATGTAGGTTGGTTTCAAGGCAGGATTGCCCATGCGTATATTGCGGTTGTCGTTGTAAGAACGGAACGGACTCATCTGCCAGAAACCTGGACGACGGATGCGGCGCGTGTAGCTCACTTGAAATTGGTTGTTTTCGTTCACCGAATAGTTGAGATGCGCGCTCGGGAAGAAGTCGATGTAAGGCTTGCCGCCGTTGATGGAGTCGGTGCCATCGTGGGCGTAGCCTTTCAAGTTGGTCATGATGTCGGTCATTTCGGCACGAAGTCCCACCTGTCCCGACCAGCGGCCCCAGTCGTTGCCAAGGCTGGTGTAAAGCGCAGCCACCTGCTCGTTGTACTCGTAATCATAGCAGTAGTTGTCCAAA
>CADAVB010000093.1 GCA_902791165.1 uncultured Bacteroidia bacterium
GGTGTTGGTGGTGTTGATGCCGACCTTGCCCGTCAGGGCGATGCTTTCGGACTGAAGCCCGATTTCGCTGGAGCCCGAAAGCAGTATCGTCTTCGCCTCCTGCGCAATCGTTTTGGGGGCTTTGACGGAGAACACTTCGTCGTCGGTGTTCGACAGGAAGGTCGTCGCGGAGCCGAAGCAAACCTTCGGGGCGTCGATCATCAGGTAGGTGGTGAGCGCCTTGATGCGCATCACGTTGTTGGGTTCGAGCGAGATGCTGTTGTCGTCGTTGCGGAACCGGATGGCCGACTTGAACGGCGCGTACGATACCAGAAGGATGTCGGCGTCTTCAAGGGCGTCGCCTCTGATGTGGAGCTTGGCCTGCGGGTCGGTCACATTGCCGATGCCCACTTTGCCGGTGCGATTGGTACTGAATTGAGGTGATATGTAAAAAGTGGGCAGCGACGAACCCATACCCATCATGATGCCGCCTGTGGTGTTGAGTAGCGGCTCGGCGAGACCTTGGCCTCGGCCAATGGTGATGCTGTAGTCGGATTGGCTTTCCACACTCATTCCCAACGCCAACGAGCATAATCCGCCCGCCTTGCTGGCGAATCCCATGGCAATCGATGACTGGCCCACCGATTGGCATCCACTGCCTGCGGCCAACGAATAGTTGCCGCCGGCCGTGTTCTGGTTACCGATGGTCGATTTGTAGCCTTCTTCCGAAGCTCCGCCAGTTGAATACACTTGAGCCGTTGCGCTGACAGCAGCGAGCATAACTAACATTGTCATTAAGGCTCTCTTTCTCATAATAATAGATGTTTTCATTTTTTTATGGTTTTAGTGTTATTGCTTTACGAATTTTCCTTTTGTTTCACACGCCCCTGGTTCACCGATACGATAGAGGTATATACCAGGGCTTAAGTTTGAAATGTCTATGGCGTGACTGCCGCCACTGCCATGAATCTGAAGTTCCATACAAACGCGCCCTTGTGCATCAACGATGTGGATTCGGCTTCGTTTGTCGGTAGGGATGCCTGATAGATTGATGTTTAGCAAACCCTTCACAGGATTGGGATAGGCCGAAACGGTGAACGTGTTGTCTTGGATGCCCAACGGACTTAGTCTTAATAGCAGGGATGTACCGGGAACGGGATCGGCAAGGAATCCTCTCTCCAAACTGATGTACTGCGTGGCCATGTATTCGTCGTGGCCAATAGGCTGGACAGGCTCGTCCAGTTCAAAGAACTCGCCATGGTGCACCTGCTGCGCCCACGCTAACGCGGCAAGAAATACGAGCAAAAGTGTAAAAAACGTGCGTTTCATGGGTTTGTTTGTTTTGTGGTTGTTATTTCGAGGGGTTTCAAAGGGGCTGTTGCCCGATGGTGTTCTCATTCACAAAATTGTATCGACCGTATTTCACATGGGTGTTGTGCCTGATGAACGAAGGGTTGGAGCTTTCTTCTCCATTTATTACAACATCTATCACATAATACCGGGATGGGGGAACAACGTTGTTTTGAGCTTCAAGGCTAATGCCCAACGTGTCGGGGATTACATTGTAGATGTTGTATTCTTCCCAATAAAGATAATCGTTCATGTGTTGCCATGTGATACAGGTCTGTTCAACATCAGTACTATAAAACACCCCAATGTATTCTGGAGCATGGAAATCGTAACCCTTGATGAGCGTAAAGAAACCCTTGTAGCCCGTTGGTGGCTCGGGCATTTCGGCACAAACTTTGGCCATGATAGTGTCCTTCAACACTTTGTCTGCCCCTTCTATGATCATATCATCGCAAAACAAACCATACCGATAAGGCCAGTCATAGCCCTCATATATAAAAGGTCCGTCGATATGGGGTGTTGGCGCGGGAAGGATGTTGCCTTTCGATCCGTATTGCCCGTCAAACTTGAGCTCGGCGGTGCCGTCGCGCTGCGGTGTGCAGGTTACCGTCAGAAACTGGTATGCCTTGTCGGGCAGGTTGCTGCCGTGGTAGGCCTCGCGGGCGTTGGCCAAGGCCTGCTCGTAGGCGGCCACCACGTCGTCAAGGAGCACCTTGCCGTCGGCGGTCAGGGCGACGCTGAGGGTGAACTCGTGCCGCTCGCTCTCCGTGTAGTAGGCCATCGGCTCGGTGTAGGTCACGTTGAAGAGGTCCACGATGTTGTTTATGGCCTCGTCGAGGGTCACGGTCTCCGCGCTCTTCGTGCCTGGGTTGGCCTTGCGCTCATCCACTTGTTTCCTGAAGCTGACGATGCGGTCAATCTCGGCCTGCATCTGGGCATCGGCCTGCGGGACTTCGGCCTCAACTTGAGGCTCTTTCTCCTTCTTGCACGACACCACGGCGACTGTTGTCGCCAGCGCCATCAAAGCGATGGCGTAGAAATAAAATCTCTTCATTTTAGTTTGGTTTTAAGGTTAGATGTCTTGTCTAGTTTTTTGGTTCCTAAAAATCCTATCGTTGTCGTTGTTTGTATGGCTGTCGTACCACGTCAGCCGCATGGGTTTGTTTTGCGGCGGTTGTAGAGCCGCGGCGCGCCACGGCTCTACGAATGTCGCCGCGTTTATTCCTTCACCACCTTGTCGGTGAACACGGTGCCGTCTTCTAAAGCGACGCGCAGCAGGTAGATACCTTGCGGCAAACCGTGCAGGTTGACCTCGTTGGTGTTTTGGATGGTCTTCACCAACTGGCCAAGCGCATTAAGCACCTGAATCTCTGTAGCTCTTTCGCCGTCTATGCGAACGATACCTGTGGTGGGGTTGGGATGTATGGTTGCCAAAGCATGGGATTCCGTATCTTCCTCAATGGCCGTCATACTGGTCTGAGAATCAATGTGCCCCTTCCGATGGAGCCAACCATAGTAATACTCCCCGTCTATGACTTTCCTTAAAGCCACCTTCTCGTCATCGAAGTCGCCATTGTCATTAGGCCATATATCGTGAACATAACCCCAACCTCCTGCATAAGAGCTAATGGAGTCGTTGAAATTCGCCCCTCTGAGCTGCGTGTTGGAATAGGTCGATTCTGTAAATGCATAACCGCCTTTCGCAAATTCCACCTGTAGTTTATAATCATACACGCTGTCCAAATCAAGGTCGATCAAAATTATTTTGGTCGGGTAGGTTGATGTATGGTCTTTCTCTAAAATCAAAGGCGGGTCGAATTCCTGATAGATGATACGCCCGTCCTGGGCTTTCGCCGCTAAACATACAAGCAGCAGCACTGATAAAATGAATCCTTTTTTCAT
>CADAVB010000094.1 GCA_902791165.1 uncultured Bacteroidia bacterium
GGACGACATCCGCGTGTTCATCGAATACGGCATGATGAGCGACCCGAAGTTCTACGAGCGCGCCGAGAAGTTCTTCCTCTTCAAGGACACCGACGACAAGTACTACACCATCGAAGAGTACAAAACCTTGATTAAGGAAAACCAGACCAACAAGGACAAGATGCTGGTGTATCTGTATGCCACCGACAAAGACGACCAATACACCAACATCGAGAACGCCAAGGCCAAGGGCTACAACGTCTTGATGATGGACGGCATCCTCGACCCGCATTTCATCAGTGCCTACGAACAAAAGGAAGGCGAGAAAGGCGGCGACAACCGCGCAATGTTTGCCCGTGTGGACTCCAACACCATCGACAAACTCATCGTGAAGGACGACAAAGAAGCCGCCTCGAGCCTCGACGACAAGCAGAAGGAAACCGTGAAGGCCGCCTTCGAGAAGGTCATCGACAAGGTGAAGTTCAACGTGGAGTTCAGCAACGAGGGTGCCGAAGCCGCGCCCGTGGAGGTCACCCAAAACGAGTGGATGCGTCGTATGAAGGAGATGGAACAGATGGGCGGCGGCCCGATGTCGTTCTACGGCTCCATGCCCGACAGCTACACGCTGATGCTCAACACCAACAGCCCTGTCATCACTGGCCTCTTGGACAAGGACGAAGCCGCACAGGAAGCCACGATTCGGCAGATTTACGACCTCGCCTTGCTCTCGAAGAATTTGCTGAAAGGCAAGGATTTGAGCGAGTTTGTGAAGAGGAATATGGAGAAACTTTAATCAAGAATTGGAGAATTAGAGAAATCCCCGTAGCACAAGATGGCGTTACGGGGATTTTCATTATTCGGCATCACGCACAAGACGCACGGACAATCCTGCGTAACGGGGACAATAATTGGGCATCCCTACTGTACCCCCAAAACACTGAACATAAAACACATACGCAAAGGGATCTGACGGTCCAGCTATCCAATACAAGCCTGCTTCCTGAACCCACATTAATGTCGCCCCTCTCCTTACTCCTGCAGCGGGTAAAAAGATGGCACCATACCTCTCCATAATTTCCCATTGGGATTCAGTAATAACATTAGAACTAAACGGACTCCCATGGTTATAGTCAATTATAGCAAAAACAGATTCGTCCCAATTATCTGGCAACAATATCAAACCATATATATCATTAACAGTTGCAGATGCATAAAGGATCCCTGAATCGGTATTTCTACGATACAACAAATAATGCCAATCCGACCAATCAAGGGTCCACCACTGATCAGCAAAGCCATTCCCATTGCTGATAGGATTCACACCCCAATCTACAAAATTGGCATAGACAACATGCTCCATATAAGTCGAGGTATCCGTTGGATGGTCTCCAGTTCCCCAACCAAAAAGGTCAATCCAACCGTCGTAGGTGTCAGAAATATTGGCATTCCCTTCTCCAATATAATCCCATTGGTGTTCAGCAAAGCGCCAAGTGTTGGTTGAGGCTTGGTATTGCAGGTTACCTGGTGAAAAACACACTTGCGTGCTATCATTTATCGAAAACAAGCCAACAACTGGTTCTTCAGGGAGGTCATTGTTTCCGCCATTATTCGGCTCATCAGGTTTATTGCAACTCACCGCAAAAACCATCATCAGCATCAGAGCTGCCATTGCCTTCAAAATTCTATTCATACTCATTCTGTTTTAGATGTTTGAGATTACAAAGAAACGAAAAAAAACGCGATATGGCAAGTTTGAAAATTCAAGATTTTAAAATTAGTATTTAGAAACACTATTTTTAATCATATGTTAGTATTTAGAAACATTATTTTTCAATTATTTTAATGTTTTTAGATTCTATTTTTTGCAAAAATATTGTGTTTTGAAATATTATTCGTATCTTTGCAGGCAAAATAGAAACGCCATGAACACAATTGAATATCTGCAAAAGGTCTTGGATAGGAAGCTGCAAGCCACCTCTGCCGACTTCAAGCGATACCTGTTTGGAAAAATCGACTGGAGAGACAGACTCATCGGCATCAAAGGGCCGAAAGGCACGGGCAAATCCACGCTGATGCTCCAGCACATCAAGGAGGCCTTTCCCGACACTTCGGAGGTGCTATATGCCTCGTTGGATGACCTATGGTTTGCAACACACGCTTTTGCGGATGTGGTGGAAGACTATTATGCCTATGGCGGTCGCTATCTTTTCCTCGACGAGATTCATTATTTGGACTCGTGGCAGACCGTCTTGAAGAACCTCAACGACAACTATCCCGGACTTTACGTTGCCTACACAGGCTCGTCGATGCTCAAGATGGAGAAAGGCAAAGGCGACCTCTCAAGAAGGCTGATGGAATACACCTTGACGGGACTTTCGTTCCGCGAATACCTAAAGTTTGAAGGCATCAAGGACATCCCCGTCATTGAACTAAAGGACTTACTGAAAAAGCACAAAAGCATCGCCATGGAAATCATCAGTGACGGTTTCAAAGTGTTGCCCGCGTTCGTACAATATTTGAAG
>CADAVB010000095.1 GCA_902791165.1 uncultured Bacteroidia bacterium
ATGTCGATATGAATGTCAATGTTTCGGGTAATGCAGTGGTGATAACCATTGGCATTGCTGATTTTGAGGATGTTGCGTTGTCGTCGCAAGGCATTTGGCAACCCGAGGAAGGCAACAACGAGATGTTTAGCAGAGGTTGGATGTTCACCAACTATTATTCTTCCTATTTCTGGGGCGGTTTTACGGCTTCCAATCGTTCCGACCTCAGCCCGACGGGCTTGGATGCCCAATACACGGCAGCCCCTGGTGGCGGTTTCGATGGGTCGTCGCAGTATGCAGTGGCTTATGCGATGGGCGCGCAAACCGAAGTGTCGGCGGCAGACGGCAGTACGCAAACTGTTTCGGGATGCTATGTCACCAACAACCTTTGGGCTTACCAGAACATGCTTGAAGGCGACTACACTGCCACACCTTTTGGTGGCGTTTCGGGCAACGATCCCGACTGGTTCAAACTGACTGCGACCGGCAAGAACGCCAGCGGCCAAACAGTCGGCTCCTTGGATTTCTATCTCGCCGACTACCGCTTTGCCAACAACGAGCAAGACTACATCCTCGACACTTGGGAGTGGTTCGACCTCAGCGCTTTGGGACAGGTGGCCTCCATATCGTTCAGCCTCTCATCATCGAAAAACAACAGCGGAGGCATGATTACGCCTGCCTATTTCTGCATGGATGATTTCAATGGCAATGCTCCTGTCGTCATTGACGAGCCACCTTACGTCGCCAATCCCGTTGAGGAAGTGGCCTTCGAAGAGTATCCGCAAACCATCCAAACCAACCTCGAAGGCGTGGCCACCGACCCTGACGACCCCGACGAGCAAATCACTTATAGCATCGTCAGCAATTCCAATCCGAGTGCCTTGGTCGCCTCGATGAGCGGAACGACTTTGGTGATGACCCGACAAAACCCCGAACATGCTACTGCTAACCTCACGATTCGCGCCACCAGCGACGGGCAACATGTCGATTTCATCGTCCATGTCGTGATAAAGCTTGTTTACGACGGCACGGAAGAGCATGAGACGGGAATGACCCTTTATCCCAATCCCACCGATGGAAAAATCAACATTGCCTTTGAAGATCAGCAAAGTTTTGATTATACGGTTTACGACATCGTTGGCCAAGCCGTTATGCAAGGACAATCCCGAGGAGGATCTGCACAAGTCGATCTAAGCCGTTTCCAAAAAGGTGTTTATTTCATCGCTTTGGTACGCGATGGGAACATTCGCATTGAGAAGGTGATATTGAGATAAGGAGTCAGATGACTTGTAACAAAAAAGGCAACCCGACGGGTTGCCTTTTTTGTTACACTGCTAACGGCACCAAAAGCTGGGCCGTGAGAATCCCCAAAAACAGGGTTTATCTCGCCACATTCCCGATAATCACCGAAATATTATTGACAAACATATTCACGGCGATGGCCAAGAGGATGACGCCGAAGAACTTGCGGAGGATGAAAATCAGGTTTTCGCCCAAAAGTTTCTGGATGCGGTCGAGCTGGCTGATGACGATGTAGTCCAACAAGATGTTGAGCAACAGCGCGATGAGGATGTTGATGACGGCGTAGTCGGCGCGGAGCGAAAGCAAGGCCGTCAGCGCGCCTGGACCGGCAATCAAGGGGAAGGCGATGGGCACGATGCTGGCGCCGCCCTTGCCGCCTTCGTTCTTGATGATTTCGCGACCGAGAATCATCTCGACGGCGAGGATGAACAGCACAAACGAACCCGCCACGGCAAACGAAGCCACATCGATGCCGAAGAGCTTGAGCAGCGCGTCGCCAGCGAAGAAAAACGCCAAAAACAGCCCCAAGGCCGTAAAGCAAGCCTGTCCCGCCTTGATGGTCTTGTTTTGTGCCTTCATGCCCACGAAGATGGGAATGGAGCCGAAGATGTCGATGATGGCGGCCATCACGATGAATGCGCCGAAGATTTCCACGAAATTGATACTTCCAAACATAATTCCTTTTTTTTGTGGCGAGGTTGTGGCTGCCGCATTGCGACAGCCCTACAGCACCAGCCTATTATCCATCGTCCCTACGGGACTAACTTCCAACTAAACAACTATCAACTTCAAACTATATTGTTCCAAAGGTAATGGAAATGCGGTCCAAACCTCTTGAAAGCGGCTTCGTCCAACTGCTCTTGGAACTGCGGATGCGCCACCGAAATGATGAGCTTGGCGCGTTCTTGAAGCGAGCGTCCATAAAGGTTCACTGCGCCGTATTCCGTGATGAACCAATGGATATGGTTGCGCGTGGTGACGGCACCAGAACCTAAGTCCAAAGCGGGCACAATCTTGTTGATGCCCTTGCGCGTGGTGGAAGGCATGGCGATGATGGCCTTGCCGCCCTTCGAGCGCGACGCGCCATAAACGTAGTCGATTTGGCCGCC
Source organism: uncultured Bacteroidia bacterium (assembly GCA_902791165.1). GTDB lineage: Bacteria > Bacteroidota > Bacteroidia > Bacteroidales > F082 > Limimorpha. The sequence continues at coordinate 2,391 of CADAVB010000095.1, forward strand.
CACGCCGGAATAGATGCGCTCACCGAGCGAGTCGGCACACACCTGCCCCGACAAA
>CADAVB010000096.1 GCA_902791165.1 uncultured Bacteroidia bacterium
GAGGAAAGCCTGATGATTGGTGACGAGATGGCCGTCGATATTGACGGAGCGCGCGCCGCCGGCATCGACCAAATTTTCTTCAATCCTAACGGAAAAGAGGTTGAAGGGGAGCGGACGTTTGAGGTTTATAATCTAATGGAAATCAAGTCAATACTTTGACTATTTCAGTACCGCCAAAACCGTTTCCTTGCCCACGGTTCGGTGGTTCATTCTGACCTTCACTTCGGCATCCAAAGGCAGAAACACGTCCACGCGCGAGCCAAAACGAATCATGCCCAACTCCTCGCCAGCTATGGCTTCATCGCCCGCCTTGAGGTCGCACACGATGCGCCGCGCCACGAAACCCGCTATCTGACGCACCAAGATTTCACGGCCTTTCTTGTCCTTCAAGACAATCGTATTGCGCTCATTGTCAGTCGATGACTTGGGATTGATGGCCATCAAAAACTTCCCGGGATGGTATTTGTAATAGGTGACTTCGCCGTCGAAAGGGAAGAAATTGACATGCACGTCGTAAATCGACATGAAAATGGAGATTTGGCGGCGTTTGTCGTGGAAATACTCGTCCTCAAACACTTCCTCGTTGGCCGCCACGATGCCGTCGGCAGGCGACAAAACCGCGTTTTCGGCCAACGTCGTCTTGCGCCAAATCGGGACACGGAAGAAACGAACCGTAAGGATAAGCACCACAAACTCAAAAACATACAAAATATAATGTCCAACCGTTTGCTTCGGCCAAAGCCAATTGACAATCGCGACCGAGGCAACTATGATTGCCAGCGTAATCAAAATGGCTTTCGTGCCTTCTTCGTGTAGTCTTTTGTGAATCTTCATAGCAGCAGCAAATAAACGAAAATAAACGGTACGCTGAACAAAATGGAGTCAAAACGGTCCAAAATGCCGCCATGACCAGGAATCAGCTTGCCCGAATCCTTCATTCCCGCCTGACGTTTCAGCATGGATTCGCAAAGGTCGCCTAAAGTACCGAAAATCACCGCGATAGCAGCCATTCCTGCCGCCGCTGGAACCGACAGCCACGAGGCATAATGACAAAAAACGACCATCGCAATCACAGTGAAAACCAAACCGCCAAGACTGCCTTCGATGGTCTTGCCAGGCGAAATGCGGGAAAAGAGTTTATGCTTGCCCAACAGTTTCCCAGTAAAGAAAGCAAACATATCGTCAGTCCATAACAATCCGTAAATCAATAAGATAAGATGTGTACCTGCCATTTGTCCGAACAAGTCGGTACGGTACATGAACAGCATCAATGCGCACGGAAGACTGAGGAAGACCAAGGATGCGTAAAAGTTGGACAACAGCGTTTTATAGTCGTATTTCGTTGAGAACAAGGCAAACAGGAAAGGTATCATCATGAATACCAGTTCCAACAGAAGCCACTTCATGGGGAGGAAATGCAAGGCCACCAAAGCCGCCACAGCATAGGCTCCAATCGAGTATAACTCGCTCAAAATGCGGCATTTGGAATCTTCGATACCATGCAAACGCCACATCTCAAACGTGCCGATGCCGACCACCAGCAACAACAAGGCCGAACAGGTCCATGGGCCAAACAAAACGCAGCCCACGACCACCGCTGCAAAGATGATTCCTGAAATTGATCTTGTTAGTAATTCGTTCATTTTCAAATTGTCCATTTTTCGGACACATTCAATGTGTCCCTACATTATCCTTCCTCCTTCACTGACTCGTGGCTTTCGTCGGTCATCATGCGAAGGTAATTCACATAGCGCCAGTCGGCAATGTCGCCATTCTCGACGGCGACTTTCACCGCGCAACCCGGCTCGTGGATGTGGGTGCAGTTGGCAAAACGGCACTCGCTCATCAGGTCGCGCATTTCAGGGAAACGCTGCGCAAGGGTCTCTTTCTCAAGGTCATACAGAACAAACTCTTTGATGCCGGGCGTATCGACAATCCACGCGCCAAAATCCAAATGGTGCATCTCGGCAAAAGTCGTGGTGTGCTTGCCTTTCTCGTGATAACCCGAAATCGCCCCGATGCGGACGTTCAACGACGGGTCTAAAGCGTTCACAAGCGCCGACTTGCCCACGCCGGAATGTCCCGAAAACAAGCATATCTTGCCTTGCATCAAGGTTTTAAGCTCCTCAACTTGGAAACCTGTCTTGGCCGAAACGCCAAACGAAGTGTAACCCAAGCTTTGGTAATATTCCATCAAAACGCACATCTCACCTATCTGCTCGTCGGTGTAAAGGTCGCATTTGTTGAAGATGACGGCGGCGGGAATGTGATAAGCCTCGGCAGTCACCAAAAAGCGGTCGATGAAACCCGTCGAGGTGCGCGGGTGCGCGATGGTGGCCACCACGATGGCCAAATCCACGTTGGCGGCGATGATATGTGAGGCTTTGCTGAGATTAACGGACTG
>CADAVB010000097.1 GCA_902791165.1 uncultured Bacteroidia bacterium
TCGATAACGCCCCCGATGGCTGTGCCGTGCGACTCGCCAAAAGTGGTCAGTCTAAAAATGTGTCCTATCGTGTTCATGGCGACAAAGGTACGGTTTTTTAGCCGATTTCGCGAAAAATGTGTACTTTTGCAGCCGCAATGGACAAAAGAAACACAAATATCAAGATAAAGAACAAGCGCGCCTCGTTTGAATATTTCCTCGTTGAAACGCTCACGGCGGGCATTGTGCTCACCGGAACGGAGATCAAGTCGATTCGTGCCGGCAAGGCGAGCCTGGCGGATTCATATTGCAGTTTCAAAGGCAACGAGTTGTTTGTCATCGGGATGCACATCGCAGAATACGCGCAAGGCACCTACAACAACCACGACCCCAAGCGCGACCGCAAATTGCTGCTCAACGCCCGCGAACTGCGAAAAATGAAAAACAAAGTGAAGGAAAAAGGCTTCACCATCGTGCCTGTTACCTTATTTATTAATGAGAACGGCTTGGCCAAATTGGACATCGCCCTGGCCCGAGGCAAACACTATTACGACAAGCGCGAGACCCTGAAAAACAAGGACACGAAGCGGGAACTGGAGAGGATGCTGTAGCTTTCAGTTTACAGTTTACAGTTGTCAGTTTTTTGTATAACAACTTTCAACTTTCAACTCTCAACTTTCAACTTTCAACTGATCAAAAGCAAAATCCAACGCGAACCTGCAAGGGCGAAGAATAAGGCGTGTCCCATTTGCCGTCTTGGATCATGCCCCAACTGAGGTTGTAAAGCACCATGTAATAAATGAAGCTGCCGTTGTAGGCATACTGTCTGTAGCCCGCGCCAACAAAGACGCTGTTGAACCATTGCCCCGCCGTGGTTTGGTGGTTCCAGCGCGAGAAGCCATACATGACTTCGTCTTCGACATGAACGAACAAGCCCTTGTAAACCTGAAAGTTGGTGTAAGGAGCAATGCCAAAGTAATGGGCGTATTCATTCCCATACATACGGTCGAAGAGGCACTGCAAGCTGTAAGTGCCGATCAGGCCGACTTCCCACGGGTTGAAGATGCGATAACCCACTTGCGGCGCAATGGAAAGATTGAGGTAGTTGCCCGACATTCCGCCGCCGAGGTTGCCGCCGTAAATCATTTTCCCTTTCAAGTCAGGCACATCGGGAAGAATCTGCGCCGAAACCTTTCCGCAAAGGCCAAAAAGCATGAGTGCCAGTGCTGCGATGAGTGCTAAACGTTTCATTTTTCTGCAATTGTTGGTTCAACAAAGTTAATTTTGCGCAAAAATACAATAAATTCCTTTTCCCTCCGTATCAGATAAAAACCTATTTTTGCCGCATCAAACCTTAAACATGAAAAAACGCACCTTATTATATATGCTCGTCCTGTTTCTGCTCGCCTTCGCGTCGTGTAGAAAGGAAAACCAAATCAATCCCGACGCCAACCTAAAACTCACGTTTTCAGCGGATACCGTATTATTCGACACGGTTTTCACTTCTTTGGGTTCGGCCACGCATCAACTGAAGATTTACAATCCGCACAGCGACGACTTGAAAATCAGTTCCATCCGTTTGGTCGGCGGCGAGGCCTCCCCTTTCCGCTTCAACCTTGACGGTGAGAATGCCACTGAATTTTACGACAAAATCATTCCCGCCAACGACAGTCTTTTCTCGTTTTTGCGCGTCACCATCAACCCGACGGAAGCCAACTTACCCTTTGTAGTGGAAGACGAATTGGAGTTTATGACAAACGGCAACACACAGAGAATCAAACTTTTGGCTTGGGGACAAAACGCCATCTATATCGTTGGCGACAAGGTAACGAGTGCCATCGCTGGTAAATACAAAATCGTGGCCGACAGCCTCCAAACCACCGTATGGACGCCTGAACGGCCCTACGTCATTTACGGCTACGCGCTCATCAACTCATACGGAACGCTGAAAATCGAGGCGGGTACCAAGGTTTATTGCCACCAAGGAAGCGGCATCATTTCGTGGAGCGACGGCCAGCTTATCATCGACGGCACGGCAGAAAATCCCGTCGTCATTCAAGGCGACAGACTTGAATCCTATTACAACGACACGCCCGGA
>CADAVB010000098.1 GCA_902791165.1 uncultured Bacteroidia bacterium
GTCAAAATCATATTCCTTAGGGTGGCTGCAACGCAACACGCAGGTCTCGCAACTCGACAACTCACCGCGCAGGCGGCGTTTGATCATGTCGTCGATGTGCTCGTGCAGCATTTCGTTCCCGATGTGGTTGCTGACCTCAGCGGCGAAGGCGTACATCAACAGAATCCGTGCGTTGGCCTTGCTGATACCGCGCTGGCGCATGTAGAACATGGCCTCTTGGTCGAGTTGGCCCGTGGAGGTTCCGTGCGAGCATTTTACGTCGTCGGCGTAAATCTCCAAAAACGGCTGGCTGTTGATTTTGGCCTTGGAAGTCAGCAGAATATTACTGTTATTCTGTTGTGCATCCGTTTTTTGCGCATCTTTGGCCACAAACACATGACCGTTGAAAATGGCCGTGGCCTCATCGTCCAAAATGCCCTTGAACTTCTCGTTGCTCGTGCAATGCGGCACGTTGTGATTCACCTTCAGTCGGTTTTCCACATGCTGGGTCTTGTCGATGAGATAGAGTCCATGCACTTGGGTTTCAGCGCCTTCGCCGTCCAAATCCACATGATAGGTGTTGCGGATGTCGCCTCCGTTGAAAGTGATGACCACGATTTTCAGGCGACTGTCGGCCATCTGCCTCACCTTGAACTCGCGCTGGATGGAGGCCTCGTTGCTCACGTTTTGCAGCACATACAACTCAAGGCTGGCGTTCTCGTTGAGGACGATTTCAGACACTTTCGGCTCGGCAGAAAGATGTGCATCATCGTCATACTCAATGAGTTCGCGGCTTTGGTTGGCGGCTATGATAAGTTGGTTGTCCATGGTCAAAGTTCCTTAATCCATTCGTAGCCTTTTTCTTCGAGTTCGAGGGCGAGGTTTTTGCCGCCCGTCTTGACGATGCGTCCGTCGTACATCACATGGACGAAGTCGGGGACGATGTAGTCCAACAGCCTCTGGTAGTGTGTGATGACGACGAAGGAGTTTGTGTCGTTGTGGAGTTGGTTAACGCCGTGAGCCACAATGCGTAAGGCATCGATGTCGAGTCCAGAGTCGGTCTCGTCGAGGATGGCGAGGCTCGGTTCCAGCATGGCCATTTGGAAGATTTCGTTTTTCTTCTTTTCGCCGCCGCTGTAGCCCACATTGACGAAGCGGTTTTGCAGTTTCTCGGTGATTTCCACCATGGCCTGCTTCTCCTTCATCAACTTCATGAATTCAACGGTGCTCATGGGCGGAAGTCCCTGATACTCACGCTTTGAGTTTACGGCGGTGCGCATGAAATTTTGGATGCTCACACCCGGAATTTCAACGGGATATTGGAAACTGAGGAAGATGCCCTCGTTGGCGCGGTCTTCGGGCGACATCCCGACGATGTTCTTGCCCTTGTACCAGATTTCGCCCTCTGTGATTTCGTAGCCCTCACGACCCGTGATGGCCGCTGCAAGCGTGCTTTTTCCCGTTCCGTTGGGTCCCATGATGGCGTGGATTTCGCCCTCATTGACGCCCAGATTCAATCCTTTCAGGATTTCCTTGCCTCCGATGGAGACATGTAGGTTTTTGATATTCAGCAACATAGTATTATAAGATTTCAAATTTCAAGATTTCAAGATTTATTATTCGGTTTGTGTGTTGGGAATCAGGCTGATTTTGCCATATCGCATGAAATAGGCATGAGCGACCCAGTTTGTAAATTCTTCAGGTGGAATCTCGATTATCGTCCTGCCATCCGCTTCCGCAATTCGTTTTTTCACGTTTGACCATCGAAAGAGTGAGATGTCCGCAAGCCAATGCAAAAAATGGCATGGCTGCCAGCATATAGAAATCGCGTTGCTTCACGCTGACCATAATGGGCAACACGCCTAACAGGCCAGTAATCAAGAAGATAAAGAATCTAGTTTTGTCGAGCGGAAACTCAAAGACCTTATTATTGACCTTGTTTTTGGCTTTACAAATCACCAATGCCAAAGCTATGATGAGCGGAATCAACAGTTGCTGCATCATGTCGGAAACGATGGAAAACCTCGTTGCCACCGTTGCCTCATGCAGTCCGCCGCCAATCACCTGAAGTTGGAAGTAGTCTTTAAGATAAGGCAACGAGGGAGGAAACGCCAAAAACATAATGCCCGCAAAGACCGCTATAGAAAGCAAAAGAATCAAACTGTCAATCGGGCCTTGGATCCATTTCCGCTTGGAATCGAAGGCGCAATACAAGATGGGAAAAACCAACGGAAACAAGCCCGTAAAGCCCTTGCATAGGAAAGCCAACAACAAAGTCACAGCCGACAAAACAAGCCAGAATTTGTGGTTCCGTTGGTAACTGATGATCATCAGATAGACAGAAAGTAGCACAAAAGCCGACATTGTGTTTTCGAGCAAGTTGTTCGTCGCGCTCCATGACACTATAGGTATGGCCAACCAAAACAGCAACGGAAGCCAAGCCAAACGAATGTTGTTCGTACTCCGTTTCCAAATTAGGGCTATCAGCCAACCGGTGATGAGAAAAGCTAGCACAGAATATAGTTTCTCCACCCACAAATGGTCGCCCAAAGCTTTGAAAAACAGCGCCTCCAATCCTAAAGCCAACGGCGGGTGCTGCCGGAACTCGGGATACAAGGTCAGCGTGTAGTGCGGATTCCAGAACGTCCCCTGCCCTTCTGCCATGTTGCGCGAAATGCTGGCGTAGGTCACCCCGTCAAGGAACATCCCCTCGGTCAAGAGGCTGTTACTCAACAGAATAAGGGTTATTCCGATGAGCAGCAACCAAAATGGCGTGTTATTTGAATGGGTTTGTGTCATTATTTAATCTCTGTCACCCCTACGGGGTTTATTTCATTCTATCATTCCGTGGCAGGGGTTTCGCTGCGCTTCACCGCCTGCCTATTATCTTCCGTCCCTACGGGACTACTCTAACTGTCAAATGTTAACTCTTAACTATCAACTTTTAACTATCAACTATCCAACGCTTCCTTCCAGCGTTATCGACAATAATTTCTGCATCTTTTGCGTAGCCATTGACAATCAGGCCGATGGCCTTCTCGGTCGGGATGCCGCGCTGTTGGCAATAGAAGAGTTGGTCTTCGCTGATTTTTGAGGTCGTGGCCTCGTGTTCGAGGATGCTGCTGTCGTTGCCGCACTCGACGTAAGGCCAAGTGTGGGCACCGCATTGGTCGCCCAAAAGCAGCGAGTCACATTGCGAATAGTTGCGCGAGTTTTCGGCTCTTGGCACTACCTTCACCAAGCCACGGTAGCCGTTTTGGCTGTGGCCTGCGGAGATACCTTTACTAATAATGGTGCTGCGGGTGTTTTTGCCCAAGTGAATCATCTTCGTGCCTGTGTCGGCCTGCTGGTAGTTGTTGGTCACGGCGACAGAGTAGAACTCGCCGACCGAATTGTCGCCCATCAGCACGCAGCTTGGGTATTTCCACGTGATGGCCGAACCCGTCTCGACCTGCGTCCAAGAGATTTTGGAGCGCTCGCCGCGACAAAGGCCTCGCTTCGTGACGAGGTTATACACGCCGCCTTTG